>CAYXZF010000014.1:0-34422 GCA_964469845.1 uncultured Phocaeicola sp.
AGCAAATCTAAGAGGCGTAGCTGACAAGAAGTTCTTCCTGTTCCGTATCGCAAAGTTTTTCGCTTATCCCCATTAAAAAGCTACTGAGCCCGCTTATCCCACTAAAAAGCTACTGACCCATTATATCACAATTCATTCAATATTGGTAAAAACAAAAAGCATCGACAATCATCAGATTATCAATGCTTTTCTTTCGGTCGGGATGACTGGATTCGAACCAGCGACCTCGCGCCCCCCAGACGTGTACTCTAACCGGACTGAGCTACATCCCGAATTGCGGTTGCAAAGGTAGGGCTTATTTTTGAATCTGCAAACTTTTTCCTCGTTTTTTTTCAAAAACTTTGTTTTTCTCTTAATATCCCATGGATTCACGGTAGAAATCGAGCATGTCGAATATCTCTTCTTTGGAAGCCGACTGGTTGATACGGATGTCGCCTACTTCGCCCAGTAGGGTGAAGTAGATGATGCCTGCCTGATTCTTCTTGTCGTGTGTCATGAACTCGTAAAGGCGGTTGTATTGCTTGCAGTCGAAGACCGGTGTGCCGTAGTGTTCGCGGATGAATCGAAGTGTTTGTTGCAATTTATCCTTCGGAAAGCCTACACGGAGGTGCGAGAAGTAAAGTTCGCAGACGATACCCCATGCCACGGCATAGCCATGAAGGATGGGATGGTTGGTTTCAAGTGCCAGACTTTCGAAGGCATGACCGGCGGTGTGTCCCAAGTTAAGTGCCTTTCGGATGCCTTTTTCAAAGGGGTCTTCTTCCACAATGTGTTCTTTGATTTGTACCGAACAATCCACCAATGCCTGCAATTTCCGATAATCTATTTGGTTTAAGTCGAAGTTCAGCAGTTCCGCCCAATGACGAGTGGTGCTGATAAGTCCGTGCTTTAACATCTCGGCGTATCCTGATAGCAGGTTTCGGCGGTCTAATGTCCGGAGAAACTCGGTGTCTATCAAGACCGATTCGGCAGGAGAGAAGACACCGAGTTCGTTCTTCAGTCCGTTGAAGTTGATGCCCGTTTTTCCGCCTACCGAAGCATCGACCATCGCCAACAGGGTAGTGGGGATATTGATGTATGGGATGCCTCGTTTGAAAGTGGACGCTGCGAATCCGCCCAAATCGGTCACCATGCCGCCGCCCAGATTTATCATTAACGAATGGCGACCGGCTCCCTTGTCGCTCAGTTCTTTCCATACGTGAGCGAGGGTTTCGATATTCTTATGTACGTCCTCGGCACCAATGCAGATGAGAGTGGCTTCTTTCATACAGTCGAATCCGGCAAGGAGCGGGAGGCAAAGTTCGCGGGTATGTTCATCGGTGAGAATGAACAACTTGTCGTGCGGACATCGGCTGATGGCGGCACTCAGGTTATCTTCCAAATGGTGACAGATAATGACTTCTTGTTTTTTCATAGGTGTAAATGTTTGGCTGCAAATTTAGGTATTTTTGCTTAAACTTGTCTTTTATGTCCGATTTATTATTTAATTTTGTCGGCATATTTGTAAATTAATAGAATTTAATAAATAAAAGTATTTCGTTTTTTAAACTTTTGCGAAGTGGAAGTGTCCAATACGAGGTAAACGAAACAGAATTATAAAACATAAAATGAAAAGATTTGTATTTGTAGTATTGCTAGTAGGTATTAGCTTTGGTTTCCTCTCGGCTCAGAATCAGAACCGGGGGCAAGGTCGGGGGCGGGTGACCGTATCCGGTTTCGTGATTGACAATGATGATAAGTCGCCTGTCATGCAGGCCACCGTGCAACTGCTCTCGCTGCCCGATAGTACGATGGCGGTGGGTAATGTAACCGATAACGATGGCGGTTTCAGTGTGGCTGTCCGGCCGGGTAAATATGTGCTGAAAGTATCGTTCGTGGGGTATGTGCCTTATGTGAAAGAGCTTCAGTTGGCGTCTTCCAAGCCGACTGTCGATGTGGGTAAAATCAGCCTTTCGTCGGATGCCGTGATGCTGAAAGAGGCCGTTGTGGTGGCGGAAGCTCCTCAGGTAACGGTTTCGGGGGATACGTTGGGATACAATGCGTCGGCTTATCGAACCTCGGAAGGGGCTGCGTTGGAAGAACTGGTGAAGAAGATTCCGGGAGCCGAAGTGGACGATGACGGTAATGTGACATTGAACGGTAAGTCCATCTCAAAATTGTTGGTGGATGGAAAGGAATTTTTTGGTGGTGATGTAAAGACCGGTCTTCAGAATCTTCCTGCCAACATGATAGAAAAAATCAATGCCTACGACCGTAAGTCGGACAATGCCCGCATCACCGGTATCGATGACGGTGAAGAAGAAGCAGTGCTCGACCTGACGGTAAAGAAAGGGATGAATCAAGGATGGGTAGGCAACTTGGATGCCGGAATGGGTACCGAAGACCGTTATTCGGCCAACATGAATATCAACCGTTTTTCCAGTTCCAGAGATCGTTCCGACCAGTTCTCGCTCATTGGACGTGCCAACAACGTAGCCGACCAGCGATTTGGCGGTGGCGGCGGTCCCCGTTGGAGAAGAAACAACGGTTTGACAGCCACTAAAGAAGTGGGCATGAACTATGCGATGGAACGCGAAAAGGTGGATCTTGGTATCAGTGCTCGCTACAACTACCGCGACAATGATGCGCAAAGCATCGGACAGGTGGAAAACTTCCTGCCCAGCGGTACCAGCTCTTTTGCCAACTCAAACAGTTTGAGCCGTAATAAGAACCAAAATTTGAGTGCGTTTATGCGTTTGGAATGGCGTCCGGACAGCGTGACTACCTTCTTTATGCGCGGTTCATTTTCGTGGGGAGAAACAGACAATAGTTCCAAATCTTTGTCGGCTACATTCAATTCCGACCCTTATGCCGTGGTGGCCGACCCGAATGCTTATCTGGATTTTGGTTCGGCAGCCAATGAAAAACTGGATGCCATCCGTGTCAATGCTTCGGACAACAATTCGCTGTCCGACAGTCGTTCTCTTTCGGCCAACGGTAACATGCAGCTCACCCGCAGACTGAACGACCGCGGACGAAATGTCACTTTGCGCTTGATTGGCAGCTATGGCGACAACGAAAGTAATAAGTACTCCAATAACCTGATACGTTATTATAGTGGCGACGGCATTCCGACCTTTTCGGAAGATACCATCCGCCGTTACATCACGACACCGACCGACAATTACAGTCTGGGTACGGAGGTGAGTTATAGCGAACCCATAGCGGACAAAGTTTATTTGCAGTTCAGCTACCGTTTCAGTTACAATTACAGTGAAAGCGACAATTCCACTTACGATTTGATGAATGCCGCGGATAGAAAGAATTTCTTGCTCGGTAATCTTCCGAACGACTTCTCGGAAGGCTGGTTGGACCCTGCGCAAAGCAAGTATGCGGAATACAAGACCTACGACCACGATGCCCGTGTGATGTTCCGTGCGAATCGCGAGACTTGGAACTTGTCTGCCGGTTTGGCGTTCAGGCCTCAAACCACCAAGTTGTCTTACAAGAAGGATATTCACAATATCGATACCACTCGCAACGTGTTTAACTTCTCGCCCGAAGTGGATTTCCGTTATCAGCCGGAAAAGCAGACACAACTTCGCTTCTCTTATCGCGGACGCACCAGCTCGCCGAGCATGGAGAATTTGTTGCCGATAGAAGATAACTCCAATCCGCTGAACGTCACCATGGGTAATCCGGGATTGAAGCCTTCGTTCTCGCACAACATGGAACTCCGTTTCAATACTTTCAACATGGAAGCCCAGCGCGGTATCTTCTCGTTCGTCAATGGTTCGTTTACACAGAATGCCATCAGCAACAAGCGTGCTTATGACGCAAGCAATGGTCGCTGGACCACCATGCCGGAAAATATCAATGGTAACTGGAATGTGTTCGGCGTTTTCGGCATGAATACGGCGTTGAAAAACAAGAAGTTTACGATAGACACCTTTACCCGGGGCAGCTATAGTAACAATGTAAGTTACATTACGGAAGGTACCGACATTACGGCGGTGGCGCAGAAGAATACGACGACCAACCTTACTCTGGCCGAACGTCTGGGAGGCCGTTATCGAAACGACTGGCTGGAAGTAGGTATCAACGGAAGCATCAACTATACGTTTGAAAAGGACAAGATGAATCCGGAAAACAATCAGGAACCTTATACTTTCTCTTATGGAGGTAATCTTCAGTTGAACGCGCCTTGGGGTACCAGCCTTTCGACCAACATGACCAATCAGGCACGCCGCGGTTATTCGGATGCCAGCATGAACAAGAACGAATTGATATGGAACGCGCAGATAGCCCAGAGCTTCTTGAAAGGAGCCTTGACGTTGAGCTTTGAATGGAATGATATTTTGAAGGAACAAAGCAACATCTCCCGTTCATTGACTTCCAACGGCCGTTCGGTTTATACTTACAACGGTGTGAACAGCTACGGCATGGTACGTCTCATTTATCGTTTGAACATCTTCGGCAGCAAAGAAGCTCGCGAACAGATGCAAAGACAAAGAGGAGGCTTTGGCGGCCCCAGCGGTCCCGGTGGCTTTGGCGGTCCCGGCAGACGTCCGTTCTAAAAAATCATTTCCCTAAAAGAATCAAAATCCCGGCCTGTAATGTTTATAGGTTGGGATTTTTTTTATATGTTTGTCTTGCTAAAGTCTGTAAGCATGTTACTGTGGGAATTGTCTGATAGCTGGGTGTCTACGTTGGCGGGGATTTTGTTTCTGCTGACCACTGTCGCTACGATTGCGGTTGTGATATTGGACAACCGCAGTCCGGTCAAGACTTTGACTTGGGTGTTGATGCTGACTTTCCTTCCGGTGGTAGGCTTGATACTATATTATTTCTTCGGGCAGGACTATCGCAAGGAGCGGCTGATAAGCAAGAAAGGTTTCGCCCGTCTCACCAAGTATCCCATGATGGAGTTTCAGCAGCAGAAGTCGTTCCGGTGTCCCGATGGACATTATTTGCTGATACGTTTCTTCCGGAAAGTCAGTGGGGCGTTGCCTTTTGAAGGAAACCGGGTGCAGGTATTGTCGGATGGCTATGCCATGCTTCAAAGTTTGTTGGAAAGCATTGCCCGTGCCCGGCATCACATTCATATTCAGTTCTATATTTTCGAGAACGATGCCGTGGGGCGATTGGTGCGCGATGCTTTGGTGGACAAGGTGAAAGAAGGAGTGGAAGTACGTGTGCTTTATGATGACGTGGGTAGTTGGCAGGTGCCGCGCGATTTCTTCGATGAGATGCGTAGGGCGGGTATTGAAACCCATTCGTTCTTGAAAGTTCGTTTTCCGCGATTCACCAGCAAGGTAAACTACCGCAACCATCGGAAGGTAGTGGTGGTGGACGGATGCGTCGGTTTTGTCGGAGGAATGAATTTGGCTTGCCGTTATCAGAAAGGGGTATCTTGGGGAGTGTGGAGAGACACCCATCTGCGCATCGAGGGGCGGGCGGTTTATGGTCTTCAGACCTCTTTCCTTACCGATTGGTATGCCACCGACCATTCTTTACTCGCTTCTCCCGCTTACTTTCCCGAAATGGAAGGCAAAGGGACTTCGCTTGTACAAATCGTGACCTCCCATCCAGTAGGCGAATGTCGGGGCATTATGCAGGGACTGTTGGTTGCCATCGCATCCGCCCGCAAGTATTTCTACATACAGACTCCTTATCTGCTTCCTACCGAACCCATTCTGATGGCTTTAAAGACAGCGGCATGGGGTGGAGTGGATGTGCGCATCATGATTCCGGCGCGGGGAGATTCGCGACTGACGCATTTGGCCTCGTTGTCTTACCTGAATGAACTGATGCGGGCGGGTGTCCGTATTTACTTGTATGAAAAGGGATTCTTACACTCTAAGCTGATGGTGAGCGATGACATTCTTTCTACGGTTGGCAGCACGAATATGGATTTCCGCAGCTTTGAACATAATTTTGAGGTGAATGCGTTCATGTACGACCGCGCTTCAGCCTTGGAGTTGAAGAACCTGTTCTTGTCCGACCAAAAGGACAGTGCTTTGTTGCACCGTCGGATGTGGAGGAGACGGCCTTGGTATCAGAAGGTGGCGGAATCGGTCATTCGTTTGTTTGCGCCGTTGCTCTGAAGAAAGAAAAATTCACGCTGCCGTATGCGCGGCGTTCGATGAAATGGGGATCCTCCTCAAAGTGGTTGTCTTTGCCGTGCTCCAGTACCAGCAGACCGTCTTCTTTCAACAGTCCATTCTCGAAGATGCGTGAGGGGATGCTCTCCAAGTCTTTCAAGGCATAAGGAGGGTCGGCAAAGATGAAGTCGAACTTTTCGCAACATTTCTCGATGTATCGGAACACATCGGCCCGCATGGGGAAGCACTTGTCCGTTTTCACTTCGTGCATGATTTGTGAAATGAAAGCCAGATGCTGCGGATCTTTTTCGATGGAAATCACCCGGTCGCAACCTCTCGACACCAGTTCGATGCTGATGCTTCCCGTACCGGCGAAGAGATCGAGGGCGTTGACGCCGTCTTCAAAGTCGATGTAATTGTTACACAATACGTTGAACAGGTTTTCTTTGGCGAAGTCCGTTGTGGGACGTGCCTTGAAAGTGTGAGGCACATCAAATCTGCGCCGTTTGTATATACCGCTGATTACTCGCATGTCATTAAAGTTTGGATGTCAAAAGGTAAATGATTGGATTGGGGGAGGACGGATACCTGCCGCAGGAACTTGCGCAGCCGGGCCGACAGTTCTTCGTCGGTTTCGCCCACCATCCAAAGCCGGTCGTGCTCTTGGCTGAAACCTAATTGTTTCCACACAAAGAGCAGGTAGTACACCTTGTCCGCCGTCTGCTTGGCACCGAACGTATTGATGAGGAGCAACCGCCCTTTGTCGTCGAAAGCAAAGACTTCCAGAGTTTCCTTCTTTAGGTGTGCGTAGATGTTCCGGCAGAGGCTGTCGCGGCTCTTCAGGGTGAAGTATTCGGTTAGCGGACTGACGCAGGCAAAGAAGCGTGCCGAGGCGAAGTACTCGTTCAGTAACTGATGGGCATGCTTGTCCATGCCGAAGAGCAGTGCAACGTTGCTTTTCCCCAAGATGTTGCACAAGATGATTTCGTTGTTCTCTTTCGGAAAGTTGTGCTGAAACAGGGCTTCGGTCTGTTCGTCCTCGTACAAGTCGAAGGGGACGGGGGTGAAGCGGGGGGTGTCCATCAGGATGTTGGTCTTCCGAAAGGAGTGTTTCAATGCTTCGGTAGAAGCAATCATCTCTTTGACGTTGGCGGTCAGTGAGTAGGACGCGTTGACCGGATAAGTGTCAAAGAAAACGTCATCGCCCCCATTGTCTTGCGGGTGATGGACAGAAAAAGAAAATCCATCCGCACTCAGGCGGATGGATAAGTCGTATTGTTCGGATTTTGATAAATCGAATGGAGTCATTCTTATTCCCAGTTACCTGCGTTGTTGTTCGGCTGTTCGATGTCGCCCACTCTCAAACCGCAATACTTGCCGAGTTTGCTCTGAACGTCCTTCAAGTTCACCAACTGCTGGCGGTCAAGGTCGCCGATGTAGTTTTCGTACGGAGTCTGAGCTTGGAAGAGGTTCAACGGAGCACCGGACTTGGTTGTATCCTGACGGCTTGCCATTTCGAACTGCTTGCCGTTGCTGAACGGTACATATCTCAAAGAGTCGGCGTTGAAGCCTTTCGGGAAGATGGTGTCGAGTACAGATACCCACATGGTGTCACGCTTGAAGTTCATCAAACCTGCCTTTTCCACTTCTTTCCAGTTACCGGTCTTCTTGGCTTTGTTAATCAAAGCCATCGCTTTCTTTTCGGTCATCCCCTTTTCTAACTGTTCGTCGGATAAAGCGCCTTCTTTCTTGACGAACGGAAGTTTTGCTGTCTTAACGAAGTCAATCAGTGTGTCGAAGCTCGCGGTGTACACACCCTGATGTGTGTTACGATACTCCACTTGTGCCTTGCGGATGTCAATCAGACGTGCAATCACTTCTTTTTCTCTTGCTTTCTTTGTGTTATCGAAGTTAATCGGACCCATAATACTTCCGTAACAAACGTACACCAATGCAACGGCACAAACGGCCAATACAATATTAATTACTGCTTTCATGATAAATATGTGTTTTTTTAAGTTATATTCGCATCGCAAAATTAAAAATAATAAATTTAATAACATACAGTCCGTCGGACTTTTTATCATTAAATTATGATTAATAATTATTTAGGGCAGCAAATTAAGACAAATTTTCTGTATAAACCAACTTTCGAGCAAGAAAAAGCGATTAAAAATTTGTCAGACTTCCTTTTTTCGCCTAAAAAAGACGAAATTTTCCTTTTAAAGGGGTATGCGGGTACCGGAAAGACCTCGTTGGTAGGGGCGTTGGTCAAGACGCTCAACGGGCTTGGACAGAAGTGTGTTCTTCTGGCTCCCACGGGTCGGGCGGCGAAAGTGTTTGCGCATTATGCCGGACATGCGGCCTTCACCATTCATAAGAAGATTTATCGGCAGCGGGCTTTCTCTAACGAGCAAGACAACTTTTCGCTGAACGACAACCTTCACCAACACACCTTGTTCATTGTAGACGAAGCCTCGATGATAGCCAACGAGGGGTTGTCCGGTTCGGTGTTCGGTACGGGGCGGTTGCTCGACGACCTTGTCCGATACGTCTATTCGGGCGAAGGCTGTCGGCTGATGTTGATTGGCGACACGGCTCAGCTTCCGCCGGTGGGAGAGGAGGAGAGTCCGGCGCTTTCGCCCGACATGCTTCGGGGGTATGGCTTGGAAGTCTGCGAAGCGAAGCTCACCGAAGTGGTTCGGCAGATGCAGGATTCCGGCATCTTGTGGAACGCTACGGCTCTTCGCCGTTTCATAGCCGAGGATGATTTCTTTTCTCTGCCTGCCATCCGCGTGGAAGGTTTTCCCGACATCCGGGTGATTGGCGGCAACGAACTGATAGAGACCCTCACCGAGTGTTACGACCGGGTGGGCATGGACGAAACGATGGTGGTGTGCCGTTCTAACAAGCGTGCCAATATATATAATAAAGGTATAAGGAACATGATTCTTTATCGGGAGGAGGAGCTGGAGTCGGGCGACCTGCTGATGGTGGCAAAGAACAATTACTTCTGGACGGAAGGAAACAAGGATTTGGATTTTTTGGCAAACGGCGATATTGCCGAAGTGCGGAGGGTACGCCGCGAACGCGAATTGTACGGCTTTCGCTTTGCGGATGTGGTGCTCCGATGGCCCGACTACAATGACTTGGAACTGGAAGTAACCCTTTTGCTCGATACGCTTCACGCCGATACGCCTGCCCTTCCGAAAGAACAGAGTGACCGGCTTTTCTATTCCGTCATGGAAGACTATGCCGACATCTCCGTGAAGCGCGAACGGATGAAAAAACTGAAATCCGACCCGCATTACAATGCGCTTCAAGCGAAGTATGCTTATGCGGTGACTTGTCACAAGGCGCAGGGTGGTCAATGGAAGCGCGTCTTTCTCGATCAAGGATACATGACCGAAGATATGCTTACCCCCGACTATTTCCGTTGGCTTTACACGGCCTTTACTCGCGCCACGGAAACGCTCTATCTGGTCAATTGGCCTCAAGAGCAGTTGGAGTGATACGGAACAAACCGCTTCGTTGCCGGGGAGGCGGCGACGAAGCGGTTTGAAAGGGGGAAGGGAAAATTATAGTATCATCTCCCTAAACAGAGAATAACTAAGTAGCAACATGTTTGAAGTACGTAGCATTTGAAGGCTTGGTATGAGGTTGACTTCATAGAAACATGGCAGTATATCTTGTCCCCACAGCAATCATACGGCCAATCTATAAGGGAAAAATATCATAGAAAGGTGGGAGTGAAAAATTATTTGTATCTTTATAGTGCCTATTTTATTGATAGTTTATCGAAAATCGGTTACCTCAGATTCATCGGATTCTCACGTGGATTAAAAATGAAGGGTGCACAAAAAACTTCATTTTAATACACCCTTCTCTTCTTTTTATTTTATATACTTCAAGAAAGGAGTAATATAATCATCTCTCATCTTGTCACATCTTCGTTGAGCACTCTCTACAAAAACTTTTATATAATGTTTAGCCCATTCTTCCATATTACCCATCCAACTTTGGTCTAAGTCGCATACATGAAATTGAATTTGCATAGCTGCAGCCCAATTTATATATAGAGTTTCTGGATTAGCTTTAAATAAACAAGCATGATGCGCATTAAGACATTTGAGATTATCGTCTTCCACCTTCCAGTCAATCTCTATATAGTTAATGTTTATCTTATCATACTCTTCATTGTCAATCATGTTAGCACAGGTTTTCGCTAATTTATAAGCAGAAATAATATTAGGTGCTTGGGCTGATTTTTCAATGTTTCTTGTTTTAACATCTATCATATCATAATGACCTTCCTTATAAAAAAGAATATCTGCTGTGTCGTTTTGTTTTTCTTCAAAGATATTTTCTGGACTCCATTCACGAGTAGCTTTTTCTCCTCTACTTAGGAGAAAAAGAGCTGTAGGAGAATCAAGTAAATCATAGCGATCTGTCACAGTGATTACCTGTGGATTTTTCAAATAAATATCATTCAAGAACTCAAATTGCTTAAAGATATTTTTAGAATACTCCTTTTTTTACAGTTGATAAACACACTTCTCAAATGGTTCACCTGCCGCATGTCCAGAAAGCGTGCCACTAGAAGCCTTTTTAGGACGTTCTACTATTTTCCCCTTAATAGCTTCAATTGTTTTTGAATAATTAATACTATTCATGGAATAATGAATTAAATAGGTTATTAATATTGATTATGTGAGATACACATTTATCTTTTATAAAATTACTGGTTTCTTCCGTAATTTTATTGTGGATTTCAACCTCTTGACTATTACTCCAATTTATTTTCCTATATGGAATACTAGCAATAGGTGCTTCTGAAAACTCAACAATTGCTCCTTTCATTATACCGTTATAATAAAGCCAATTATACACTCTTTCATTATTTAGATATGCTAAAATATATTCTATTGATTCTTTGCAAGTATCCTTTTTTAGAATACCTGTAACATCTTGCAAAGGATAAAAACCTGTTGGTGCTAAACAAAATCTAAAATAATGTTTTTTCGAAATACGTTCTTTACATGGAACAAATATCTTAGATTCTGCACGCTCAAATAACTTCTGATTTCTAGGAAAAACAAATTCCCAAAAAGGTATATATCTTCCGTAACTATATCTTGCGTCTAACTTTTGAACATATGGTTTTAATTGTTTGAAAAAGTTTGGGTATTTATCTGCAAATTCTTGTTCAGACAATTTCTCATTTACAAATAAATAAGTCGATGAGCTAGCATAATTATATGCCTCTAAATCCTTCGCTTTTAAAACCTTTATGCTTGCCTCCTTTTCACATTCTGTTAATTTGTCTACATTAGGCACTTTAAATGCTGCATCCAAACCAGAAACCATGCCATTACCTATGTCGCAAAAGTCACCAATTCTATCTAGTGCAGTTGATAAAAGGTCGTTGCCGGATATACAAGACTCTTCAAAATTCTTTAAATCTTCCTGTACATCTTTGGTTGCTAACAACCAACGAGAGTTTACTTCAAAAGACGGAATCTCCATTTTATTAAAACAGGATAACTTATAAAGTTCATCCTTTATGGGCACACCTTTTTTATTATAAAAATATAAAGTTATCGGTTTTTTTTGTCGATTCGTTGTTTTCCTATATTTAAAAATGATAAAAGACGCATTTACTTTTTCAAACAAAGGAGCTTCTTTAAAATGATATATTTCTTCAAAAACACCATTTTTACACATATAATTTCTTAACGATAAAGAATGAGTTGTGTTTAGCCAGTATTCAGTACAAATGAATATTAGTTCTCCATTTTCTTCTAACAGTTCTATACTTTTAAGAATAAAGATGAACAAGTAATCACATAGGCTATTAAAATACTTATTCCATAAAACATTGTCTTGCAGTTCCTCCTTTAATTCTGGTTCAATGTTTTTCCACCTAATATAAGGTGGATTCCCTATTACTACATTAAATTTTTCTGTTATAGGAGAGGATATGAAACTCTCATATTTAATAAATGAATGATTTGTTTTCAGTGTTTTATCAATCTCATAAGCAGACAAATTCATAAAACCGGCTTTAAGCAATTCATCTAAAAAAACACCTTTCCCGCATGACGGTTCTAGAATCGTGGCTGTCTTATCCTTGGTAATAAGAGACACCATGAATTCAGCTATTACCTGAATGGTAAAATATTGCCCATATTTATTTTTTTCACTCATAATCAGTCTTTTTTATATTTCTTTATAACATTGGACATACGTTCCATGAAAGCATTATCGCTTCTATTTATTGCTTTACGAAAACATATACCTACCCGTTGGCGAAATTAATTTCTAAAAA
Source organism: uncultured Phocaeicola sp. (assembly GCA_964469845.1). GTDB lineage: Bacteria > Bacteroidota > Bacteroidia > Bacteroidales > Bacteroidaceae > Phocaeicola. The sequence goes on from CAYXZF010000014.1 coordinate 12,412, forward strand.
CATTGTTATATAAAAGTTGTACATGTTACAGATATTCAGAAGATTAGTAGTGACCAAACTATTAATTAGAAATCATCGTATGCACAACTTATATGCAATATTCGTGAAAATTCTCGAAATCTGCAAGAAATTTGGCAATGATTTGGTAGATGCCAGAGGAAGTATTCATCGCCCATGTACTAAACCTCCTTTTTCAGATTTAGAAGTCGTATCTCTTAATCTAATAATGGAATCTTTAGGAATAGATAGCGAAAGTTTTTTTCAAGGATATAAGAAAAAAATCCCAACCTCTTTTCCTCCATAAGTATGCGGCTTTGCTATCATGTATATTGGTCATGGTCATCGTGACGGCACATCTTTATAGTATTCTTCTGTAAGGCTTCACTCCCGTCACCTGCCCTTAACCCGCTGACAGCCAATGTCTCAGTGTGAAGGAAGAGCGAATAATCCCCTTTCACCCCTTCACATCCATCCGGGAGGCACTGCCGGAAGTCACCTTAGTGACGACGTGCGTTTCCGGCATCTTCATACGGATGCAAGAAGACCTTCCGATATTTGGTCGCGCCGGTGTGAAACGGTGAAAGGAGATTTTTGAAGCTCCTTTCACATGGAGGCTTTGATAATCAGAGTATTGACGGGTGGTGAAAGGAGTGAATGCAACGTGTGGAAAAGCTATGGTTTTTCAATTCGCCTCGGCGTTTTTTCAATTCGCCGAGGTGTTTTTGGTTGCACTCCTTGGCGTACGTTTTTTATTATTAAAAGGTGGAGCTTCCGGAAACAAAAACTATACCTTGGGGTGTTAATCACATTGCTTTCAAAAACAGGTAAGATTATGGCAAGAATACGTTATGTTTTGTGTATGCTGATGCTTCTTCCGCTGGCGGCCGTCGCCCAACAGGCAGAGAAGTATCTGGCACGTCCGTTGCCCGACGAGTGGCAGGACAAGGACCCCATGTTTCAACAAGTGTTGCCGCCGGACGACCGTTGGTGGAAGGTGTTTGAAGACGCTACGCTCGATTCGCTCATCAGTCTGGCTGTGGACCAAAACCCGTCTGTGCTTATGGCCATGCACCGCATGGACATGGCGAAGGCCAATCTTCGCATGGCCCGAAGCGATTTCTTCCCTTCGCTGACACTGGATGCGGGGTGGAACCGCAACCAAACGAGCGGCCGCACGGGAAGCGGCTCTCCGCAAGGGTGGGGAAGTTACTACGATGCCGCGGTGAACATGAGTTGGCAGGCGGATGTGTTCGGAGCCATCCGCATGAAGGTGAAGGCGCAGAAAGAAAACTTCGCCGCCAGCCGCGAGGAATACAACGCCGCGATGGTGAGTCTTTGCGCCGAGGTGGCTTCGGCTTACTTCAACCTTCGCGAGATGCAGCAGGAACTGGATGTGCTTCGGCGGAACGCCGTGTCGCAAGGCGAGGTGGTGAAGATAACCGAGGCGCGCTATCACGCCGGTCTGGTGTCGAAGTTGGACGTGGCTCAGGCGAAGTCGGTTTATTACAGCACCTTGGCTTCCATCCCGACGACCGAGGCGAGCGTCATCCGTTACATGAATACGCTGGCTGTGCTGTTGGGACTTTATCCGCAGGATGTGACGGCGGCTTTGGAAGCCTTGCGTCCGCTGCCCGACTACATGGAGCCAGTGGGAGTGGGAGTACCCGGACAGTTGCTGCTCCGCCGTCCCGACGTGCGTGCCGCCGAACGGCAGGTTCATGCGCAGGCCGCCCTGCTTGGAGCCGCCAAGGCCGATTGGCTGCCCGCGTTCTTTGTCAATGGCTCGTTCGGATACAGCTCGCACGACCTGAGCGACTTCGGCAAGCGCAACAGCATGACGTGGAGCATCGCCCCTTCGATGAGCTGGACGATATTCAGCGGCGGTGAGCGGGTGAATAACATCCGCCTGCAACGGGCGCAACTGGACGAAACCATCAGCGAATTCAACAACACCGTACTCACCGCCGTGCAGGAAGTGGACAACGCCATGAGCGCTTATCGCAACTCCATCAAGCAGATTGTGGCTTGCCGCGAAATGCTGAATCAAGGCAAGGAGGCGTTCAACCTCTCGCTCGACCTGTACAAGCAGGGACTGACTCCTTTTCAGAACGTGCTTGACACGCAGCGTTCTCTGCTCACTTACGAGAACACGCTGGTCAAGGCCAAGGGGGCTTCGTTGGTATGCCTCGTGCAGATGTATCAGGCTTTGGGCGGAGGGTGGTAATTATTCATGAATAAAACCGAACCGAAATATGAAAAAAGGAATCATCATCGCTATCACCGGCGCGTTGCTCGTCGGATGCGGAAAGAAAGAGGCTTCGAAGCCGGCGGAGGCGCTCCCCGTGGAAGTGGCGAAACCGGAAGTTGAAAACGTGACGCTCACCCGCGATTATCCCGGATACCTGACTGCCGAAACCACCATCGACATCGTGGGGCGCGTAAACGGGGTGCAGTTGGCGCATTATTACACTTCGGGGCAGCGGGTAAAGAAGGGGCAGACGCTTTTCGTCATCGAGCCGACCTTGTATCAGGATGCGCTGGAACAGGCGGAGGCTTCGCTCAAAACGGCGAAAGCCGACTTGGACTATGCGCGCAGCAACTATCAACGCATGAAAGAGGCCATCAAGAGCGATGCGGTGAGCCGCATCCAATATCTTCAGGCGGAAAGCAACGTGGCCACTTGTGAGGCGGCGGTGAGCAACGCCGAAGCCGAACTTCAAACCGCCCGGACCAACCTGAGCTATTGCTATGTGAAGTCGCCCATCGATGGGGTGGCCGACTTGGGAGAATACTCCGACGGAGCCTACATCAGCGGAGCGGGAAGTCCCGCCAAACTTACCACGGTTTATAACGACCGCCGCATGTACGCTTATTTCGACATCTCGGACAATCAGTACCTCACCTACGAGTTGCTGCGCGACGCCAAGACGAAAATTCCGGGCGAAGTGCATACCGTCACTCTCCGGGTGGGGATGGACGGCTCGAAGACCTGGCAAGGCAAGTTGGACTACCTCTCGCCGAGCGTGAGCCTTACCACGGGCACCATGCGCCTGCGTGCGCTGTTGGACAATCCCGACGGGGTGCTGAAACCGGGACTTTACGTCAGCGTGAACCTCCCTTACGCCACCGCCGAGAACGCCGTCTTGGTGGACAATGCTTCCATCGGGACCGACCAACTGGGGAAATTCCTCTATGTAGTGACCGACGATAACATCGTCAATACCCGCCACGTGGAGGTGGGACAGTTGGTGGACGGCAACCGGCGCATCATCACTTCGGGACTTTCGCCCGATGAGCGCTATGTGACCAAAGCCTTGCTGAAAGTCCGTCAGGGGATGAAGATTCAACCGGTGGAGAAGAAATGAAATGTGTAAACTAAATACGATGTACTATGTTCTCGAAATTCTTTATCGAACGCCCCATCTTCGCCACGGTGTTGGCTTTGCTCATCGTGGTGTCGGGGCTTGTCACCCTGAATATGCTGCCGGTGGCGCAGTACCCCGACATAACGCCCCCTACGGTACAGGTCAATGCTACCTATCCCGGTGCCAATGCCGAAACCGTGGCGCAAACCGTGGGTATCCCCGTCGAACAGCAGGTGAACGGGGTGGACGGAATGCTGTATATGAGTTCCACTTCCTCGGCTTCGGGAGCCTATGCGCTCACTGTAACCTTTGAGGTGGGAACGGACATCGACATGGCCACCGTCATGGTGCAGAACCGGGTGAGCGTGGCACTCAACTCACTGCCCGAGGACGTGAAGCGTCAAGGGGTGACGGTGCAGAAGAAATCGTCCGACATTGTGATGATGATTACCCTTACGGGCGACAGCATCTACAACGGACTTTATCTGGCCAATTACGCCAACCTCAACTTGGTGGACCAACTGACGCGTGTGCCGGGCGTGGGAGTCGTTAACGTGATGGGAGCGGGCGACTACTCCATGCGTATCTGGCTCGACCCGGAAGCCATGCGTATCCGCAACCTCAGCGCGCAACAGGTGTATTCCGCCATTCAAGCGCAGAACATGGAAGTGTCGGCGGGCAATGTGGGACAGCCGTTGGGACGCATGGGCAACAACGCCTTCCAGTACACGCTGAATGTCAAGGGACGACTCACCACCCCCGATGAGTTTGGCGACATCGTTCTGCGGGTGGAGGACGGCGGACGCATCCTTCGGCTGAAAGATGTGGCACGCATCGAACTCGGCAGCCAGAGCTATAATGTGGTGTCCAATCTGGAGGGCCACCCCACGGCGGGCATTGCCGTCTATCAGCTTCCGGGGTCCAACTCCTTGGATGTGGCCAAGGGGGTGAAGACGCGTCTGGCGGAACTCTCGGAAGCCTTCCCCAAGGGAATAAACTATCAGGTGACACTCGACACTACGGAGGTGGTACACGACTCCATCGACGAAGTGCTGAAGACTTTCATGGAAGCCACCGTACTGGTGGTGCTGGTGATGTTTCTCTTCCTGCAAAACTGGCGGGCGGTGCTCATCCCTTGCCTCACCATTCCCGTGTCGCTTATCGGCACGCTGACGGTGATGGCTGCTCTCGGTTTCTCCATCAATACGCTGACGCTGTTCGGGCTGATACTTGCCATCGCCATTGTGGTGGACGATGCCATCGTGGTGGTGGAGAACGTCACCCGTCTGGCCGACGAGGCGGTGGCGAAGGGAGCGGAGATAGACATGCGGAGAATCACCGAAGAGGCGATGGCGGAGATTACCGGTCCCATCGTAGGTGTGGTATTGGTGCTGCTGGCGGTGTTCATCCCTACTACTTTGATAGGGGGCATATCGGGACAGCTTTACAAGCAGTTTGCCCTGACCATTGCGGCTTCTACGGTGCTTAGCGGTTTTAATTCGCTGACGCTTTCGCCGGCGCTTTGTGCCTTGCTTCTGCATCCTTCAAAGACGAAGAAGACGAAGTGGCTCGGTTGGTTCGACCGCTTTGAAGGCGGGATGCAGCGCATTTACAATCGCTCGGTGAAATGGATGCTGCTGCGTCCCGGAGTGGCGATGGCTTCGTTTGTCGCCGTCTCTGCCGTGGCGGTATTGCTTTACGTGAAGTGGCCCACCACCTTCATGCCTGAGGAAGACGATGGTTATTTCGTCGTGTCCGTACAGCTTCCGGCGGCTTCGTCCTTGGAGCGCACCACGGAGGTGGGAAAACAGATTGACGCCATCTTGTCGCGGTATCCCGAAATAAAGACTTTTCTGGGGGTGAACGGTTTCAGTGTGATGGGCGGAGGCGAGCTTCCCAATGCGGCCACCTACTTTGTGGTGCTGAAGGACTGGAGCGAACGCCCCGGCAAGAAACACTCCGCCAAGGCGGTGGCAGACAGATTCAACGCGCAGGCTTACGCGGCGGTAGAGGAGGCGCAAGTGTTCGCCATCATTCCTCCGGTCATCCCCGGCATGGGCAATACGGGCGGACTTCAATTTGAACTGGAAGACCGCAAGTCGTTGGGGTCTGAAGAGTTGCAGAAAGCGGTCAATTCCTTGTTGGCCGCCTACCGCACGGAGCCTGCCATCGCCTCGCTCAGTAGCATGTATCAGGCCGATGTGCCGCAATACTACCTCAACATCGACCGCGACAAGGTGCAACTCATGGACTTGGATTTGAATCAGGTGTTTACCACCTTGGCTTATTATCTGGGACAAGCCTACGTGAACGATTTTGTGGAGTTCGGCCGCATCTATCAGGTGAAACTCGGTGCCGGAGAAAGGGCGCAGAAAAACATCGATGACGTGTTGAAACTGAGTGTGGAAAACTCGCGGGGAGAGATGGTGCCGTTCAATAGCTTCACGAAAGTGGAACAGACCCTCGGCATGGATCAAATCAACCGCTATAACATGTATCAGTCGGCTTCCGTTACCGCGGGCGCGGCTCCCGGAAGCAGTTCGGGACAAGCCATCGAAGCGGTGGGCAGTCTGGTCAGAAATCAGTTGGGCAACGAGTTTGGCTACGAGTGGACTTCCGTCGCTTATCAGGAAATACAGGCGGGAAACTCCACGGCCATTGTGCTGGTCATGGCTTTGCTGGTGGCGTACTTGGTACTGGCGGCGCAATACGAAAGTTGGACCAGCCCGGTGGCGGCTGTCATGGGACTGCCTATCGCCATCTTGGGCGCGATGCTCGGTTGCTGGATAATGGGAGTGCCGGTGAGCATCTATACGCAAATAGGTATCATCCTGCTCATTGCGCTCTCGGCGAAGAACGGTATCCTGATCGTGGAATTCGCGCGCGATTATCGCAAGGCGGGCAACTCCATCCGCGAGTCGGCCTATGAGGCGGGCCGGGTGCGTCTTCGTCCCATCTTGATGACTTCGTTCACCTTTGTGTTGGGTGTGATGCCGCTGCTCTTTGCTACGGGAGCCGGTGCCGGAAGCCGTGTTGCGCTGGGCGCGGCGGTGGTGTTCGGCATGTTGGTCAATACCGTTGTCGCCACCCTTTACATCCCCAACTGGTACGAGGTGATGCAGACGGCGGAAGAAAAGTGGTTAGCGAAACGCTGACGGCAAACACACGAATCCCCCGAAACGGTTTGAAGGCAGGACGCGCTTTTCCGTATCGGGGGATTCGGATTTGTTTTTAAAGACCCAATTTGGCTGTCACAAACTCTTTGATGAACGCTACCGTGCGGTCGATGCCCATCACCGACGAGTCTATACACAGGTGGTAGGTGGCGGCGGCTCCCCAAGTGTTGTAGCTGTAGTAGTTGTAGTATGCCGCACGCTTCTTGTCCGCTTTCTCGATAAGCTCTTCGGCTTGGTCGGCGGAAATGTGATGCAGTGCCATGAGGCGTTCGATGCGGGCTTCGGTCGAGGCCGATACAAAGACGTTGGCGCAGCGCGGATGGTTGCGCAGGATGTAGTCGGCGCAACGGCCCACGAACAGGCACGACTGTTTTTCGGCCAACTGGCGGATGACGTCGCTCTGAATCTTGAACAGCGCATCGTTGCTCAGACACGAACCGTAGGGACTGATGCCGTCGCCGATAAAGGGAAACCGTCCGCCGAACAAGCCGCCGATGAGGCTTTGCTGTGCCCGTTCGTCGGCTTTCTCGAAGAACTCCCGACAGAGGCCGCTTTCTTCCGAAGCCAGACGTATCAGTTCCTTGTCGTAAAAGGAAATGTTGAACTCCTTGGCGAGTTTCTCGCCGATTTCCTTTCCGCCGCTGCCCAGCTGGCGGCCCAGATTAATGACAAAATGTTCGTTCATAGTGTATGGATTTAATTGATTTTTGTTATACGGATTGACGTTTAAACACTTGGAATTGTTTGTACAGCATCACCGCCGCTACAAGGCTTGCGGTGAAGTCGGAGATGGGCAGGCTCCACCAAATGCCGTCGGCACCCAAGAACAAGGGCAGGACGATGAGGCACGGAAGCAGGAACAGCAACTGGCGGGTGAGCGACAGGAAGATGGCCTTGCCGGCGATGCCGATGCTTTGGAAAAAGTTGCCCGTCACCATCTGGAAACCCACGATGGGGAACATCAGCACCGTGATGCGGAAGCCTGTGGCCGCCCGCTCAATCAGTCCTGTGTCGGTGGTGAAGATGGATACCGCCGCTTCGGGTATCAGCTCGCCTATCAGGAACGTGACCGTGGTGACGGCGGTCGCTCCGCAGATGGAGTATTTCAATGCCAAGTCCACCCGGCGGTACTGTTGCGCTCCGAAGTTGTATCCCACGATGGGCTGCATTCCCTGCGTGATTCCCATGACAATCATGACGCAGATAAACACCAGACGGTTCACGATGCCGTAAGCGCCGATGGCGAGGTCGCCGTCGTATTCCTTCAGTCCTTTGTTGATGAAGATGACGATGAAGCACGAAGCCACGTTCATGAAGAACGGCGAGAGTCCGATGGCGATGATGTTCTTTATGATTTTGCCTTGCAAGGTGTAGATACCTTTCTTGAGGCGTAGCGATTCGTTGGGATTGGTCAGGATGCGGAATTGCCAACAGAGTGCGATGACTTGCGCGATGACGGTGGCGGTAGCCGCTCCCCGGATGCCCCAGTGAAGTCCGTAGATGAATATCGGGGCAAGGATGACGTTGATAACGACCGTCAGGATGGTGGCGTACATCGACTTCTTCGGGTGGCCCGATGCGCGGAGCACGGAGTTCATGCCCAAGTACATGTGCGTGACCACATTGCCGAGAAGGATAATCTCCATGAAGTCGCGGGCATAGCCGATGGTGTCGGCGCTCGCTCCGAAAAAGTAGAGAATGGGGTCGAGGAAGGTCAGCATCACGATGGTGTAGACGATGCCGATGATGAGGTTCATGGAAATGACGTTTCCCAGTACCTTTTGCGCCGTGGCGTAATCTTTCTGCCCGAGTTTGACGGAGATGAGTGTCGAGGCGCCTACGCCTACCATCGCGCCGAAGGCCGCGCCCAGATTCATGAACGGAAAGGTAATGGCGAGTCCCGAAATGGCGAGCGGTCCTACGCCTTGTCCGATGAAGATACTGTCCACCATGTTGTATAAAGAAGAGGCCGTCATGGCGATGATGGCGGGGAGGGCATATTGCACCAGTAGCTTGTCTACGGGTTTCGTGCCGAGTTCGGTTGCATTTCCTTTTTGAGTCATAATTCTGTTCTTTATGTTAATCTGCTGCAAAGGTACAAAAAGAAATGCAGACGAAAAGCGAATTTCTGATTTCCGGTTGATGGTTCTTGTATTTTTTGGCTATCTTTGGCGTGGAAAAAGAAAGAAACTATGAGAACCCTATTAGCCTGTCTGTTTGCCTGCCTCCTGTTGCCGGGGCAGGCGCAAAAAAGTTATAAGTATCGTATCCGCCTGAAAGATAAGGCGAATACGGAGTATGCTTTGGACGCTCCGCAAGCGTTCTTGTCCGAACGTGCCATCGAGCGGCGTAAGCGTCAGCAACTCCCCTTAGACACGACCGACCTCCCCGTGAGCCGCCGCTATGTGGACGAATTGCGCGCCATCGGCGCAAGGCCGGTGGTGACGAGCCGATGGAACAACACCGTGGTGGTGGAAGTGACCGACACCCTTTGCATGGAGCGCGTGTCGGTGCTCCCTTTTGTGACGGAGGTGAAGAAAGTGTGGACGCAGCCCGACAGCATCCCCGCACGCAACCCGAAGCGCAAGAAGGAAGTGACCAACGAGGTAAAGAAGACGGGGAATCACTATGGAAACGCCCTGCGTCAGATTGCCGTTCATGGCGGCGACAGCCTTCATCGGGCGGGCTTCCGGGGCGAGGGGATGCACGTGGCGGTGATTGACGCCGGTTTCTACAATGCCGATTGCATCAAGTTCTTCCGGAAGATGCGTCTGCTCGGCACGCGCGATTTCGTCAATCCCGATTCCGACATCTATGCCGAACAGTCGCACGGCATGATGGTGCTTTCGTGCATGGCGGCGCACACGGAGGACGTGTTTGTGGGTACGGCTCCCGAAGCGTCTTATTGGCTGCTGCGGAGCGAGGACAACGATACCGAACAACCCGTGGAGGAAGACTACTGGGCGGCGGCTTTGGAGTTTGCCGACAGCGCGGGGGTGGATGTGGTGAATACTTCGCTCGGCTATCATGAGTTTGATGCGGACTATGCCCCCTATCGTTATCGTGACCTTGACGGACACACTTCGCTGATGTCGCACTCGGCTTCGCTGGCGGCGGACAAGGGTATCGTGGTGGTATGCAGTGCCGGCAATGCCGGTCGCGATGCGTGGAAGAAAGTCACTCCTCCGGGCGATGCGGAGAATGTCATTACCGTAGGCGCGCTGACCAAGGAGTTGGTCAATGCCGAATTCTCGTCCGTAGGCCACAGTGCCGACGGGCGTGTCAAGCCCGATGTGATGGCGGTTGGCGTAAAATCGGCGGTGAGCGGCACCGATGGCTCGGTGTCGGCGGCCAACGGCACCTCGTTCGCTTCGCCCACCCTGTGCGGGGTGGTGGCTTGTTTCTGGCAGGCTTGCCCGTGGCTCACCGCCCGGCAAGTGGTGGAAGCCGTCCGCCGGGCAGGCGACCGGACGGACTGTCCCGATAATATCTATGGTTATGGAGTGCCGAACCTATGGAAAGCGTATCTGAAGGAGAAAAGGCAATGAATCAACCTCCCCTTTCTCTCTACGAACTGAACGCTTGGGTCAAGCGTAGTCTTCATGCCTGCCTGCCCGACACCTGCTGGGTGCAGGCGGAGCTGAGCGATGTGCGTACCAACTATTCGGGACACTGCTACTTGGAGTTTGTACAAAAGGATGCCAAAGGCGGCAATCTGATAGCGAAAGCGCGGGGAACGATTTGGAGCAATGTCTTCAAGATGCTGAAACCTTACTTTGAACAAGAGACGGGGCAGGCGTTCGTTGCCGGCATCAAGGTGCTGGTGCGGGTGTCCGTAGATTTTCACGAGCTGTACGGCTATTCGCTGACGGTGACGGACATAGACCCCACTTATACCGTTGGCGATATGGCGCGCCGGCGGCGCGAGATTCTCCGCCAACTGGAGGAGGAAGGCGTCGTCAATCTCAACAAGGAGTTGGAGATGCCGGTGCTTCCGCAGCGTGTGGCGGTCATATCTTCGCCCACGGCGGCGGGGTATGGCGATTTCTGCAATCAATTGGAACACAATCCTTACGGTTTTGATTTCCGAATACAACTCTTTCCCGCCGTCATGCAGGGCGACCGGGTGGAGGAATCGGTCATCGCGGCGCTCGATGCCGTCTATGCGCAGCCGGACGATTGGGATGTGGTGGTCATCATTCGGGGTGGGGGAGCGACGTCCGACCTTTCGGGCTTCGATACCTATCCGTTGGCGGCGAATTGCGCGCAGTTCCCCTTGCCGATTATAACCGGCATCGGTCACGAGCGCGACGACACGGTCATCGACTCCGTGGCACACACCCGTGTCAAAACGCCCACCGCCGCCGCCGAATACCTGATAGCCCGTATGCTGGAGGCTTCGGACAGGCTGGACGAATGGGCTTACCGCCTTCTGGAAAGTGTGCGCACGCGTTTGCTGGACGAGCGGCGGCGCATTGAAAATTTGCGGCGGCGTATTCCCGGAGTTGCCGCACGGCGCATTGCCGGGGCGGAGTATGCCTTGCGGTCTGCTCGGAGTGACATGGCACAAGCCGTCCGCACCTGTCTGACCGCCGGACACCATCAGCTGGAACTGTTGCAACAACGCCTTCAGGATGCCTTGCCCGAAAAGCAACTGGCCCGCGGCTATAGCATCACGCTTTACCGGGGGAAGGCCGTGAAGGATGCCTCTACACTGAAACCGGGAGATGAGTTGGTGACGATTGTGAGTCGGGGAAAGGTGGAATCGGTAGTGAAGTGACGAAACATGGAATATCTAAAACAAAATATCATGCCCAAGAAAAAAGAAACTTATTCTCAAGCGATGGCTCGCTTGGAAACCATCGTCCGTCAGGTGGACGGCAACGAACTGGATATCGACGAATTGGTGGATAAAATCAAAGAAGCGAACGAAATCATCGCTGCTTGCAGCGCGAAATTGAAGAAAGCGGATACGGAAATCGAAAAATTGCTTGCCGATGAGCAAGATAATGAAGAATAATATGTATTTTTGCTGAAAACTTAGGAAACAAGAAACAAAAATACACAGATTGCACATGAAAGAAATTGATTGGTCAAGTCTGTCTTTTGGCTATCTGAAGACCGACTATAACGTGCGTTGCCGGTATCGCGACGGCGCATGGGGAGAAATCGAAGTGAGTTCTGAAGAAACACTCAACATCCACATGGCGGCTACCTGTCTGCACTACGGACAGGAGGCTTTCGAAGGATTGAAAGCCTATCGTTGTCCCGATGGAAAGGTGCGTGTCTTCCGCATGGATGAAAACGCGGCCCGTCTGCAAAGCACCTGCCGAGGCATCATGATGCCCGAACTTCCCACCGAACTTTTTGAAGAAATGGTGACCCGGGTGGTTCGCTTGAACGAACGATTCATCCCGCCTTACGAGAGCGGTGCCACGCTTTACATTCGTCCGCTCCTTATCGGCACGGGTGCGCAGGTAGGCGTGAAACCTGCCGACGAATATCTCTTCCTTATCTTCGTCAGCCCCGTAGGCCCCTACTTCAAGGGCGGATTCGCGGCCAATCCGTACGTCATCACCCGTAAGTACGACCGCGCGGCTCCGCTCGGTACCGGCATTTACAAAGTGGGCGGAAACTATGCGGCCAGCCTCCGTGCCAGCAAAGAGGCGCATGACGCGGGTTATTCTGCCGAGTTTTATCTGGATGCCAAGGAAAAAAAGTACATCGACGAATGTGGCGCCGCCAATTTCTTCGGCATTAAGAACCATACTTATATCACTCCCAAGTCTACTTCCATTCTCCCTTCCATCACCAATAAGAGCCTGATGCAGCTGGCGGAGGATCTTGGCTTGAAGGTGGAACGCCGGGAAATCCCCGAAGAAGAGTTGGCTACTTTCGAGGAAGCCGGAGCTTGCGGTACAGCCGCCGTCATCAGCCCCATTCAGCGTATCGACGACCCCGAAAACGGCAAGAGTTATGTGTTCAGCGAAGATGGTAAGCCGGGACCTGTCAGCACAATGCTTTACAACAAACTTCGCGGCGTGCAGTATGGCACGGAACCGGATGTACACGGATGGACGAAAGTAGTGATTGAATAAGCGTTTTTATATCATCGTAATCCTAAAGTCACACCGGGCGTTTCTTCGTTGAAAAGCTCTGTGTGACTTTGTGATGAAAACAACACAATATGGGAAAAGGAAAATTAGCGAAATTCGCCGACATGGCGGCATACCCTCACGTGTTCGAATACCCCTATTCGGTGGTAGACGATGTACCTTTTGACTTGAAAGGGCACTGGAATCGTGACTTTTTTAAAAACGACAACCCCATCGTACTCGAACTGGGGTGCGGCCGAGGCGAATATACCGTAGGGCTGGGACGCATGTATCCCGACAAAAACTTTATCGGGGTGGACATCAAAGGCGCGCGTATGTGGACCGGAGCCACCGATGCCCTCCGCGAAGAGATGAAGAACGTAGCCTTTCTGCGTACCAACATCGAAATCATCGATCGCTTCTTCGCTCCCGGAGAAGTGAGCGAAATATGGCTGACCTTCTCCGACCCGCAAATGAAGAAGGCTACCAAGCGGCTTACCTCCACTTACTTCATGGAGCGATACCGCCGTTTCCTTGTGCCCGATGGACTCATTCACCTCAAAACGGACAGCAACTTCATGTTTACCTACACCCGCTGCATGGTGGAGGAGAATAAGTTGCCGGTAGAGTTCATGACCGAGGACTTGTATCATTCGGGATTGGTAGATGATATATTGGGCATCCGTACCTATTACGAACAACAATGGCTGGACCGTGGCTTGAACATCAAGTACATGAAATTCCGTCTGCCGCAAATAGGTGAATTGCATGAACCCGATGTGGAAATTGAACTTGATGAATACCGCAGTTATAACCGCAGCAAACGGAGCGGACTGAAGACAAGCAAATAATTAACAGAAAGGAGAATTTATATATGTTGAAGCACATAGTCATGTGGAAATTCAAAGAAGATGTGGACGGATGCTCGCCGCAAGATCATGCCCGCTGGATGAAAGAACATCTGGAGGCTTTGGTCGGTGTGATTCCGGAAATACGTTTTTTGGAAGTCGGCGTCGATACCAATCATGGCGAAATGGCCTACGATGCGGTGCTCATTTCGGTATTTGATGATGCGGAAGCGATGGAAAGATATAAAAAACATCCTGCCCATCAAGCGGTAAGTACTTATTGTAAAAAGGTACGTTTGAGCCGTACGGTAGTAGATTATGAATTTTAAAACGAAAAGGAAATGACATTATATCCCAAACTCATCCTCGACGCACTGGCAACCGTGCGTTACCCCGGCACCGGAAAGAACCTCGTAGAGGCAGACATGGTGGCCGATAACATCCGAATCGATGGCATGAGCGTCAGCTTCTCGCTGACTTTCGAGAAGCCTACCGACCCGTTTATGAAATCGATGGTCAAAGCGGCGGAAACCGCCATCCATACCTACGTGTCGAAAGACGTGCAAGTGACCATTACCACCGAAAGCCGACAGGCGGCACGCCCCGAACCGGGCAAGATGCTGCCGCAGGTGAAGAACGTCATTGCCGTTTCGTCCGGCAAGGGCGGTGTGGGAAAGTCCACCGTGGCGGCGAACCTCGCCGTGGCTCTTGCCAAACTCGGTTATAAGGTGGGGCTGTTGGACGCCGACATTTTCGGACCTTCCATGCCCAAAATGTTTCAGGTGGAAGACGCTCGTCCCTATGCCGAAAGCATCGGCGGACGCGATCTCATTGTTCCCATCGAAAAGTATGGCATCAAGATGCTTTCCATCGGCTTCTTTGTAGACCCCGACCAACCCACTTTGTGGCGGGGCGGCATGGCGAGCAATGCCTTGAAGCAGTTTATCGGTGATGCCGATTGGGGGGAACTGGATTACTTTGTCCTCGATACGCCTCCGGGCACCAGCGATATTCACCTTACTCTTGTACAGACGCTTGCCATTACGGGAGCTGTCATTGTCAGCACTCCGCAACAAGTGGCTTTGGCCGATGCGCGAAAGGGCATCAACATGTACACCAACGACAAGGTGAACGTCCCGATTCTCGGTTTGGTGGAAAACATGGCTTGGTTTACGCCTGCCGAACTGCCCGAAAACAAGTATTACATCTTTGGTAAAGAAGGTGCCAAGACGTTGGCGGAGGAAATGAACGTTCCTCTTTTGGGACAAATCCCCATTGTGCAGAGCATTTGCGAGAACGGCGACAAGGGTACTCCTGCGGCTCTTGATGCCGACTCCATTACCGGTCGTGCGTTCCTTGCTTTGGCGGAGAACGTGGTTCAACAAACCGAACGGCGAAATGCCGAGCAAGCTCCGACGCAAATCGTGGGAGTGAAAACCAATTGATTTAAAAAGAGTAAAAAACTCGAAGTGATGAGGTTGTGCCGAACGGATTATATTCGGCGCAACCTCATTTCATTTGTTGCATGTCGCACAGCTTTTTATAGTAGCCGTTCAGTGCCAACAGTTCATCGTGCTTGCCGCGTTCGACAATCTCTCCTTCGTGCAGCACACAGATTTCATCAGCGTGGCGGATAGTGGACAGGCGGTGAGCGATGGCGATGGTGGTGCGGTTCTTCATCAACTTTTCCAAAGCGTCCTGCACCATGCGCTCACTTTCGGTGTCGAGAGCCGAGGTCGCTTCGTCCAGTATCAGGACGGGCGGGTTTTTCAGAATGGCGCGGGCGATGCTGATGCGTTGGCGTTGTCCGCCGGATAGTTTGCCTCCGCGGTCGCCTATCAGGGTGTCATATCCCTTCTCGCTTGCCATGATGAAATCGTGTGCGTTGGCGATTTTGGCCGCTTCTATCACCTGCTCCATAGTAGCGTTCTCCACGCCGAAAGAAATGTTGTTGAAGAAAGTATCGTTGAACAAAATGGCTTCTTGATTCACGTTGCCCATGATGCTGCGCAGGTCGTGCAGGGTAGTATCTTTCACGTTTACACCGTCTATCAGCACTTCCCCTTCTTGCACATCGTGGTAGCGGGGAATCAAGTCCACCATGGTCGATTTTCCCGACCCCGACTGCCCTACCAAGGCGACGGTCTTTCCCTTTTCGATGGTCAGGTTGATGTCTTTCAGCACCCACTTGGTGTCATATTTGAAAGATACATGCTTGAACTCGATTTTCTTTTTCAGCGGACCGATGTGTGTCGGGTGGGCGCATATCGGCATTTTGTTTTCGGCCATCAGTATTTTGTCTACGCGCTCCATGCTGGCCAGTCCTTTCGGGATGTTGTAGCCGGCTTTCGAAAACTCTTTCAGCGGGTTGATGAGGCTGTAAAGCATCACCAGATAGAAGATGAAAGAAGGGGCGGTGATGGTATGATCGTTGTTCAGAATCAGTGTGCCGCCAAACCACAGTACGATGACAATCAATACCGTGCCGAGAAACTCGCTCATCGGATGCGCCATTTGCTGGCGGACATTGACGCGGCCGATGGTGTCTCGATAGAGATTGTTCGACTCCATGAAACGCTTGTCCATCTTGTGCTCGGCGTTAAAGGCCTTGATGATGCGCAGACCTCCGAGGGTTTCTTCTACTTGTGCCATGAGGTCGCTCCACAAGTTTTGTGCGATGAGCGACTTTCGTTTCAGCATTTTGCCTACACGTCCCATCAGCCATCCCATAAACGGCAGGACAGTGATGGTGAAGAGCGTCAGTTCCCAACTGGTGGCAATCAAGGTGCCGAAGTAGAACAGAATCAGAATCGGGTTCTTGAACAGCATATCGAGAGAAGACATGATACTCACCTCGATTTCGTTCACGTCGCCGCTCATGCGGGCGATGATGTCGCCTTTTCGTTCTTCGGAGAAGAATCCCAACGGCAGGCTCAGTATTTTCCGATAGAGGCTGACGCGGATGTCGCGTACCACTCCCGTGCGGATGGGAATCATGGTAGCGGAGGACAGGAAGTAACTGGCTGTTTTCAAGAATGTCATGAAAGCCAGAAACAGTCCCAATACCAATAAGGTGGTACTTGCACCATACACTTCAATCAGGCGGGTGACGTAATAATAGAAATTGTTCACCGCAATGTCTTTCAGCGAGCCTTCGGCATCCCAAGGGATGAACGTGTAATCGGCTTCCTGCATCTTGAACAAGATTTGCAGGATGGGTACGATGAGCATGAACGAGAAGATGTTCAGCACGGCGGACAGCACGTTGAAGATGACGTGCAGAATGAGGTATTTCTTGTATGGCGGCACGAAGCGGCGGAGTACTTGGATAAATTCTTTCATGTCAATAGATTGATTATGCGGCAAAGGTAAGAAAAATCATTGAAATATGTCGTGCGGAAAGAGAGAAAGATATGAATGTGAAAAAGGATAGGACGCAAAAATGAAAAAGGAGGCGCATCGTGCTTTACGACACACCTCTTTCTTCTTATTTTATGAAAATCGTTCTAATGAATGATTCTTTCTGTTTGAAAATTGTTATTTTTCAACAATACTACCACCTTCATTTCTACCTACATAAGCTTTTTCATTATGGGTATCGGCATTGATGTTTTCAAGTTTAACAGAAGAAGCTATTGTACAATTTTCAATGGTAGTAGTACCATCGTTTACTGTACCTACCAAATAACCGGCTTTAGCCTTGCCATTATTTCCGCTTTCTGTTTTTCTATCTTCAGCACACTTGATGGTAGTAGCACCTGTAACCTTACAATTCGTAATATTCAAAATTTGAGCACGGTCATGACCTATCAAACCACCACAAGAAGAATCGTCGGTAGAGATTGTAGCGTTATTAATAGTGCTGTTAAGGATTTCGATTTTTGCAACATTTTCATCATTACCATTACTTGAATAACCAATAAAACCACCGGCATATTTATATCCATGAATTTGAGAATTGTTAATGTTACAATTTTCAATATTAAGAGTCAAACCGCCATTAGCTTGAATTTCGGCAACCAAAGCACCTGCAAAACCACCAAGTTGAGTGCTACTCATACTCATGTTTACATTTTCAAAGTTCAAATTGCAAACTTTATAAGTTCCTACACCTAAATATGAATATAAAGGAGTTGATAAATTCTTCAAAGAATGACCTGCACCATCAAGAACAAAGTTAGTATAAGTTCCATTAATAGAAGTCCAACCGGTCATGTCAATGTCATTAATTAAAAGAATGGTACCGCCTTCAACATAAGAACCGCCTATACGTACGGGAAGAGCAGCCTTAAGTTCCGCCATCGTAGAAACTATTTTAGCACCTAGTGGTATAAACTTTCTTGCTATAGTTACGTTTGTTACGGTCGCTTTGGTAACTTTGTCTTGACCGCCAACAACTTCGGCAATCGAATTTTCGCCGCGACGTGGTGCATAGAATGCATCGATGGTCGTATTTTCAACCTTTGAACTTGTTACGGTGACAGTACCAACTGGACGACCAACAAGACCGGCAACAAAACCTGATTCATTATCAACGGCATAATTGTGAAGCGTGCTGTTCTTAACTGTACAACCTTCGATAATAACAGTGCTACCCGAAGCAACATAGCCAACCAAACCACCGACCGATTGCACGCCGCAAAGGTCTGCTTGGACAACGGTTACGTTCTGAAGAATCGCGGTGATTCCATTTTGAGTATCACTGATGATGGTACCTACATAACCCTGTTCTTTATCATTGTTTTTACCTGTTACATTCTGAATGGTCAGGTCTTTTACAGTAAAGAGGTGATTTCCTTTAGCTGTTTCAAAGCCGAACAAGCCGGTGGCATAAATGCCGTTTGGTGTCGTCTTCACTTCAAGGTTGCTGATGGTATGACCGTTGCCGTCAAATGTATCAGTGCTTATGATACGCATTTGTTGAATGGCGTGACCGCCAAGGTTTATATCGTTCAATAAGATGACGCTTTTGGTCAGTCCGTTTCCTTGTTTTTTGGAAAGCCATGCCAACTGCGCGGGAGTTTCCACGGTATAGACATCGCTTACCAGCATCGGCTCTTGCGTTGTCTTACCGTCCCAAGGCTGTACAGAGGCAGCTCCTTGTGAAACTACATAATAGTTTTCATTATCCAATGTGGAAGAATAGCCTTCAGTTACATAGTCAGTTCCTTTACCTTCCGAGAGGTTGTAAGCCGGATTAAATTCATAGAACTTACCGCCTTTCACTACGATGGAAGCAGTTGTTTTATGTGCGTCTTTCAGGTTCAGTGCGCTTCGCTTGTTTTGGGTAGCCGCTGCATCTTTGGAATTGGTAGTCGCCTCGAAAGTACCGCCGGTGATGGTGATTAGGGCATTGTCTTTTGCATAAATTAAGTCGGAACCGTTGTCACCGTTGTTGGTGAATGTACCGCCGCTGATATTCACTTTACTTGTACCTTCGGCAAATACCGCGATGTTGTAGTCGGAATCACCGATGGCGTTTACAGAGCCGTTACCCTTGATGTTCAGTGTACCTTTTTTAATATCGAATACATAACATTCTGTTTCACCGCAATTATCATAATCGGCTGCGGTTTTGTTGCTCAAACTGTATGTACCCAAGTCGATTGTGATGTTGGCATTTTCATCGTTCAATGTCAAAGGTTCGCTCAATTCAACATCTTGGGTCAAAGTGATGGTTTGGGTACCGCCTTGCTTGAATTTAGTAATTAATTCGTATTCAGCGGCAGAAACGACTTTGAAAGAAAGCCCTAAGTTGCCGGGAACTGTCACGGAACCATCACCTTTAATGATGAAAGTAAAGGGGTCGGTGTTGCTGTTTTTACGTGTAATTTTGCCTACTTTACCATAAACTTTTACATTACCCTTACCTACATTCAAATTATTAATCACTACATTTTTACCTACAACCAATGTATTATCGGCGGTCGATGCTTCGAGAGTTTCAATAACTGTACCGTTGGCTGTTTGGATGGTTACGGTAGTGCCGGGGGCGTTAATAACCAAATTGTTTGATACAGAAGCGGAAGTCGTGCTCTCAGGAACTACAATGGTTAATTCTTTCACTGTATTTTTGCTCTCACCTTCGGTCGCTTCTTTTACTTCAATCGTCAGGTTACCGTTTGTCGGCAAAGTGGCTTCGCTTAGATTGATGGTGTGAGGTACGTTGGCCAAATCTGCTGAAGCCTTTTGAGGAATCGTAATTGTCGCTCCTTCGCTCACTTCCGCAATCTTAACAGAAGTAACAGCTTCGTTTTCAAAAGCAGTGTTTGCTTCTGTCACATCTTCCGCATCGATAGCTGTTGTTCCTGAAACGACTCCGTTGGTGAAGTTTAAAATCTTACCTTTTTTACGTACGATTGTAACGTCACCGCAACTAACTTCTTTGAAGAGGGTTCCATCGGTTTTTCTTATCGTTGCCTTTACACCGGTGTAATTGCCGGTCGGAGCGGGAACATAAAAGATACCCGGTTGTTCATTTTCTGCGCCACTAAACGAAATCGTTACGGTCTTTTCTGCATCCGTAGCTTGTTGGCTTAGTGTGATTTCGGGGGTTGTTTTGCCCAGACTGACAGTATAATTACCATTCAACTTTTGATTAGTGGATAAGGTAAAAGTACCTTCTGAAGGTATGGATGTGAAGGCGACCATAAATACACCTCCTAAGTGCTTCATTGCTACACTGCCGTTTTGAATCTTTCCCCACATGGCAAAATTAAAGCTGTTGGCTTTACCTTGGTCGGAGGTGTGGAAATACGTTTTGTCCACCTTTGTATAGGTGTATTCGTCCGGGAAGTAATACGTCAGTTGACCGTCATTATCCATTTGGTGTTCGGAACGAAAAGGATAAACGGCGTATTCTCCGATTGTACCCAAAATGTCTCCATTGAAGGAACCGGTTCCCGTTCCACCTTCGCTCTGCAATGTCAGAGCTGTAAATCTATTTGTACTATTAGATGTGGTTACGCCCAACTGGTCGCCTTGTGTCCAATAAAAATTCCCGTTTGATTCGGCTCCTGCACGCGATTCGAGTGCATAATTATCCACAGTTGCCTTTAATACGAAATCGGTTAATGAATGGTCATTTATTTCTTCTTGACTACATGATGCCATTGTGGCAGCAACGGCAACACAACCTAATAAATGCTTTACTTTCATAGTTTTACTTTTAAATTAACGATACTTCTTTTAATTAAATCCTAGGTTTTCTCCGGAGACTTGTTGGGAACAGGCAAATCCTTGTTCCACTTCCACATGGATAATCTCTACTTGTGGAGCTTCGTAGTCATACACTTTTTCCATAAGCATTAAAACTTTTAAAAACTTTCACTTGGCTGCCACAGTGAACAAAATAAAAAAGAAGACACGTACATATACAAAAAAATCGTGGAGCCAGCCTGTTGCTCGCTTCACGTCTTGAGGCTCTCGCATTGCCCTATCTGTCGAAACGAGCAACGCCGAAAGCCCCACGATGATGTATATAGGATTACAACCAAACATTTTTTGGGCAACAAAGGTTGCCGAAAAAAGTCTGAATGTACTCTATATGAACATCCCATAGGGCGTCCCCGTTGCTTTGTTTTTGACAGATATTTTTTGAAATTTGCGAGATTTCAAGACGTCAAAACCAAAGCGTACAGTTACGCCTTTTATGTATATGTCCCACCCTTGCTTTTCCCCTTACGAGGCTTTCGGCAAGGATAGATGCGGCAAAGGTAAACATTTAATCGGGAACAAAAAAGAAAAAATGCAAAAATAGCGAATTGCATTCGATTTCTTTACTCGCTTAATTTTTCTTCTTAAAAGTTCTTAAAATTCGTCCGCAATACTGTGGACAAATGTCCGTAATACGTTGGATGAATGTCCGAAGCATTGTGGATATTTGTCCGAAGTATTGCGGATAAATTTTGTGATAGCCTTCGCTGAGAAATCAGAGCATTTCCAAAATCTTTTTATTGGCATTGTCGATGACTTGTGTTTCCAAAGAGGCTAAGTAGATGCGGGTGGTCTTTTCGGAATCATGCCCCATACCTTCGCTGATGACAGATAGGGGGATGCCTTCATGATGGGCGATGCTTGCCCGAGAGTGCCGGGCTACATACAGGGTGAGGGGGCGGGAAAGTTCGAGGCGGTGGCCGATTTCTTTCAGTTTGCGATTGATGAAGGTTAGGGCGCATTTGTATTGTTTCCGGCTGTCGGCCTTCGTGTCTTTGATGATGGGCAACAAGTAGGGCGAGGAGCGAGGGACGGCGTAGCGTCCGGTTATTTCGTCCATGCAAGTCTCCCAATGCAAGGTCAGGAGTTGTCCCGTTTTTTTACGCCGATAGGAGAGCCGGCCGTCCTTCAGGTTGGTCTTTTGCAGATGGGCGATGTCTACAAACGACATCCCGCGGGTGTAGAAACTGAAGAGGAATATGTTGCGGGCGAAGCGTAAAGACGGGGAGTCGGACAAGTCCAACTCTTTCAGCCGGCGGATGATGTTCAGGGGAATGGCTCTTTTAGCGGTTTTTTCGGAAGTGGTGGACAC
>CAYXZF010000015.1:0-32963 GCA_964469845.1 uncultured Phocaeicola sp.
AACACGTCGCTTTCGTCAAGCGGCAGCAGATAGCCCGTCATGGTCATGTTGTTATTATTGAAGTTGGGACTGATCTGTACGCCGGCTTGATTGGTGCCGCCGGTGAGAGTGATGAATACCGTCGCCGAGATGGCTACGCCCTGGATGGTGTAGCTGTAAAACACATTGCCGTCTTTGTCTTCGTTCATCTTCAAGCCGCTGATGTTGCCCTGCACGGTGACACCGCCCAATCCGTTAGGCCCCGGAGTGTAAGCGAAATTATTAAAAGCGGTTTGTACGATACCTTCTCCATTGTCCACCTGCACATAATTGGTCGTGGCAGACACGAAACGAGTAATGCCGTTCGGAAAAGTCACATTGTTGGCCTCCAATACGAAGGCACCGTTCTTCATGGCTTCCACCGCCTTGAAATAGGCCACGGAATCTTGTCGGGCTTCTAAAGCCCTACGTTCGGCGCGTTCCTTTTTCAGTGCTTCGCGGCGTTCGGCGCGCGTTTCCTTACCGGATTGAGCAAAGGTTGTTACTGCAAATCCGAGTAACAACAGTGTCGTGAGAAATAATACTTTTTTCATAATCAAGAGCTGTTAAGTTAAACGATGTTCGTTAGTATTTTCGTTGAAATCGAACACAAAACAGCTCAAGCAGGAAGGTTGTTCCCGGATTTCAGCTTTATTTATTTTTCTTGTTGTTCTGTTTGCGCATCAGCCATTGGAAGAGTTCACTCCAACGATCGAAGTCCTTTTTATAGACAAAGCCGATGCCTTGGGTGGTCAGCGTGGACTTGGTGAAATAACGGTCGTTGGTCTGATTATAACCGCGCAGGCGGAAGTCGCCGTTGCGGGTCAGCAACCACACAGCCTCAAAGTCGCCGACAAAGTTGGTGTTAGCCATAACATTCTCCCGATAACCAAAATTGCCGTTGATGAGCAGGCGATTGTTCAGCAGGCGGGCGGAGAGGATGGCCTCGGCTTCTACGTCGCTCCAGCCTTGCTGTCCGGTGCTCAGATTGGCACCGATGTTCCAGCTTTTATTTTCCATCACTTGCGAAAGCATGTTGTTCAACTGTCCGGAAAGGGTGCTGAACGCCAAAGAACTGGTAGCGTTGGAGGACTGACCGGCATTGTCGGCATAATCGTGCGCATAAAACTTTCCGATTCCCAACAGATAGATAATCTGGGTATTCATTTGTTCTTCCGTAGCGGTGGCACTGCGTACCAACTCGCGGTCTTCTTCGCTCACCGTAGGCAATTCGAGGTCGAATTTGATGGTAGGACCGGACAGACTGCCGGTCAGATTCATGACGCAGTTCACTTTGACGGTGCTCTGATTGAGCGAAGCGTCGGTAGACAAATCGCTCAACGAAACGGAGTTGACGGTATGCACAGCCTTGACATCTAAGTTGGCCTGATAGGGGTCGCCCGTAAAAGTGACCGTACTGCCGGCCTGAAGAGAAAAATCCTTTCGGATAACTTCCTGCATGCTGAGCTTGTACATTCCCCGGTCGATGATGTAATTGCCGAACATCTTAAAGTCACCTTTATTATAGAAACCCACCTGAAAGTTGCCGTTGCCTCTGGCGGTGATGTGGTCGCCGGATACGGGGTCCATGATAACTTTCATGGAAGCGTCGGGGGTGGCGTCTATCAACATGTTGAAGCGGATGTCCATGGGAGGGCCGTCGGTATCTTTCTTCTTGCCAGCATCCGAGAAATGATAGAAATCGGTCTTCACTTCATCCGGCATGCGCTTAGGAGTCTTGTCCACAAAAGTGATGAACCGATTGTTGGCAGCCTCGGCTGTCAAACCGGTGACATAGGTAAAGGTGGTATTGCGTCCCGTGGTAAGATTGACATCCACATTCAGCGCATTGTTGCCACCGTCTAAAATGACCGTACCCGTTCCGTACACCTTGCCATAAAACATCAAGTCGCCCGGGTCGTCGGTGTTATACATAAGCAGGTTGTCTCCCTGTACGTTGAAATGATAATTCAAATTCTTCAAATGGGTATGACGCAAAGCACCGGTCACTCGTCCTGAATTGCCCTCACGGTCGTAAATGCGGGCGTCGTTAAAAGCGAATTCGCCGGGGCGAATATGAAGGGAGTCGTTGCGTATCTGCAAATAAGTGTTCAGAACATCGACTTTAGCATCGAGCATGGCACTGACCTTTCCTTCGAAGTCCAGCGTCTTGAATCCTCCAAACAAATGCACATATCCGTTGATGCGTCCGTCCAGTTCGCTGAATACGTCTTCCAGATAAGTCGCTACCATGCCGATGCTGGTGCTGTCGGTCTCAATCATCAGGTCGAGTCCTTTCTGCTTGGGCGAAACATAGCCTGTAACGTGTGTAGCCGAAAGCCCTTTCTCTTCAATCTGCGCATCCAGTCGGATACCTCCCAATTCGTTGTCCCACACGCCGCGAATGTCGGCATCGCCCATCAGCCCTTGATTGACGGCAAATTGACGGACATTCAGGCGGGTCTTGACGGAAGGTTGGTGAAGAACGCTCTTGAGATGAACCGTTCCCGTTGCCAGCCCGCTGAACTCCACATCGTCAAATCGGACTATATCAAGCACATATTGCACATCGATATTCTTCAAATCAATGCGGCAGGAATCGTCCGGCTCTTTGGTGAGTCTGCCGTCGATGCGTAAGTACTGATTGGGGCGTTCAAACAAGAAATTATCTACATATACCCGTCCGGAGTCGATGGAGATATGCGAGGGGCGGATGTTCCAAACGGTATCATTCAGTACGACTTCGGTAGGCAGCAAGTCGATGTCAGCCTGCAGGATTGGAGACTTTCCGGCAGTTTTGGAGAAGCGGGTGAGCGCAGCCAACCGTCCGCCGTAAGTGATATCCGTGTTGTTACCCCAGTTCAGAACCGTCTTCAGACAATCTTTTTCGGCTTCGGCGTCCAACGAGAAATTCAGCATGGCACCGCTGTTCATCAGCATCCCGCCTCGCAGAAGGCAGTTGAAGCGGTTGGCGGAATTTTCGCAAAGCAATGTTCCCGAGTCATACTGCGTTCCGTTATAAAGCAACCGGGGAAAAGAACCTTCCATGCGAAGCTCTTCCTTGCGGTCGTTGAAATATCCTTGCAAAGTGGCAGGCATCTGCATGTCTATGGGGATATACAGCAACTTGCGGAACAACTCCGTGTCGTTTACGCGAATGTCAAAACGGAAATTGTTGTGCGGAACAGGCATCCGGTCGCTTAAAGTCAGCAGTGAGGGGATGTAACGCTGCACGGTGTGAAGTACGCTGGCCGGTATGGTTCGATAGGAATAATCGCCTCGCACCAACGCCTGCATAAAGGAAGACTCTATGCGGAGTTCCTTCTCGCCATCCACCCGACCGGCGGTTATCGTCAGGCTGTCCAATGTATAGCCTTGATTGTCAGGCGCGTTCAGAACCAGCCGGTTTACTCCTATACGTCCGTTCATGTCGTCGATGGAATTGCCCGTAAAGTCGGCGGTCAGGTTCAAAGAAATATCCGAATCCACGTATTTGTCGGAAAGATTCAATTCATGAGGACGAAAACCTTTTACGGAGGCGCGAAGATTAAAATCGGGCACAGCCTGTGCCACGTTGAATGTACCGTCTATCTGTATCGAGCCGTTTTCATCATCCAAGGCCAAATGGCCGTTGAAGCCCCCGTCCTTATAGATACCGTCCATCGTGATGTTCTCGTAACGATAATCGCTGTATTCGAAAGAGGATACCACACCTTGTATATATGATTCGGGATATTGTCCTTGATAATTGAAGCCTTTCAAGTCTACATTAAAATCGACCGGACCGAACTTTTTATCTCCCAACAGCAGACCGAGGTTCAATTCCGGACCGGTGACATTCCCCGAATAAGTACGCGTATGGTCTTCCGTCGTGTTCATCAGCAGGTCGGTTTCTACAAATCCGGCAGCCGTGCGGAGCAAAGCATCTATGTGAAGTCGATGAAGAGGTCCGTTGACATCCCCTTGCAATTGGACAAACTCCAACCGCTGAAGGATGGAGGGGACAGAACCGGTCAGACCGTTCATGATATAGTCGATGCCGGGAGTCGTTATCAATAAATCATGCAGTTTCGCATCCAACCGCATGTCGCGTCCGGCGGTCCAGTTTTGCACAGATGCTTCTCCCGAAAGGCGGAAATGCTGCTTCTCTTCAACAGACAAGGATGGAATCTCTAACCGCTTGCCTTGTCCGCTGAAAGCCAAGGAGAAATTCAAAGGCTCGTCCAGTTTCCGAAGAACGGGTAGGAGAGGAGTGAAGTCGGCAGGCAGAAGGGTCGCTTCCAATTTTCCTTTGTAACGAACGTCATCTCCTATCTTTGCAAGGTTTTGCAAACTGTCAAAAGAAACACTGAGACTGTCCATCCTGATGGCGGAAGTCGGAAACTCCAGCAACAGGTCGTTGATGTCCAAGCGATGATTGTTCGCCCTAACTTTCAGCCCCAATTTCTTCAAGCTCCATCCCGAATGTTCCTCGAAAGCCAAACGGCGGACGGTGGCGTTCAGCGTATCGTTGCGAAGGGCTTTAAGCGAAAGGGTAGCCGTCAGGTTGTTCACTCCGATGTGTGAAGCGTTGAACTGTCCGGGCGTTTCGGGCACTGAAAGGACATCATAGCTGACCTTGCTTCGACGAAGCAGCACCGAATTGATACGGAGGTCGATATTCGTAGGTTCTTTTAGCGTATCTTTGGAAGTGAAAGCGTCTAATACAAACTGGAAATTGGGAACAGCGTCGGGATGTTCCCGGGTGAGGGCGGCAGAGAGGCCGAACAATTGAACACTGTTGATGACGATTTTTCCTTTTAAAAGAGGCGCCAACTCAAAACGGGCGGAAAGGCGGGATACATTCAGCAGTTCCTTGCCGGTACGGTCCTCCAGATACACATCTTCTATCAAGATGCGGTTGAGCAATCCCAGTTCAATCCGCCCCACGGAAACTTCCGTATTCATCACCTTGCCCAACTCGTCCGAGACCAATGAAGCCAAGCGTCCCTGAACATAAGGCATGTTCAGGAGCACCAAAAAACCGATGTGAAGGCCGATAAAACCCCACACCAATATGCGTACCATGTATTTCAAACGTCTGCTTAATCTCATCATTGCATGAAAAGGAAAGCAAAAATACAAATATCCGATGAGTGTACCCAATAATTTAAGCACATTTTTTGTTCATTTTTACGTTATGTCCTTTCAGAACTCAAAAAATAATGCGAAATTTGTCGCCCGAAAGAATATCAATAGGTAGTTTTATAAGTAGAAATGGAAAAAACAAATAAGAAAGACAACACAACCCCTCCTCCGTTCATAGCCCTGATTCCGATTTTCGTATTGATTTTGATGCTTGCAGTTACCATCCATTTGTTTGGCAGCGATGCTTTGGGTGGCGCCAGTCAGATTTGTCTGCTGACAGCCGGCAGTGTCTGCGTGCTCATCGGAATGGGAATGTTCAAAAAGAAATGGGCGTTCTTTGAAAATGCCATCACCAACAACATAGCCGGTGTCAGCACCGCGATTGTTATCCTGCTCGTTATCGGCGCGCTTTCCGGCGCGTGGATGGTCAGCGGGGTTATACCTACTTTAATATATTATGGTGTGCAAATCATTCATCCCGGTTTTTTCCTTGTTTCCACTTGCGCGATATGCTGCATCGTGTCGGTCATGACAGGCAGTTCGTGGACTACCATCGCTACCATCGGCATCGCCTTGATGGGCATCGGAAAGGCGCAAGGCTTTGAAGAAGGTTGGATCGCGGGTGCCATCATATCGGGCGCTTATTTCGGCGATAAGGTGTCGCCGTTATCCGACACCACGGTACTGGCCTCGTCGGTAACGGGCACTCCGCTTTTCGCGCACATCCGCTACCTGATGTACACCACCGTTCCCTCTATGATTATTACGTTGATCATCTTCACCATCGCCGGATTGTCACACGAAGCCACAGACACCGGTCATGTCGCTCTGTTCACCCGGACGTTGGAGGGCAAGTTTCACATTTCGGGCTGGCTGATGATGGTACCGCTCGCTACCGGACTGATGATTGCCCGAAAAGTCTCTTCCATCATCACACTGTTTGTTTCCACCGCTTTGGCCGTCGTCTTTGCCCTCCTGTTCCAACCGGAACTGCTGGCTGAAGTCGCTGGCGAGACCGAGAACCATGCCATGACCTTAATCAAAGGAACCATGAGCATGCTTTACGGAGGCACTTCGCTGAATACGGGCAATGCCGAAATCAACGAACTTATCGCCACTCGGGGGATGTCGGGCATGATGGATACGGTTTGGTTGATTATCTGCGCCATGTGCTTCGGCGGTTGCATGACGGCAGGAGGGATGCTGGAAAGCATTACCGCCCTGTTCACGCGCTTTGCCAAGAAGCGGGTGGGATTGGTCTCGTCCACCGTTGTGTCGGGACTGTTCCTTAATATCGCCACGGCCGACCAGTACATCTCCATCATTCTGACCGGAAACATGTTTCGCGACATTTATAAGAAGAACGGATATGAAGGTCGCCTGCTGGGGCGTACCACCGAAGATGCCGTGACCGTAACCTCGGTGCTCATTCCCTGGAATACTTGCGGAATGACCCAAGCCACCATCCTCAATGTCCCGACCATCGTCTATCTGCCTTACTGCTTCTTCAATCTCATCAGCCCCTTGATGAGCATCGTTGTCGCGGCTACGGGTTACTCGATTGTCCGTATCGGCAGCAAACGGGAGAGGTAAAAAGGTTCAAAATCCGCGAAAGAATTACAGATTTTTTTCCATAATAAGTAGAGAAACATTCTTGTTTCACGTTTTTTTTGTCTAATTTTGCATCTAAATTTAAAAACTATTTTTTATATACACAATATGGCAAATGTGATTAAATTACACAAAGGCCTGAACATCAACCTCAAAGGAAAGCCCGCACAGGAGTTTTTCAACGTGAATGAGCCGGACGCTTACGCATTGGTGCCCGATGATTTTCATGGTGTAACTCCTAAGGTCGTGGTGAAAGAACAGGAAAATGTGAAGGCCGGGGATGCCTTGTTCGTGGACAAGAACCATCCCGAAGTTAAGTTCGTTTCTCCGGTTAGCGGTGTGGTTACAGCGGTGACAAGAGGCGAACGTCGTAAAGTTCTCAGCATCACAGTTGTTGCTGACAAGAACCAAAGTTACGTTGAGTTTGGAAAGAAAGACGTTTCCAAGATGAGCGGCGAAGAAGTGAAAGCCGCCCTCCTCGAAGCCGGTCTTTTCGCGTTCTTCGTTGAGCGTCCGTATGCCGTGACTGCCAACCCGAAGGCCACTCCGAAGGCTATCTTCGTTTCCGCATTCGACAAGAACCCGTTGGCTGCGGAATTCGGATTCGTCTTGAAAGGACAGGAAAAGGACTTCCAGACCGGTTTGGACGCATTGGCGAAAATCGCGAAGACGCATTTGGGTATCTGCGTATGCCAACAGGAGAATCCGGCCTTGGCCAACGCCAAGAACGTGACTGTGACTGCATTCGACGGTCCGAACCCTGCCGGTAACGTAGGTGTACAGATTAACCATGTCTGCCCCATCAACAAGGGCGAAGTGGTATGGACACTGGGTGCTGAAGAGGTGATTTTCATCGGCCGATTGTTCAACAATGGTCATGTAGACTTTACCCGTACCGTTGCGCTGACCGGTTCGGAAGTGAAGGCTCCGGCTTACTGCAAGCTCGCCGTAGGTGCTTCGCTGAAGAATGTATTCGCCGGTCGTGTGAACGAAGGTCAACCGCTTCGTTACATCAACGGCAATCCGCTGACAGGCAAGCAAACCGCCGCCGATGGCTATTTGGCTGCTCACGCTACCAGCCTGACGGTCATCCCGGAAGGTTCTGACACACACGAGTTCCTCGGCTTCATCATGCCGCGTACCGACCAGTTCTCTACCAGCCGCAGCTACTTCAGCTGGCTGTGCGGCAAGAAAGAGTATACCCTTGACGCCCGTGTCAAAGGCGGCGAACGTCACATGATTATGTCCGGTGAGTACGACAAGGTATTCCCGATGGATATCTATCCCGAATATCTGGTGAAGGCTATCATTGCCGGCGACATCGACCGCATGGAAGCGCTCGGCATCTACGAAGTGGCTCCGGAAGACTTCGCTTTGTGTGAATTTGTATGTTCTTCGAAGGTAGAGGTGCAGCGCATCGTACGCCAGGGTCTGGATATGCTCCGCAAGGAAATGTGCTAATTATTTAAATAAGGAATATAAATGAAAGCGTTAAGAAATTATCTCGACAAGATAAAGCCGAACTTTGAGGAGGGCGGCAAACTCCACGCGTTTCGTTCGGTGTTCGACGGTTTTGAAACATTCTTGTTCGTACCCAACAGCACTTCGAAGACAGGAGTTCACGTGCATGATTCGATCGACAGCAAGCGAATCATGTCTTTCGTGGTTATTGCGTTGATACCGGCTTTGCTGTTCGGTATGTACAACGTGGGTTATCAGCATTATAATGCCGTAGGTTTGGCAGATGCCGGTTGCCTGGAAAAGTTCATGTATGGTTTCTTGGCTGTATTGCCGAAAATCATTGTATCTTATGTAGTAGGTTTGGGCATTGAGTTCGTAGTGGCTCAGTGGAAGAACGAAGAAATTCAGGAAGGTTTCCTCGTATCGGGTCTTTTGATTCCGATGATTGTGCCGGTAAACTGTCCGTTGTGGATTCTGGCCATCGCCACTGCTTTCTCGGTCATCTTCGCCAAGGAAGTGTTCGGCGGTACGGGTATGAATATCTTCAACCCCGCATTGGTTGCCCGTGCGTTCTTGTTCTTCTCATACCCCACGATGATGTCCGGCGACGCCGTATGGGTGGCCAAAGACAGCATCTTCGGTTTAGGACAGTCTGTCGATGGCTTGACAGCAGCCACTCCGCTTGGTTTGGCCGCTACAGGCATGCAGGTAGAGGCTTCCATCAGCGACATGGTGATTGGTTTGATTCCGGGTTCTATCGGTGAAACCAGCGTTATCGCCATCGCTATCGGTGCCGTTATCTTGTTGTGGACCGGTGTAGCCAGCTGGAAGACCATGGGCTCCGTATTCGTTGGCGGTATCGTAATGGCATTGATATTCAACACTCTCGGTTCAGAAAGCAACTCCATGGCCATGTTGCCTTGGTACGAACACATCTGCCTCGGCGGTTTCTGCTTCGGTGCTGTGTTCATGGCTACCGACCCGGTTACATCGGCTCGTACAGAAGGCGGCAAGTACATCTACGGCTTCCTGATTGGTGCCATGGCGGTGATTATCCGTGTGCTCAATCCGGGTTATCCCGAAGGCATGATGCTCGCCATCTTGCTGATGAACGTGTTTGCACCGCTGATTGACTATTGCTTCGTGCAGAAGAACATCACGGCACGTGCCAAGAGATTGCAAGTTAAATAACCATTAAATCGGAACATTATGAATACTAACAGTAACAGTTATACCATCATTTATGCTGCGATTATGGTTGTTATCGTAGCTTTCTTGCTGGCGTTCGTTTCTTCTTCTTTGAAGGAAACCCAGAACAAGAACATTGAAATGGATACCAAGAAGCAGATTCTTTCGGCCATCAACGTTACCGACGTGAAGGATGCCGACGCGGAGTTTGCCAAGTATGAAGTCAAGGATATGCTGATGCAGACCGATGGTACATTGGCTCCTTACACAGATGCTTTCCGGATTTCTTATAACGGTGAAATCGCCGAAAAGCGTTTCCACGTGTTTGAATGTAAGGTGGACGGTGCTACCAAGTACATCCTTCCGCTGTATGGTGCCGGTCTTTGGGGACCGATTTGGGGCTATGTGGCCTTGAACGACGACAAGGATACCGTGTATGGCGTTTACTTCGCTCACGCCAGCGAAACTCCGGGTTTGGGTGCGGAAATCGCTACCGCAAAGTTCCAGGCTCCGTTCGTAGGCAAGAAAGTGCTTGAAAACGGCGAAGTAGGTCTGAGCGTGGTCAAGGCCGGCAAGGTGGCCAAGCCCGACTATGAAGTGGACGGCATTTCGGGTGGTACAATCACCTCGCAGGGTGTGGATGCCATGCTGAAGAGCTGCTTGAAGGAATATACCCCATTTTTAACCAATAAATAAATAGGAGGAATAGAATATGAGTTTATTTTCAAAGAAAAACCAAGAAGTTCTGCTGACTCCGCTGGGGTTGAACAACCCTGTAACCGTACAGGTGCTCGGTATCTGTTCTGCATTGGCTGTAACCGCCCAGTTGGAACCGGCTATCGTGATGGGTCTTTCCGTAACGATTATCACTGCGTTTTCTAACCTGGTTATCTCTTTGTTGCGCAACACCATCCCCAACCGTATCCGTATCATCGTTCAGTTGGTGGTGGTAGCCGCATTGGTAACCATCGTGAGTGAAATTTTGAAGGCGTTTGCCTACGATGTGAGTGTACAGCTTTCTGTATATATCGGTTTGATTATTACCAACTGTATCCTGATGGGTCGCCTCGAAGCGTTCGCCATGATGAACGGCCCTTGGGAATCGTTCCTCGACGGTATCGGTAACGGTTTGGGCTACGCCAAGATTTTGATTATCGTGGCTTTCTTCCGCGAGCTGCTGGGTTCAGGCTCGTTGTTCGGATTCAGAATCATCCCCGAAAGTGTCTACGAAATGGGTTACTTGAACAACGGTATGATGCTGATGCCCCCGATGGCGTTGATTATCGTGGCTTGTCTGATTTGGTATCAACGCGCCAAACATAAAGAATTGCAGGAAAGTAATAATTAATCCCCATTAAAAGATAGAATATGGAATACTTAAGTTTGTTTGTAAAGTCCATCTTTGTGGACAACATGATTTTCGCATACTTCTTGGGGATGTGTTCTTACCTTGCAGTATCGAAGAATGTAAAGACAGCCGTAGGACTGGGTATCGCCGTTACTTTCGTGTTGGCGGTAACGCTTCCCGTAAACTACCTGTTGGAAAACTATGTATTGGCAGCCAATGCGCTGGTTGACGGTGTGGATTTGAGCTTCTTGAGCTTCATCCTCTTCATTGCCGTGATTGCCGGCATCGTGCAGTTGGTGGAAATGGCGGTGGAACGCTTCAGCCCCTCGCTTTACGCGTCGTTGGGTATCTTCCTTCCGCTGATTGCCGTAAACTGCGCCATCATGGGTGCCTCTTTGTTTATGCAGCAACGTCACTTCATCAACATCGGTGAAGCCACGACCTATGCCCTCGGTTCGGGTATCGGTTGGTTGCTGGCTATCGTAGGTTTGGCCGCCATCCGCGAAAAGATGGCCTACTCCGATGTACCCGCTCCGCTGAAAGGCTTGGGCATTACGTTCATCACCGTAGGCTTGATGGCCATGGCGTTTATGTGTTTCTCTGGTTTGAAAATCTAATAAAGAAAGGAATATACAATGGATATGAATTTGATTTTAGCCAGCATTGGAGTATTCCTTGGAATTATTCTTTTGCTTGTCATCATCCTGTTGGTCGCTAAGCAGTATTTGACTCCCAGCGGCAAGGTGAAATTGACTATCAATGGTAAGACAGAACTGGAAGTGGAGCAAGGTTCTTCGTTGCTGAACACACTTTCTACAAACGGTGTATATCTGTCATCGGCTTGCGGCGGTAAGGGTTCTTGCGGTCAGTGCAAGTGTCAGGTGGTAGAAGGCGGCGGCGAAATCCTCGACTCTGAAAAGGGTCACTTCAGCCGTAAGCAGCAGAAAGACCACTGGCGTTTGGGCTGTCAGGTAAAGGTGAAGGGCGATATGTCCGTAAAGGTAGACGAATCCGTACTGGGCGTGAAGGAATACGAATGTACCGTTATCAGCAACAAGAACGTGGCTACCTTTATCAAGGAGTTCAAGGTGCAGTTGCCCGAAGGCGCTCACATGGACTTCATCCCGGGTTCGTACGCGCAAATCCAGATTCCGGCATTCAACATCGACTACGACAAGGATTTCGACAAGAGCTTGATTGGCGACGAATACTTGCCGGCATGGGAAAAGTTCGGTTTGTTCCCGCTCAAGTGCGTCAACCCCGAACCTACCATCCGCGCTTACTCCATGGCCAACTATCCCGCCGAAGGCAACGTGTTCATGCTGACCGTTCGTATCGCCACTCCGCCGTTCAAGGCAGACAGAAGCGGCTTTATGGACGTCAATCCGGGTATCGCTTCATCTTACATCTTCTCGCTCAAACCGGGTGACAAGGTTATCATGAGCGGTCCTTACGGCGACTTCCACCCGCATTTCGACTCGAAGAAGGAAATGATTTGGGTAGGTGGCGGTGCCGGTATGGCTCCGTTGCGTGCGCAGATTATGCACATGACCAAGACACTGAAGACTACCGACCGCGAAATGCACTACTTCTACGGTGCGCGCGCGCTGAACGAAGTGTTCTATTTGGAAGACTTCCTGGGCATCGAAAAGGAATTCCCCAACTTCCACTTCCATTTGGCGCTCGACCGTCCGGACCCCGCAGCCGATGCGGCAGGCGTGAAGTACACGGCAGGTTTCGTACATCAGGTAATGTTGAATACTTACTTGAAGGATCACGAAGCTCCGGAAGACATCGAATACTACATGTGTGGTCCCGGCCCGATGTCGAAGGCTGTGGTGGCAATGCTTACCGACCTCGGCGTAGAGGAAAGCTCCATCATGTACGACAACTTTGGAGGATAACGATTTATCTTTCAAGTGAATAACAGAAAACGCCCGGTGAAAGTAACTTTTCATCGGGCGTTTTTCTGTTAGATAATGCGACCGTTTCTTCCGACCTCCGCAAAGGCATCTTCGGCCGCCCGGAAAGGGTGCTTGAGAGAGGGGGAAAAGCAAAAACGTAACATGTAACATGTAACACGGGGGTGTTTTGACCCGCAGCGGCGGAAATAGGGTAAGAAGGATGATTCGAATTTAACATTTATAAACACTAATATCCCCATTTTCGGGCAAAATGCCCCCGTGTTACATGTTACATGTTACGTTTTGAGTTTTTCCGCGCAAAAAAGGAGCGAAGCCCATCATAAAATGAACTTCTCCACCACTGCCGCCACGCCGTCTTCTTCATTGGACAGGGTGATGTAGTCGGCACCTTGGCGCACCACCTCCTGAGCATTGGCCATCGCCACGCCCAGACCGGCGAATTTTATCATGGAAAGGTCGTTGAAGCCATCGCCTACGGCAATCATTTCTTCCCGCTTCATGCCGATTTCTTTCAGCAACACCGACAGCGATTGCGCCTTGTCGATACCCTTCGGCACCAACTCCAGAAAATAAGGCTCGGAACGGAACACGCCCATGCGCTCCTTCAAGTGTTCGTACATCTCTTTTTCAAGCGTCGCCAGCCGATCCGGTTCGCCCACAATGAGACACTTCGCCACAGGAAAATCTATCGCTTCAAGGAAGTTGTCTACCTTCTTCGTTTCCATCACGTTCAGAATGGCTTCCTTCTGCACATATTCGTCATCGGGACGCTCGGTCAGGACGTACTTGTCCTTGTAGGTGACGATGGCGAAGCCGTAATCGCGGGCGCACTGATATAAATAAGGTAACACTTCGGGGTCCAGCACATGCTCGTACATCAATTCTCCGGTCCGCCAGTCGATGATTTCACCTCCGTTGTACGACAAGATATACCCTCCATACTCTTTCAGCCGCAACTTCTCGGCGATGGGAACGATGCCATAAGTGGGACGTCCCGAGGCCAGTACAATCTTCAATCCGCGCTCTTGAGCGTCAATCAAGGTACGAAGCGTATGCTCGGTTATCTGCTTGCGGTTGTCGGTCAGAGTACCGTCCAAATCCAACACTAATAATTTATACGTCATAAAGTCATTAAGATAATCGGTTAATTCCGCCCCAAAGGTAAGATAATTCGGGGATTTTTCCGTATTTTTGCTGAAAATAAAACGAGAACGTTTATGGAACTGATTTTACTGACAAGTATATTGATACTGTCGATTGCCAATTTGGGAGTCATGCTGTTCAAGAACAGCCGGAAGCAAACCGAAGGTCTGGAGTCGCTCATCCGACAGGAAATGAAAGAAAACCGCGAGGAGTTGGGGCGAAGCATCCGCGAGCTGCGCGGCGAACTGAACCAAGCCCTCGGCCTCGCCACTCAGCAAATGCAGACCACGCTGCATCGTAACTTGATGACCACCAACGAAATGCAACGCGAAAAGTTTGAATCCATGAGCCGCCAGCAGGAGGCCTTGATTCAATCGACCGAAAAGCGATTGGACGACATGCGGCTGATGGTCGAGGAAAAACTGCAAAAAACGCTGAACGAACGCATCGGACAATCGTTTGAACTGGTACGCTCGCAACTGGAGAACGTACAGAAAGGACTGGGCGAAATGAAAAGTCTGGCCGAAGACGTGGGCGGACTGAAAAAGGTGCTGGGAAACGTCAAAACGCGCGGAACATTCGGCGAAGTGCAACTCGGCGCGCTGCTGGAGCAAATGCTCAGTCCCGAACAATACGAAGCCAACGTCAAGACACGCCGCGGAGCCACCGAGTTCGTAGAGTTCGCCATCAAGCTCCCCGGACGCGAGGAGGGGAAGGGAACCGTTTATCTCCCCATCGACGCCAAATTCCCGAAGGATGTTTACGAACAATACGCCGATGCCTGCGAAGCGGCCGACACTGCATGGATGGACAGCACGTCGCGGCAGTTGGAAGTCACCGTCAAGCGCATGGCCAAGGATATTCACGACAAGTACATCGAACCGCCTTATACGACCGATTTCGGCATCATGTTCCTGCCCTTCGAAAACATTTACGCGGAAGTCATCCGGCGTACTTCGCTGGTGGAATGCCTGCGCAGAGACTATAAAGTGGTGGTGACAGGACCAACCACCCTCGGCGCGATTCTCAACAGCCTCCAGATGGGCTTCCGCACGCTGGCCATTCAGAAGCGAACAAGTGAAGTGTGGAGCGTGTTAGGAGCAGTAAAGACCGAGTTCGGCAAGTTTGGCGGATTGCTGGAAAAGGTGCAAAAGAACCTTCAGAGCGCCGGCGACCAACTGGAAGAAGTGATGGGCAAGCGCACGCGGGCCATCGAGCGCAAACTGCGTCAGGTAGAAGCCCTGCCTGTCGAAGAAAGCCGGCGAATGCTCACCCTGCCGGAGACCTCGGAAGAAGAATGATGGATTTAAACGAAAGGAGACGAAACGATGGACATGACGCTTGATTTCGCATTCCGCCTTTTCCTGGCAGGAGCGATGGGAACCATTATCGGACTTGAACGGGAATACCGTGCCAAGGAAGCCGGGTATCGGACGCACTTCTTGGTGTCACTGGGCAGTGCCCTCATCATGATTGTGTCGCAATACGGATTTCAAGATCTTCTCGGACGCGAGGGAGTGGGGGTAGACCCCGGCCGCATCGCCGCCCAAGTAGTGACCGGCATCGGCTTCATCGGCGCGGGAACCATCATCCTGAACAAGCAAATCGTACGCGGACTGACCACCGCCGCAGGCATCTGGGTCACGTCGGGCATCGGACTGGTTATCGGAGCCGGCATGTATGGGCTGGGAGTCTGCGCCACTATCCTCACGCTGATAGGGCTGGAAGCCTTGACCTATCTCTTTAAAAGCATGGGGATGAAGAGTTCTTTGGTGGAATTTTCGACAGACAACAAAGAAACGCTGAACCGCATGGTCAAGATATTCAATACCAAGGAGTATTACATCGTTTCTTACCAGCTGGAAGAAAAAAGGCTGGGAGAGGTTACCGTTTACGATGTCACAATGGTCATCAAGTCGAAAATACGCGATGACGAGGGGAAGTTGCTCACCCGTTTACAGGATTTCAGCGACATCACCGTCCGCCGGTTGGAATAGGCAGACGGTGACTCCAAACATTTGCCTATTCCCTTTCTATCGCGTTCTATCTCAGCCGATAAAAACATTGACGCTCAGAAACAGACTGTCACTCCTTCCGTCGGAACCTTCGAAATCAATCTTGTTCTCTCTGGCCAACCAACCGATGGCTGCGTTCAGGTCTCTGTCGGGTAATCCGGAGGCTTTCTTCAGTTCGCTGTAACTCCACGGTCTGTTGTTGTTCAGCAGCCGCCAGATTTTTCCCGCGTTAAGTCCGATTTGATACTTATTCATCATTATCATTCGATTTTAGTGATTAATAATCCCTTTCGCTTTGCAGGCGATAAAGATTCGTTTTTATAAACAGAATAACGTAAACAACCGTGCAAATTCCTGTAACCGACATGATTATTTAACGTTTAGACGTCCTGTGCAGCGGAGTTTTTTCCCTCGATAGCGATATTTATTTCCGGAAAGGACGTTTTTTACAAATATTTGCCCTAACTTTGTATGTTGATTAATCATCAGATATGAGAAGAAACAAGAAAAACTGGAGAGTTCCCCAAGGGGAAACACTCACCGAACTGGACAAAAAGGTGCTCTATTATCAAGATAAAGGTCACTTGGTTCCCCCGCGCGAACTGATCAAGACCCCCGAGCAGATAGAAGGAATACGGCGCAGCGGCATTATAAACACCGGTGTGCTGGACTTGGTGGCAAGCGAGATTCGCGCCGGCATGAGCACACTGGAAATAGATAAATTAGTGTATGAATACACCCGCGACCACGGAGCCATACCGGCCTGTCTGGGCTACGAGGGTTTCCCGAAAAGTTGTTGCACCTCCATCAACGAAGTGGTGTGTCACGGCATCCCCAACGAGTTTGACGTATTGGAGGAAGGCGACATCATCAATGTGGACTGCACCACCATCTTGGACGGATATTACGCGGACGCTTCGCGCATGTTCATCATCGGACAGACCACCCCGCAGAAAGAAAAATTGGTGCGTGTGGCTAAAGAATGTCTGGAAATAGGCATGGAAGCGGCACAACCGTTCGGCTTTGTGGGCGACATTGGTCACGCCGTTGAGAAACACGCCAAAAAGAACGGCTTCTCGGTGGTGCGCGACCTTTGCGGTCACGGCGTAGGCTTGGAATTTCATGAAGAACCCGACGTGGAGCATGTAGGCAAGAAAGGTACCGGCATGTTACTGGTGCCGGGCATGACTTTCACCATCGAGCCAATGATTAACATGGGCACTTGGGAGGTGTTTGTCGATGAAGAAGACGATTGGACGGTCGTGACCGAAGACGAACTCCCCTCGGCACAATGGGAACACACGTTCCTCATGACCGAGAACGGACTTGAAATCCTTACACATTAATTATATAGGGTATAAGAATTATGGATACAATCATATTAGGTATAGAATCATCCTGCGATGACACTTCGGCGGCGGTTATCCGCAACGGAGTGTTGCTCTCCAATGTAGTAGCCGGTCAGGCCGTACATGAATCGTACGGTGGTGTGGTGCCCGAATTAGCTTCGCGCGCCCACCAGCAAAACATCGTTCCCGTGGTGCACGAAGCCTTGAAGAGGGCAGGGGTGCAAAAAGAAGAACTGAGTGCCATCGCCTTTACCCGAGGTCCCGGACTGATGGGCTCATTGCTTGTGGGCGTATCGTTCGCCAAGGGATTGGCGCGTTCGCTGAACATCCCGATGATTGACGTTAATCATCTGCAAGCCCACGTGTTAGCCCACTTTGTTAAAGAAACGGAAGAAGACCAAGACCAGCCCCACTTTCCTTTCTTATGCCTGCTTGTATCGGGCGGAAACTCTCAAATCATTCTGGTAAAAGCCTATAACGACATGGAAGTCATCGGCCAGACCATCGATGATGCCGCCGGCGAAGCCATCGATAAATGCTCGAAGGTGATGGGTATGGGCTATCCCGGAGGTCCCATCATCGACCGCCTCGCCCGGCAAGGCAACCCAAAAGCATACACGTTCAGCAAGCCGCACATCCCTGATTACAATTATAGCTTCAGCGGACTGAAGACCTCTTTCCTCTATTCCCTCCGCGAATGGCTGAAAGACGACCCCGACTTCATCGAGCACCACAAAGAAGACCTGGCGGCATCACTCGAAGCTACCGTTGTGGACATTCTTATGGACAAGCTGCGTAAGGCTGCCAAAAATCTGAAAATCAAAGAGATGGCTGTAGCCGGAGGTGTATCGGCCAATACCGGTTTGCGTAACGCTTTTCAAGACCATGCCCGTCGATTCGGTTGGAAAATATTCATCCCGAAATTCAGTTATACAACCGACAACGCCGCCATGATAGCCATAACCGGCTTTTACAAGTATCAAGACAAAGATTTTTGCACCATAGACAAGCCCGCATATTCACGGGTAACCATTTAATTATATTAAAAATCAAACAGATTATGTCATTAGAAGGAAGATTCATAAGCAAAGAAATCAGCGATCTCTTTTGGAAGGAAGGCTTGACACTCGCCACCGCCGAAAGTTGCACCGCCGGAAATATCGCCGCGACCATTACCGCCATCCCCGGAAGCTCACATTTCTACAAGGGAGGAACCATCGCCTATTGCAATGAAGCCAAGGAAAACATCCTCGGAGTCAGTCACGAAACCCTTGAAACAAAAGGTGCCGTAAGCGAAGAAACCGTAATAGAAATGGTCAAAGGCGCAATGAAAACGATGAGTGCGGACTGCGCCGTTGCTACCTCTGGAGTGGCCGGACCCACCGGAGGAACCCCCGAAACGCCCGTAGGTACCATTTGGATTGCCGTCGCGCGCAAGGAACAAATTACGACACTCAAGGTAGAAGGCGATGAAGGGCGCAATAAAAACATTGCAAATGCCACCCAAAAAGCCCTGCAACTGCTCCGTAAAATGCTCCAAAATGAAGAAAATGAGCAATAAAGCAACAATTATTTACTGATTTTCTTGTGTATTACAAATAAAAGTGCTTATTTTGCACTCCGTTTGAAATACCTATGTGAATAAAACAATAAAAATTAGATAGCAATGTCGAAGATTTGTCAAATTACCGGAAAGAAAGCCATGATTGGCAACAATGTTTCACACTCTAAGAGAAGAACCAAAAAGACTTTTGATGTGAACTTGTTTACAAAGAAATTCTACTATGTAGAACAGGACTGCTGGATTAGCCTGAATATCTGCGCTAACGGCTTACGTGTGATTAATAAGAAAGGCCTTGACGCAGCGCTGACAGAAGCAGTTGCCAACGGCTATTGTGATTGGAAAAGCATCAAAATTATTGGTTAATTTAAAAGAGAGATAGACTATGGCAAAGAAGGCTAAAGGTAATAGAGTACAGGTTATCCTTGAATGTACTGAAATGAAGGATAGTGGTATGCCGGGAACTTCTCGTTACATTACAACTAAGAACAGAAAAAATACCACTGAAAGATTGGAACTTAAGAAGTACAATCCGATTTTGAAAAGAGTAACAGTTCACAAAGAAATTAAATAATTATAACCCATGGCAAAGAAAGCAGTTGCAACACTTCAGACAGGTAAGACTGAAGGTCGTTCTTACACAAAGGTTATCAAGATGGTTAAGTCTCCGAAAACCGGTGCTTACATCTTCGATGAACAGATGGTACAAAATGATAAAGTCCAAGACTTTTTCAAGAAATAATAAGGCATTGACCGCCGATAAAGGTTCCTTTCATACACAATGGAAGGAACTTTTTTTATACCTTTTTTGTTCGTGTTAAAGATTAGTTATATCTTTGTACTCTAAACAGATAAATCAGACTACAATATGGGATTTTTTAGTTTTTTCTCGAAAGAAAAGAAAGAAACCTTGGATAAAGGGCTCTCAAAAACCAAGGAAAGCGTGTTCGGTAAGATAGCCCGTGCCGTAGCCGGAAAGTCAAAAGTAGACGATGAAGTGCTGGACAATCTGGAAGAAGTGCTTATCACCTCAGATGTAGGCGTGGAGACAACCCTGAACATCATCAAGCGGATTGAAGACCGCGTGGCGAGAGACAAATACGTCAATGCGCAAGAACTGAACCGGATTCTCCGTGAGGAAATCGCCGAACTGCTGACCGAAAACCATTCGATGGATTCGGCGGAATTCAGTATTCCCGAAGGTAAAAAGCCTTACGTTATCATGGTGGTAGGCGTGAACGGGGTAGGCAAGACCACCACCATCGGCAAACTGGCCTATCAGTTTAAAAAGAACGGCTTAAACGTTTACTTGGGAGCCGCCGATACTTTCCGTGCCGCCGCCGTGGAGCAACTGGACATTTGGGGCGAACGTGTGGGAATCCCTGTCATCAAGCAGAAAATGGGCTCCGACCCTGCTTCTGTGGCTTACGATACCCTGAGTTCTGCCGTTGCCAATAACGCCGATGTAGTTATCATCGACACCGCCGGACGTCTGCACAACAAGATTGGCTTGATGAACGAGCTGACAAAAATCAAGAACGTCATGCAGAAAGTTGTACCCGATGCGCCTCATGAGGTCTTGCTCGTACTGGACGGCTCCACCGGACAGAACGCTTTTGAACAAGCCAAGCAGTTTACCAAAGCCACCGAAGTGACAGCCATGGCCATCACCAAACTGGATGGTACCGCCAAGGGCGGCGTGGTTATCGGTATTTCCGACCAGTTTAAGATTCCCGTGAAGTATATCGGTCTGGGCGAAGGTATCGAAGACTTGCAAGTGTTCCGCAGAAAGGAGTTCGTAGATTCATTATTCGGAGAAACAAAGTAAATGAAACGTAATACAATAGACATCATTACCTTGGGATGTTCCAAAAATCTGGTGGATTCCGAGAAACTAATGCGACAGTTGGAAGCCAACGGCTACAAGGTGACGCATGACTCCCCGAAACCTCAAGGGGAGATAGCCGTCATCAATACCTGCGGATTCATCGGCGACGCGAAAGAAGAATCCATCAACATGATTCTGGAATTCTGTCAAGCCAAGGAAGAGGGAAAACTGAAAAAGCTATACGTCATGGGATGCTTGTCCGAACGATACCTGAAAGAATTGCAAGGTGAGATTCCGCAAGTGGATAAATTTTATGGCAAATTCAACTGGAACGAGTTGTTGGCCGATCTCGGTAAGGCTTATAAGTCCGAACACGCCATCGAACGTACCCTGACTACCCCTAAACACTATGCCTATCTGAAAATTTCGGAAGGCTGCGACCGCAAGTGTTCGTACTGCGCCATCCCTATCATCACCGGCAAGCATACATCGCGTCCGATGGAAGAAATCATCGATGAAGTAAAGATGCTGGTGTCGGAAGGCGTAAAGGAGTTTCAAATCATCGCCCAAGAACTGACCTACTACGGCGTAGATCTCTACCAAACGCAGAAATTGCCCGAACTCATTGAAAGAATCGCTCAAGTACCGGGCGTGGAGTGGATTCGGTTACACTACGCTTATCCCGCTCATTTCCCGACCGATTTATTCCGGGTGATGCGCGAGCACGATAACGTTTGTAAGTATATGGATATTGCCCTCCAACACATCAGCGACCCTATGCTCCTTCAAATGCGCCGTCATGTCACAAAGGCGGAAACCTACGGATTAATCGAGAAATTCCGTCGCGAAGTGCCGGGCATACACCTCCGTACCACTTTGATGGTGGGGCATCCGGGAGAAACCGAACAGGACTTCGAAGAATTGAAGGATTTTGTGCGGAAAGTTCGCTTCGAACGCATGGGAGCCTTTGCCTATTCGGAAGAAGAAGGTACCTATGCCGCGCAGAACTACGAGGATGCCATCCCTCAAGAGGTCAAACAACAACGCCTTGACGAACTGATGGCCATCCAGCAAGAAATTTCAGCCGAACTAAGCAGCGCGAAAGTGGGGCAGGAGTTCAAAGTCATCATCGACCGGACGGAAGGTAACTACTACGTGGGACGTACCCAATTCGACTCACCCGAAGTAGACCCCGAAGTGCTCATCAAAGCATCGGAAAAGCGTCTTTTCATCGGGCACTTCTATCGGGTGCTGATAACGGATGCCGATGATTTTGACCTTTACGGGCGGGTTCTTTAAACTTTTTCAAAGCAAATTTTGGCGGTTTGAGGATTTTTCCGTAATATCGCAATGAATTTAATTATGATAATACCTTGAATAACAAAGAATTTATAGCCGAACTTTCGCGAAGAACAGGATATTCGAACAAGGATACGACCCTGCTCGTATCCTCTGTTTTAAACTTTATGGTGCAGGAATTGCAAGAGGGGAACACTGTTTCCCTTCAAAATTTCGGCACTTTTGAAGTGAAGAAAAAAATGGAACGAATCACGTTCAATCCTACCACTCAACAACGCTTGTTGATTCCTCCCAAGCTGGTACTTTCTTATAAACCCAGTAACACTCTGAAAGAAAAGTTCAAATAAAATCTGTCAAGCCTACCATTATGAACGAAAAAAGAACCATATTGGAGATAGCCAATTTCTTGGCAGAAAAGCATGAAATGACGCAAAAGGACGCCGACTTTTTCATTCGCACTTTTCTGGACACCATCGAGGAATCATTGGCCGGTGATAAATATGTAAAAATCAAAGGACTGGGCGTATTCAAGCTGACCGAGATGGGAAGTCGTGAAAGCATAGACATAACCACCGGAGAGCGCATCGTTATCCAAGGACACACCAAAGTATCCTTCACTCCGGACACTGCCATGAAAGAGGTGATTAACAAACCTTTCTCGCACTTTGAAACGGTGATACTGAACGAAGGCGTTACGCTGGAAGATACACCAAGCGAAATAGAAGTGCCCGAAGAAAAAGAACAACCGGAAACTTTTGCAGAGGAAACTTCGGAAGTACCCG
This sequence comes from uncultured Phocaeicola sp., assembly GCA_964469845.1. Classification (GTDB taxonomy): domain Bacteria; phylum Bacteroidota; class Bacteroidia; order Bacteroidales; family Bacteroidaceae; genus Phocaeicola. The sequence continues at coordinate 22,656 of CAYXZF010000015.1, forward strand.
TCATGCCTGCAGAGGAAGTATCCGAAGAAGTGCCTACTGTGCAAGAAGAGAGCAACTACCTGCCGGAAGAACCTCTTCAAGAAGAAACTTTGCAGAAAAAAACGGAGCAAGAAGAACCTGCGCCGCCCGTTCCTCCGCAAAACACAGAGAAGAAATCGTCCCATTTCCTTTGGGGAATCATCATTGCGCTTGTATTCATCATTCTGCTCGGATGCTATTGGTTGTTCATCCGCTCGACTGGTGATATCGAAAAGAAGGTATCAACGATAGTGTCTGTCCCCGAAGAAGTTACCCTTCCTACATCCGAGGACACGGTTAGTGCCGCACCTAAGTCGATCGTTACCATCAGTCGCTTGGAACTTTCGCCCGAAGAACTTCGAAAAGAACGCATCCCCTTGGTGGAGGATACATTGGAATACCGGACAAACGGAACGCTACATGAATATACTATCCGGAAAGGCGAAACAATCATCAAGGTTTCTATCAAGTTCTTCGGCAGCAAGAGGTTTTGGCCCTACATTGCGAGCTACAACCGTGAGCTTATCAAAGACCCGGACAATATCCCTGTCGGTACGACTATCAAGATTCCGGCCATTATACCCAAAGAGTAATATTTGGAAGGTATTCTCCTTTTTATACATGTATAATAAACAAAAATAACAGCCTTCTTTCGTTTTTTAGTATATTTTAATTGTCCCTGTTAAATAATAGCCGTAACTTTACACGCTAAATGAAGAAAGCTTTCTCTAACAGAGAGCACAAGGTATGATTATAAAGAAAAATAACTAAATAACAAAAAAGAATTATGGCTGAAGCTATTGACATTCGTGCATTGAACGAACGCATTGAAAAACAAAGCGCATTCGTAACTAACTTAATGGCCGGTATGGATCAAACCATCGTAGGTCAAAAACATTTGGTGGAATCGTTATTGATCGGCCTGTTGTCCGATGGTCACATTCTGTTGGAAGGTGTACCGGGATTGGCCAAAACCCTCGCTATCAAAACCCTCGCATCACTTATCGATGCAGAATACAGTCGCATCCAGTTTACTCCCGACTTACTCCCTGCCGATGTTATCGGTACGATGATTTACAGTCAGAAAGACGAACGGTTCGTTGCCAAACGAGGCCCCGTTTTCGCCAACTTCGTATTGGCGGATGAAATCAATCGTGCTCCTGCCAAGGTGCAGAGTGCTTTGCTCGAAGCGATGCAGGAACGTCAAGTGACACTGAGCAAGGAAACATTTGAATTGCCGAAGCCTTTCCTCGTCATGGCAACACAAAACCCCATCGAACAGGAAGGTACCTATCCGCTGCCTGAAGCGCAAGTAGACCGTTTTATGCTGAAGGTTATCATCGACTATCCGAAACTGGAGGAAGAAAAAAAGATTATCCGTCAAAATATCAGCGGCGAAAAGATAGAAGTACGTCCGATTTTGAAATCTGAAGACATTCTGGAAGCCCGCAAAGTGGTTCGTCAAGTGTACTTGGACGAAAAAATCGAGCAATACATCGCCGACATTGTGTTTGCCACCCGTTATCCCGAAAAATATGGTTTGAAAGATTTAAAGGATATGATCGGTTTCGGCGGTTCACCACGTGCATCCATCAATCTGGCTTTGGCTGCCCGAAGCTATGCGTTCATTAAACGCCGCGGTTATGTAATTCCGGAAGATGTCCGTGCCGTAGCTCACGATGTACTTCGCCACCGTATCGGCTTGACTTACGAAGCCGAAGCGATGAACATGACCTCGGACGAAATCGTAAGCAAGATTCTGAACAGCGTAGAAGTGCCCTAATATCTTCTTCTGTGTATGGAAACAAGTGATATATTAAAACGAGTCCGCCAAATTGAAATCAAGACACGCGGTCTTTCGAACAACATATTTGCCGGCCAGTATCACTCGGCTTTCAAAGGCAAGGGAATGTCGTTCTCGGAAGTGCGCGAATATCAATATGGCGATGACGTGCGTGACATCGACTGGAACGTGACCGCCCGCTACAACAAACCTTACGTAAAGGTGTTTGAAGAAGAACGCGAGCTGATGGTGATGCTCTTAATCGATGTGTCGAACAGCTTGGATTTCGGTACAGTGAAGCAGATGAAGAAGGATATGGTGACGGAGATTGCCGCCACGTTGGCATTCTCCGCCATTCAGAACAACGATAAAATCGGGGTGATTTTCTTCTCGGACAGAATAGAGAAATTTATCCCGCCCAAAAAAGGACGGAAACATATCCTTTACATCATCCGCGAACTGATTGACTTCAAACCCGAAAGTAAGCGAACGGATATCAAAATGGCAGTGGAATATCTGACCAACGTCATCAAGAAGCGTTGCACGACTTTCATGTTAAGCGACTTTATCGATGATAGTGATTACCGTAATGCGCTGACCATTGCCAACCGCAAGCATGACATCGTGGCCATCCAAGTGTATGACCGGCGATTGGCGGAATTACCCGATGTAGGCTTGATGAAAGTGCGCGATGCGGAAACCGGACACGAACAGTGGATAGACACCTCGTCAATCAAACTGCGCAATGCGCATCGTGCCTGGTGGCTGGAACGCAAGGAGAAACTTGCCGAAACTTTTACGAAAAGCAATGTCGATTCCGTATCCATCCGTACCGATCAGGATTATGTGAAATCATTGCTGAACTTATTTGCGAAACGAAGCTAATGAATATGAATATCTTACACATCAGCAGAGGATTGCTGAAGGGAGTTGTCATCAGCGGGTTGCTCTATGGAGCGACCCTTCAGACTCATGCCCAACAAGTAACGGTGGACGCAAGCGTCGATTCCCTCCAACTGCTCATCGGCGAACAAGCCAAAATTAAGTTGGAAGTAAGTATGGATGCCGACCGGAAGCTACAAATGCCCATTGTACTCGACACCCTTGTGAAAGGAGTGGAGGTGCTCGACATCGCCAAGCCCGACACGCAATTGTTGAACGATGGCAAACGGATGCTTATCCGGCAGGAATATACCGTGACATCTTTCGATTCAGCCTTATATTATTTGCCGCCCTTTGAAGTCTTGGTAAACGACCGGGTCTATCGCTCGAAAGCTTTGGCACTGAAGGTGTATTCTCTTCCCGTAGATACATTGAACCCCGATCAATTTTTCGGTCCGAAGACTATTCGAGAGGTAAGCATTCAATGGAAGGACATCTCTGCCATCTTTTGGCTGACGTTGCTCATGGCCGCCTTGAGTGGTTTGGGCTATTATCTGTACAAACGGTTCAGAGACAATAAACCCATCATCCGGAAAATAAAGGTAGAGCCGAAATTGCCGCCTCACGAACAGGCGCTGAAGGATATTGAACGCATCAAGGGCAACAAGAGTCTGCGCTTGAACGACCCAAAGACTTACTACACAGAATTGACCGATGTACTGCGCACATACATGGCAGAACGTTTCGGCTTCAACGCAATGGAGATGACTTCGGCGGAAATTATCGAAAAGTTGTCGGAAACCAACGATAAGGAGTCTATCCGTGAATTGAAGAATCTGTTTGATACCGCCGACTTGGTGAAATTCGCCAAGCACTCACCGCTTATGAACGAAAACGACATGAACCTTGTGAATGCCGTTGATTTCATAAACAATACCAAAGCAGAACCCGACCCGAACGCCAAACCTGAACCTACCGAAATCACGGTAGAAGAAAAACGTTCCAAACAGGGACGGATGGTATTGCTGGGAAGTATGGTGGTTATCGGCATTGTGATAGTATGCATTCTGTATATAATAACCAAAGGTATTTATAACCTTTGGTTTTAACCATTAAACAGTAGAACCATGATTTTTGCGAATATAGAATATCTGTTCTTGTTGGTGCTGCTAATACCTTATATTATATGGTATGTAATGAAGCGCAAAAAAACGGAACCCACCATACAGATTTCGACAACGAGAATGTATATGCAGGCACCTAAAAGTTGGAAAATTTACCTGCTTCATACACCATTCGTACTGCGCATCATCGCCATCACCATGATTATTTTGGTGCTGGCCCGACCGCAAACCACCGACAATTGGCAGAACACCGAAATAGAAGGTATTGACATTATGCTTGCCGTGGACGTTTCGACCAGTATGCTTGCCGAAGACTTGAATCCTAATCGTCTGGAAGCCGCCAAACAGGTAGCTTCGGAATTTATCAACGGACGTCCGAACGACAACATCGGTCTGACCATCTTTGCCGGTGAAAGTTTCACGCAATGTCCACTCACGGTAGACCATAGCGTGTTGCTCAATCTTTTCCACAGCATCAAGGGAGACATCGCACAGCGCGGACTGATAGAAGACGGTACAGCCATCGGTATGGGTATCGCCAACGCAGTGACACGCTTGAAGGACAGCAAGGCAAAGTCGAAAGTCATCATCCTATTGACCGACGGAAGTAACAATCGGGGCGACATCTCCCCATTAACCGCCGCGGAAATTGCCAAACAGTTCGGCATTCGTGTCTATACCATCGGTGTGGGTACCAACGGTACGGCACCTTATCCGATGCAAACCTATGCCGGCGTGCAATATGTGAATGTCCCTGTTGAAATCGATGAGAAGACTTTGACGGAAATTGCCGGAACGACCAATGGTAACTATTTCCGTGCCACCAGCAATGATAAATTAAAAGAAGTCTATCAGGAAATCGACAAGTTGGAAAAAACAAAGCTCAACGTCAAGGAATTCAGCAAACGTGAAGAAGAATATGAACGCTTCGCTTGGATAGCCTTCTTCTGCATCCTGCTGGAAGTGTTGTTGCGCAATACTGTATTAAAGAAAATACCTTAAAACAAAGAAGTTATGTTTCGATTTGCAAACCCGGATTTATTATATTTGCTGCTTCTGCTTCCGGCGGTAGCGGGATTGTACATATATTCCAACCACCGTCGCCGTCAGAAGATAAAGAAGTATGGCGACCCGGCATTGCTGGCAACATTGATGCCGACACTTTCGAAATTTCGCCCCGACGTAAAGTTTTGGCTCACCTTTGCGGCATTGGCACTGATGGTGTTCGTACTTGCTCGTCCGCAATTCGGTTCGAAGATGGAAACCGTAAAGCGGAGTGGAGTAGAAACGGTTATTGCTTTGGATATTTCCAACTCTATGATGGCTGAGGATGTAACCCCCAGCCGATTAGAGAAAGCCAAAAAACTGATTTCCAGACTCGTGGATACGTTTAATAACGATAAGGTAGGTTTGAACGTCTTTGCCGGTGAAGCCTTCACGCAACTTCCCATCACCAGCGACTACCTCTCGGCTAAAATGTTTCTCGAAAGTATCAACCCATCGCTTATCAGTACACAAGGAACCGATATCGGTGCGGCTATTCGCTTGGCCATGAAGAGTTTTACTCCGAACGATGGAGTGGGGCGTGCCATCATCGTTATCACCGATGGCGAAAACCACGAAGGTGGAGCCTTAGAGGCTGCCAAAGAGGCTGCCGAAAAGAATATGCAAGTATTCATTCTCGGCATTGGTTCGCCCGATGGTTCCCCCATTCCCGTGGAGAGAGGAAGCAATGATTTCCGACGAGACAAAGAAGGCAATGTTGTCATCACCCGTCTGAATGAACAGATGTGTCAGGAGATAGCCAAAGCCGGAAACGGTGTCTATATACGGGTAGACAATACCAATTCGGCCGAAAAGATTCTGAACGAAGAAATAGCCAAATTAGCTAAACAAGATGTAGAGAGCCAGGTGTTCACCGAGTTTAACGAACAGTTTCAAGCCATTGCATGGTTGGTGCTTATCCTGCTTGTCGTGGAAATGCTACTCTTGGAGCGTAAGAATCCATTGTTCAAGAATGTAAGACTATTTAAATAAGGGAATATGTTACAAAGAATCTATTATATAACCGCATTTCTATTGGCAACTGCCGGCTCTGCCTTTGCACAAACAAAGACAGAGCGCGACTATTTGCGTAGTGGCAACAAGCTCTACAACGATAGTTTGTTTATCAAAGCGGAAGTGGATTATCGCAAAGCATTGGAAGTTAATCCGAAATCAACCGACGCCATGTTTAATTTGGGCAATGCGCTACTGATGCAGCAAAAGGTTAAAGAGGCTATGGAGCAATACGAATCTGTATCGAAGATTGAAAAAGAGAAGGAAAAGTTGGCTCAGATTTATCACAACATGGGGGTGATTCTTCAAAGTGCCAAACAATATCCTCAGTGCATCGAAGCCTATAAAGAATCTTTGCGAAATAATCCAAAGGATGACGAAACCCGCTATAATTTGGCCTTGGCTCAGAAGTTACTGAAAGATCAGCAACAGCAACAACAGAATCAAGACCAACAACAACAGCAGCAACAGGATCAACAAAAAGACCAACAAGAACAAAACAAGGAGCAACAAGAGCAGGATAAGAAAAACCGGCAACAACAGCCGCAACAAGAAAACAAAAACGAAATGTCGAAAGAAAATGCTCAACAGTTGCTGAATGCTGTAATGCAGGACGAAAAAAATGTACAGGATAAAGTAAAGAAACAAATACAAATCCAAGGTAAGAAATTGGATAAAGATTGGTAATTGTTTAACTTTGTCGCTTAATTCAATAATATAGAAAGAAAATGAAAAAAGTAATTCCTTTATTTATATTGATAATCAACGTGATGGGAGCGTGGGCAGATGAGAAAATCACGTTCACCGCTTCTGCACCCGAAGCTGTGGTCAGTGGCGACCAGTTCCGACTGACATACACTATCAACTCGCAAAAAGTAAGAGACTTTCGTACACCGAACATCAAGGGGTTTGACGTATTGATGGGACCGAGTCGTTCCACTCAAAGCAGCACTCAAATCATCAATGGAAATGTGACCTCCACCAGTACCATCACATTCACCTACATACTGATGGCCGAAAAAGAAGGTACATATTCCATTCCGGGAGCTACGATTGTGGCCAACGGTAACAATTATACTTCAAATTCGGTCAGCATTAAAGTGCTTCCTCCCGACCAATCTGCCACAGCAGGCAATTCGGGTAATGCATCACGCAATCGAAGCCAGAGCGGAACGATAACCGATAAGGAACTGTTTATCACCGCTACAGCCAGCAAGACCAATGTGTACGAACAAGAAGCCATCTTGCTTACATACAAAGTGTATACACAAGTCAATCTGACCGGATTAAGAGGTGATATGCCCGACTTGAAAGGATTCCATACGCAAGAAGTGGAACTTCCCACGCAAAAAACGTTCTCGCTGGAGCACTATAACGGAAGAAACTATAATACAACCATCTGGAGTCAATATGTGCTTTTCCCTCAACAATCCGGAAAATTGGAAATACCTTCTATCACTTTCGAAGGTACTGTTTCACAAATGGTTGCTTCCGCTGACCCATTTGACGCTTTTTTCAATGGAGGAAGTCATATCAATGTAAAGAAAAACATCGTTACTCCCAAAGTTGTTATCAATGTAAAAGAGCTTCCGGCAGGCAAACCTGCCAATTTCTCCGGTGGAGTGGGCGAATTTACCCTTAGTTCGTCCATCAATGCACAGGAATTGAAAACAAATGATGCAGTAACCATCAAACTAATCATTTCGGGTACAGGCAACATGAAACTCATCAACACTCCGGAAGTCGGATTCCCGAAAGATTTTGAAATCTACGATCCGAAAGTGGACAATAAGTTCAATTTGACACGCGAAGGATTGGCAGGAAGTAAAATCATTGAATATCTGGCAATTCCTCGCCATCCCGGAAACTATACCATTCCGCCGATAGAGTTCTCATACTTTGACTTGAAGAGCCAAAGCTATAAAACATTAAAGACCAATGCTTATACTCTAAATGTAGCCAAAGGTGAAGGAAATGCAGACCAAGTGGTGGCCAACTTCACCGGTAAAGAGGACTTGAAAGTGTTAGGCAAAGATATCCGCTACATCAAAACCGGCGATACCAAGCTGAACAAAAAAGGCGACTATTTCTTTGGTTCTACACTTTATTATATGTGGTATCTCATTCCGTTCGTTTTGTTTGTAACTTTCCTGATTATCTATCGCAAACAGGCTATGGAAAATGCCAATGTAACAAAAGTTCGTACCAAAAAGGCAAATAAAGTAGCTACCAAGCGAATGAAAAATGCCGGTAAGTTGTTGGCAGAAAAGAAAACAGAACCTTTCTACGATGAAGTGCTAAAAGCTTTGTGGGGCTATATCAGCGACAAATTAAGCATCTCGGTATCACAACTGTCCAAAGATAACATCGAAGAAGAACTAACCCGATACGGTGTATCCGAAGAACTTATCAAGGGTTTTATCAATACCTTAAACGAATGCGAATTTGCTCGTTATGCACCCGGAAATCAAAATGAAGCAATGGATAAAGTCTATGCTTCGGCTATTGATGTCATTAGCAAAATGGAGAATAGTATCAAACATTAAAAAAGGAAGAAATAACATGAAAAAAATATATTTGATATTTGCCTTGTTCGCTTCGATAACGATGGCATACGGACAAAACAAAGCACAGGCAGACAGTGCTTACATCAATAACGACTTTGCCGGTGCCGCAGAACTTTACGAAGGAATCCTTGCCAACGAAGGTGAATCGGCCGACATATATTACAATTTAGGCAATAGTTATTACAAGATGGACAATATCGCCAAAGCTGTCCTTAACTACGAACGTGCCTTGCTACTGAATCCTGCAGACAGCGACATCCGATTTAATTTGGAATTGGCACAAAGTAAAACTGTAGATAAAGTAACTCCCATAAGCGAAGTATTCTTCATCTCTTGGATGAAAGCATTGATTAACAGCATGAACGAAAAGGGGTGGTCACAAATAGCCATTCTTTCTTTTCTCTTGAGTTTGTCAGGATTAGTGCTTTATTTTTTCGGTAAGAAGATTGGTCTAAAGAAAATAGGATTTCTTTCTGCTATCTTTTTTCTTTTCATCTGCATCGTGACTAACAGCTTCGCTTCTACACAAAAAAATGAATTACAAAGTCATGACAATGCCATAATCATGGCACCAAGCGTAACGGTGAGAAGCACACCGAACGAAGGAGGTACCGAACTATTCATCCTGCACGAAGGTCGAAAAGTTACTATCAAGGATGACACGATGAAGGATTGGAAAGAAATCCAGCTGGAGGATGGTAATGCAGGATGGGTACCTGCTTCAGTCATTGAAATCATTAAAAAACAGGAATAAACATGGACATACAGCCATACATTGACCTTGACAGACAGTCTCTATTGGAATGGAACGGAAGCGATTCTCTCTTTTGGGACGGATTTATGTGGGTAGCCACCAGTACATACATTTGGATTCCGTTAGGTGTTGTATTGCTGTATGTTCTTTTCAAAAACAATCGGATAGAAAATTTCATCCTTCTTGTAGTAATGCTGGCATTGGTTATTACTCTTGCCGACCAAATAGCTTCCGGCATCTGTAAGCCGTTTTTTCAACGTTTCCGTCCTACACAAGATTCTGAGATAATGTATATGGTTGATATAGTAAACGGTTATAGAGGAGGTAGATATGGTTTCTTTTCCAGCCATGCTTCCAATACATTTGCCATTGCGATATTTATTTCCTTGCTCATTCAAAATGGTCTATTGAGTTTCATGCTTATCTTTTGGGCCATAATGAACTCTTATTCACGTATTTATTTAGGAGTTCATTTTCCCGGTGACATTCTGTTTGGCACGCTTACCGGATGTATGGTAGGAGGGAGTGGTTATTGGGGATATGTTTATTTGCAGAAACACTTTTTCAAACAGCCAAAATGTATTTCTAATCAGTATACTTCAGGTAATTATTTAATAACTGATGTACATCTTTTAGAAACAACATTTCTTCTGACGCTTTTTGCAATCATCACTTGGGGAATGATTACAACGCAAATTCAATACTTATGAATTTTACATGTAACAAACTAATAATTAATTTTTAATTTACTATTATTATGAAAACAATAACATTCAACGAACTTCGGAGAATTAAAGACTCGCTTCCAACCGGAAGTATGCATAGAATAGCCGATGAATTGGGACTTTCTGTGGAAACTATACGTAATTTCTTTGGCGGACAAAATTTTAAACAAGGTGAAAGTGTGGGCTTTCATTTAGAACCGGGGCCGGACGGCGGTTTAGTTGTATTAGATGATACTACAGTATTGGATAAAGCACTTCAAATACTAAAGGAATCTCATTCAGAGAAAGAAGCTTAATTATAAAGAAAAGAGTCTTGACTAAAGAATCCAAAATGAAATAGGATGAGTCAAGACTTTTGTAATAGTGATAAAATTAAACATAATATATATTATATAAC
>CAYXZF010000016.1:0-32627 GCA_964469845.1 uncultured Phocaeicola sp.
AGAAAAAAAGGGTGAGGCTGGAATGAGTCTCACCCTTTTTTTAGAGAAGAAAATAGAAGCGGCTCTTTCGTAAAGACATCCCTATGAGTTATCAGTTGACACCCCAAAAAGGCTTAAACAACAGAGCCAGTCTATAATTTCACATTCTTTTTTGTCGCCTTCGATTCGTTGTGCAAACGGTCGAGAGCCGTCACTACATAACGATATTTACGCTTGCCTTTCACATAGGGCAGCAGATAGAACGTTTCGCGCGTGATAGCCACAATATGAGCAGGATTATTCAGGTCAATCTTCTCCTTGTCGGTAAAACGGTAAACAACGTATTGCACGGCTTTATCCATTTCATCCTTAGCCTTGGGAGCCGTCCATGCCAACACGAGACCTTGCATGGTCCAGACCATTTTCAGTTTCTTGACCTTGGAGGGAGCCTTGTCGTCTATGAAAGGTGAAGCGGGTATCAATGCGGGATGACGGTGGTAATCCTGTTCAAGCAACGTGCGGTAATTACCGGGATTATCTACCACAGCCGCCGCATACCACTGACAACTTCCGCTCACCGCCGGAAGCGAGCGTTGCAACCGCATCTTGGCCGGGAGTTGGTGACGGCGAGGATTTTGCGGGTCGGTATTCTTAACGGTGCGCATCACGTCTTGTCCGATGAACAACGGACGGGCGGAAGCGTGCTTGGCCCACCAGCGAATCAGGGTGTCATAGTCGGCAGCCTTGTGACCGATTTCCCAATAAATCTGCGGAATGTTGTAGTCCACCCAACCGTTGTTCACCCAAAGTAGTACATCGGCATATAGGTCATCGTAGTTCTGAAGGCCGTTGGTAGCACTTCCATTCGGGTCGCTCTTCCGGTTGCGATAGATGCCGAAAGGGCTGACGCCGAACTTCACCCAAGGTTTACACTCGCGCACGGTCTCGTGAATTTCCTTGATAAGCACATTCACGTTGTCGCGCCGCCAATCGGCTTTGTCGGCATACCCCCGACCGTATTGCGCAAAACTTGCGGCATCGGGAAAGTCCTCGCCCGGATTGGGATAAGGGTAAAAATAATCGTCCATGTGAATGGCATCCACGTCATAACGGCTCACGATGTCGCGGATGATTTGACAAATGTAACGGCGGTTTTCGGGCAAACCGGGATTGAAATACAACTGACCGGCGTATGTCACGAACCACTCGGGATGCTTGTGGTAAGGATGTGCGGGCGAAAGAGCCGCCGTGCCTTTTGTCTTTGCACGGTAAGGATTAATCCAAGCGTGGAATTCCATCCCCCGCTTATGGCACTCATCAATCATCCAGCCCAACGGGTCCCAACCGGGCGATTTACCTTGCACACCGGTCAGGAAACGGCTCCACGGCTCGTAAGTGGATGAATAGAGGGCATCGGCCTCGGCACGCACCTGAAAAATGATGGCATTGATGCCTGCCTTCTGCAAGGCATCCAGTTGAGTGACGAGAGTACGTTGCATCGTTTCGGGAGTCATACCTTGAAACTGTCCGTTGACGCACTGAATCCATGCGCCACGAAATTCGCGTTTGGGAGCCGCTGTTTGCGCTCCGGTTGTCATGCAACACAACAAGGCTATCAGAAAGGGAAACAAAAATTTTAATTTCATTTTATACAAACTTTATAAATATGGTTGCAAAGATAAGGAAAGTAAATGTTATCTTTGCATATTCCAACCCAAAATCGTGACTGAATATGAGTGAAAGCAACTATATCTCCATCCATGGAGCCAAAGTGAACAACCTGAAGAACATCAGTGTAGACATTCCGCGCGGTAAACTGGTAGTGGTGACGGGACTTTCCGGTTCGGGAAAGTCATCGTTGGCATTCGACACGCTTTACGCCGAAGGACAACGACGCTACGTGGAAAGTTTGTCGAGCTATGCCCGCCAGTTTCTGGGACGCATGAGCAAACCCGAATGCGACTTCATCAAGGGCATACCGCCCGCCATCGCCATCGAGCAGAAAGTAACGAGCCGAAACCCGCGCTCCACCGTGGGCACCTCGACTGAGATTTACGAATACCTGCGACTGCTCTTTGCCCGAGTGGGAAAAACTTATTCGCCCGTAAGCGGACTACAGGTGAAGAAACATTCGGCGGAAGACATCGTACAGTGCATGCTGTCTTTCCCCGAAGGTACTAAATTCACGATGCTGGCTCCCATTATCCCCCGCGAAGGGCGTTCACTGACCGAGCAATTGGACATCGACATGAAACAGGGATTCGCCCGGGTGGAGATGAACCGGAAAGTGATGCGCATCGAAGACTGCTTAGTGAAACTTCAAAGTGAGGGAGAACACAAAGGAGACAACCTCTTTCTCCTCATCGACCGCATGAGTGCCGGCTCCGACCAAGCCGGCATCAGCCGACTGACCGACTCGGCGGAAACCGCCATGTATGAAGGCGACGGGACGTGTATGCTCCGGTTTTATCTGGAAGACGGAAGCACGCAACTCTTTACATTCAGTACCAAATTTGAGGCCGACGGAATCATCTTTGAAGAACCGAGCGACCAGATGTTCTCCTTCAATTCACCCATCGGAGCATGTCCCACATGCGAAGGGTTCGGAAAAATCATCGGCATCGACGAACACTTGGTGATACCCAACCGTGCCCTCTCCGTCTATGATGGAGCCGTGATGTGCTGGCGAGGCGAAAAAATGAGCGAATGGCTCACCGAATTCATCCACGAAGCACCGGCGCACGACTTCCCCATCTTTACACCCTACTACGAACTGACGCAAGAACAAAAGGATTACCTGTGGCACGGTCCGCGCGACAAAGCGTGCATCGACTCTTTCTTCAAGATGCTGGAAGAAAACCAATACAAAATTCAATATCGGGTGATGCTGGCACGCTATCGGGGAAAGACACTCTGCCCCACCTGCCACGGCACCCGGCTGAAGAAAGAAGCGAACTACGTAAAGGTGGGCGGAAAATCCATTTCGCAACTGGTAGACCTGCCCATTTATGAATTGAAAGAATTTTTCAGTACGCTGCAACTCAACGAGCACGACACGGCCGTGGCCAAACGCATTCTGACGGAAATCAACAACCGCATCCGCTTCTTGATGGACGTGGGGCTGGGGTACCTCACCCTCAACCGTCTGAGCAATTCGCTATCGGGCGGTGAAAGCCAACGCATCAATCTCGCCACTTCATTGGGAAGCAGTCTGGTAGGTTCCCTATACATTTTGGACGAACCGAGTATCGGACTCCACAGCCGAGACACCGACCGGCTGATACGGGTATTGCGACAGTTGCAGGAATTGGGCAACACCGTTGTGGTGGTGGAACACGATGAAGAAATTATCCGCACGGCCGACTACATCATCGACATCGGTCCCAACGCCGGACGTTTGGGCGGAGAGATTGTCTACCAAGGCAACATGAAGGATTTGCAACCGGGCAGCAACAGCTACACCGTGCGCTATCTGTTGGGCGAAGAACAAATCGAACTGCCCGTGGCGCACCGCCCATGGAACAACTATATCGAAGTAAAAGGTGCCCGCGAAAACAATCTGAAAGGTGTAGACGCACGCTTCCCTCTCAACGTAATGACCGTGGTAACGGGAGTGAGCGGTTCGGGAAAGAGTACACTGGTACGCGACGTGTTCTACAAGGCACTGAAGCTGATATACAGCAATAACAGCGAACGACCGGGCGAACACCTTTCATTGGAAGGCGACATCGAAATGGTGAAGGACATCGAGTTTGTCGATCAGAACCCCATCGGAAAGTCCTCGCGAAGCAATCCGGTGACTTACGTAAAAGCCTACGATGAAATCCGTAAGCTCTATGCCGAACAACCGCTCGCCAAACAGATGGGCTATTCGGCAGGACACTTCTCGTTCAACGCCGAAGGCGGACGATGCGAGGAATGTAAGGGCGAAGGTACCGTAACGGTGGAAATGCAATTCATGGCAGACCTCGTACTGGAATGCGAATCGTGTCACGGCAAACGCTTCAAAAGCGATATACTGGAAGTGAAATTTCAAGGACAGAGCATCTACGACATTCTGGAGATGACCGTCAATCAGGCCATCGAGTTCTTCACCGAGCATAACCAGACGAAGATTGCGAAGCGTCTGCTCCCCTTACAGGAAGTAGGTTTGGGCTATGTCAAGCTCGGCCAGTCGTCATCCACCCTTTCCGGGGGTGAAAACCAACGCGTAAAGTTGGCTTATTTCCTCAGTTTGGAAAAAACCGCCTCCACCATCTTCGTATTCGACGAACCGAGTACCGGCTTGCATTTCCACGACATCAAGAAGTTGCTGGAAGCCTTCGATTCGCTCCTATCCCGCGGACACACCATCGTTATCATCGAGCACAACTTAGACATCATCAAGTGTGCCGACCATGTAATCGACCTGGGGCCCGAAGGAGGCGAACGAGGAGGCGAAATAGTAGCGGTCGGCACTCCCGAAGAAGTTGCGAAATGTACCTCTTCGTACACGGGACGGTTCTTGAAGGAGAAACTTAAACATTAGTTTCTCCTTCGGAGATTTACTTCCGATACCGTTCCTCTATCTCCCGATTTCTTTTCTCCAACATCTGTTCCCTCTTACGAAGAACCAACCACAAGAGAACAATGACGAGATAAGAAACCACAATGGTGCCCCACTTTTCCGTGTCGCTGATTTCCGTATTTCTCGGAAGGAAGTACACCACTATTGCGGTGGTGTACACCCAAAGCACCAAAGGCATCCAGACGGATTTGCGCAATCTTCTTTTCATAAGCGTTTTTTATTTTCTTTATTCATCCAGTTTATAAACCATACGACAGCGAACAACGCGCACACGGCTCCCACGCCATAACCCACCGTCAGCGAAAGTCCAAATCCTTCGGGAGCCACGCAGATGTAGGTGGAACACACCACGGTCATCAGCAAGGCAGGCAACAGAGTGATGTAAAAGTTCTTCCGTCCGCGCACCAGATAGACGGTAATCGCCCAAAGGGTGAAGACGGAAAGCGTTTGATTGCACCAAGCAAAGTAACGCCAAATAATCTTAAAGCCATCGGCATCGTTCAAACTATACACCAACACCCCGATGGTGAGCAGAAAAAGGGGAATACAAATCATCAAACGCTTGGCGATGCTTCGTTGTTCGATGTGCAAGAAGTCGGCCGCAATGAGACGGGCCGAACGAAGCGCGGTGTCGCCACTGGTAATGGGAGCCGCCACAATGCCCAAAATGGCAAGGATTCCACCGAAAGTACCCAACCATTCTTTTGAAATCCGGGTAGCGACCACCGCACCCGAATAAGCCTTGCCGGTAAGCGAGTCCGCAACGCCGTTTTCTTGAAAGAAGTAAGTGGCGGCAGCCGCCCAAATCAAGGCTACGATACCTTCGGCCACCATCGCTCCATAAAAAATGGGACGACAATGCCTTTCGTGCTTCATGCAACGTGCCATGAGAGGAGACTGAGTGGCATGAAAACCGCTGATGGCTCCACAGGCGATAGAGATGAACATCATCGGAAAAATGGGACTTGACTCATACTTCGTACCGAAGCCGTTCCACATTTCGGGCAGGTCGGGATTCTTCACGTAGAGCATTACAAGAATACCTCCCGCCATGAAGAGGAGTGCCGCCGCAAAAAGGGGATAGACCTTTCCTATGATTTTATCGATGGGCATCAGCGTAGCCAACACATAATAAAGGAAGATGACCACAATCCAAAAGAAAGCGTCCATCCAAGCAGGGGTCATGCCGGCCAATAGCTCGGCAGGGCCGCTCACAAAGACGGCTCCTACCAGAATCATCAGCACCATCGTAAAGAGGCACATCACTTTTCGAGTAGTCTGTCCCAGATAGCGTCCGATTATTTCGGGTAAGCTCTCGCCACCGTGACGGATGGAGAGGGCACCCGAAAAGAAGTCGTGTACGGCACCGGCAAAAATCGTGCCGAGAACAATCCACAAATAGGAAGCGGTACCGAACTGCGCTCCCATAATGGCACCGAAGATGGGACCGAGTCCTGCAATGTTGAGAAACTGAATCATAAAGATTTTCCAATTGGCCATGGGAATGTAGTCCACCCCATCCGCCATCGCGATTGCCGGTGTCTGCCGGTCGTCGGGACCGAACACACGGTTCACATAGCCGCCATAAACGATGTATCCACCGATGAGCAGCAGCAGTGCAAGTGTAAATGTAATCATTGTCTTTTTCTTTTTTAATGGCTGCAAATGTAACTATTTTCTCTATAACTTAGTATCTTTGCACACAAATTATCAAACCTATGCATAGATTTTTAATTCTTTTCCTATCCCTGCTTCTGTTCGTAACGCAAGTGGAAGCCCAACCGAAACACGAAATCCGCGCCACCTGGATCACCACCCTGGGAGGCATGGACTGGCCGCACCACAAAGCAACTTCGCCCGATGGTATCCGCCGTCAGCAGGAAGAACTTCGCATCATCCTCGACCGGCTGAAAGAAGCGAACTTCAATACCGTCATCCTTCAGACACGTCTTCGAGGAGACCTCCTCTACCCTTCGGCCATCGAAACCTTTCCCGAATCGCTGACGGGACGAACGGGACGCGACCCGGGTTATGACCCGCTGGCTTTTGCCATCGACGAGTGTCACAAACGAGGCATGGAACTCCACGCATGGATTGTGACCATCCCCGCCGGAAACATACGTCAAGTGAAGTTACTGGGCAGGCATTCGGTAGTACAAACACACCGCAAACTATGCAAACTGCATCAAGGAGCATGGTATCTGGATCCGGGACAACCGGGCACGGCCGACTATCTGGCCGGCATTGTGCGCGAAGTGGTAAGCCGATACGATGTGGACGGCATTCATCTGGACTACATCCGTTACCCAGAGAACGCACGCCGATTCCCCGACAATGACACATTTCGCCAATACGGCAAGGGTAAAAACAAAAACGCTTGGCGCAAAGAAAATATTACCGCCATCGTACGCCGACTTTATTCCGAAGTAAAAACACTGAAGCCATGGGTGAAAGTAAGCAGTTCGCCGGTGGGCAAATACGATGACACGGAACGCTATCCGTCGCGAGGATGGAACGCCCTGCACACCGTCCATCAAGATGCGCAAGGTTGGCTTCGCGAAGGCATTCACGATGCACTCTTTCCGATGATGTATTTCAAAGATAATCACTTTTATCCTTTCGCGCTCGACTGGAAAGAGAACGACCACGGCCGTTGGGTAGTACCCGGACTCGGCATCTATTTCCTTTCGCCCCGGGAAAAGGACTGGCCGCTGGACGAAGTGAGCCGACAATTACATTTCACCCGTCGAACGGGTTTGGCGGGACATGCTTTCTTCCGCAACCGCTTTTTGCTGGAGAATGTAAAGGGCATCCTTGATGAACTGACAGAGGAATTTTACACCGCACCTGCTTTGGTGCCTCCCATGACGTGGCAAGACAGCATAGCTCCCACCACACCTACCAACCCATTGACCGAACAATTACCCGATGGAAGTCTGCAGATGGCGTGGACCCCCTCTACGGATAACAGCGGACAGCCCGTAGCGTATCATCTCTACGGCTCACCCTCCTACCCCGTCGATACAGACGATGCACGAAACCTGATGCTTACCTACCTGAAGGATACGACACTCACCCTGAACAATCGGAAAGGCAACCGATACTTCGCCGTCTGCGCCACCGACCACTACGGCAACGAGAGTGCTCCCCTCAATCTGAACAAGCCGGCAAAGTCCGACTTTCCTCAACTAAACCGAGGGTTTACCTTGACACTTCCCGTCCTGCCGGACACTCAACGGATAATTATCCGCAATGCGATGGGCGAAACAATCTCGGAGTTCTCCTACGTACGCGAAGTGTCGATGGAGCAATTTCCCTCCGGTTTCTACACGGTATACGCAGCAGACAAGGAGGGACGGCGAACACCGATGGGATATGCGGTGGTAAATTAATTTAAAAATCCACTCTCAAACGGAGCGTCATGTTACGCCCCATGTCGTAAAAACAATAGATATTATCGGCTGTAGCCTCCTGCACTTTGGAACTGCTGACGGTCGAAGGATTCCATGCCTTGATGATGTAGCGGTTATTGAACAGATTGTTTACATTGCCTATGAGCACCGCATCAAGTCCGCCCAATTTGAAACGATAGGAGGCATTGACATCGAAAGTGCTTGCAGCCGATATTTTCCAAGGTTCAAGGACACTGACTTCCCGACCAAGCGACAGATTGCTTCCACTAAAAGAGTAATAAGCATAGTTACGACCATAGTACACCCAATCGGCACCTACTTTCAACGCTTTGTTGATACGGAAATCGGCTCCCAAGGCAGCGGTGGTTTGAGCCGACCCTCCGACCTTAACTCCATCGAGTTTGATGGAAGCCCAAGCATGGTCGGCACTTCCCGGAGTGGTTTCCGCACCGGTTTCTGTCAAAGCACGCCCTTGCGCGTTAAAAGCATAACCGGTGGCATCGTTTGACCATTTCCAGTCGCCCAACGACAACATACCCGTCAGTTCCAGCCAATGGAAAGGATGGTACTTCCCTTCCATTTCCAAACCTTTGTGGATGGCATCTACTCCGGTCATGTTCATATAGTATTCGGTCTTGTTTTCCATCATGCCGTACTTAATCATGGCTTTATCCATCCAGTTGATGTAATAACCCACGATGTTCAACTGTAACCGGTTGTTTCTGAATCCGTAGCCCCAATCGACCATCAAAGCCTTTTCATTCTTAGCCTGTTTATTGATGACATTACTGGAATTGTCTTGCATAAAAGTGCTGCTGAACTTGGGTACCCGACTCAAATAGCCCACATTCAAGAACACATGATTGTTTTCGTTGAGATTGTAATTAGCACCGACTTTCAAGTTAAAACTCATTTTGCTGATTTTACCCGAACGGGCATGTTGCTCATCGTAGTAAAAACGGTCGTACCTCCAATAGGTGGTGTTCGATAGCGAACCTGCCATAAAAATCGAGACCTTATATCGAGTGTATTCCCCTTGAAAGAAAGCACCTTCTTGCATGACATGGCTGTCGTAATCGCGATACACCACATCGCCTACCCCCAAGCGTTCGTTTCGCCAAGTGTCATTCGCCGCATGCTTATTATTGTCTATTCTGACTTTCTTACGGCTGGAATCAATGAAGTAAGCACCATCGTACAAATCGATGATTTCGTTGGTATGCGTTCCTTGATAATAACGGAAGTCCACCCCTCCATAGAAATCAATAAAAGAACCCAATCGGGTATTATAATTAGAGATTACCCCGTACCAGTTGTGGTTGTTTTTCGATTCGGACATAACCAGCATGGAACCGTTTTCACTGTTTGCATTGATGTCCTGTATCCCCGCATAATTGAATGTACCGTCCGAATTCAGTATCGGAGTTACTCCATCGGCAAAAGTACCGGTTGCCAACGAACCGTAATTGCTGCCTCTTCAATTAGAGAAAGAATAGCCGTAATCCTCGTTAGCCTGTCCCGAACAGCCGCCTCCACGCCCGAAAGAAACATAAGCCACCGTACTGAGCGAAGAGCGGTCACTGATGTTCCATTGATGATTTAAACTGATTTGCGGTTTGTGATATATATTGTAGCCCGATGTGCGACGCTGACCATGCTTGTCAAAACCATACGCTGAATTGTAACGATAGTTTTTCACTCCATACAGACGTTCGGTCTTTTCCCATTCGGCCGGGGTCAAGGCTCCGTTGGCACTACGTTGGTAGTGGGTTTGCGGAGAACCGAAAGCAATCAACGACAACTGATGTTGTCGATTGAATTTCTTAACCAAGGACATAAACCAAGTGTAACATTCAAATTCAAGTCCTTGCGGAGCATTATCCCCCCACTCTTTCGAACCGAGCAGGGTCATGGCCCATCCCGATGGAGACAAACCGGTAGAGACGGAAAAGACCAATTTGTTAAATCCGTAACTTCCCAAGGCATACGAAGCGAAACCTCCTTTTTGGGCTTCGGCTCCCTTGGTTATGATATTGATGGTTCCTCCGATAGAGGGAGTGGAAACCTTAGAAGCTCCTACTCCGCGCTGGGTTTGCAAGATATTGACTACATCGCGGAGACCGCTCCAATTAGATTGATATACAGAGCCGTACAGCATTTCATTCACGGAAACTCCGTTTACCATGGTAGCGGTATTGGTATGGTCGAATCCGCGCATGTAAATTTCCGAATCGCCGAAACCACCTCCCTGACGATTGGCATGTACGCCCGGAGTAGTCTTCAATATCTCCACAAATTCCTGAGCACCCATTTTTTCTTCGATATAGTCCCTCTGCACATTCGATACGGCTACCGGAGTTTTGCGAGCTACGGCAATGGTTGAAGTAATCACCACATCGTCCAAAGTCTGTATATCGGGCTTCATCTGAATTTCGCCCAAATCAATCTTTCCCGAACGTTCGATTGGGATACGTACATCCTCGTATCCCAAGTAATTGAGTTCCAAAACAAACTCCTCTGCATGGTTGGTCAGTGTAAAACGACCATCCATATCGGTTACGGTTCCATGAAGTGTTCCTGCAATCAAGACGGCTACCCCTATCAGCGGGGTATCGGTTTCGACATCCGTAACAATACCTTTGATGGTAGTTTGCGCCATCAAAGTAGATGTCAAACAAAAGAGACCGATAAATACAAGTATAAATTTTCCGATGTTTTTCATATTCATCACAAACCTTTAGATAATTAAAGGTGCAAAAATAGCACATTTTCCTATCATAAGCAGAAAGTTTTACTCTAAAAGTAAAAAAATAATCAAGGCGCAGATTGTACGGATTACACGGTTCTCTGTGTCAAACACCTGTTCTTCCGTATAATCCGCAAAACCTGCGCCTTGAAAAAAAGACTTGGATTAATCTTCCATCAATTTGCGATAACGCACACGCTTAGGATCTTCATTGCCCAAACGTTTGAGTTTGTTTTCCTCGTATTCGGAGTACGAACCTTGGAAGAAGAACACTTCACTGTTTCCTTCAAATGCCAAGATATGTGTACAGATACGATCGAGGAACCAACGGTCGTGACTGATAACCACGGCACAACCGGCAAAGTCTTCCAAACCTTCTTCGAGAGCACGGAGAGTATTCACGTCGATATCATTGGTCGGTTCATCGAGGAGAAGTACATTGCCTTCTTCTTTCAATGCCATTGCAAGGTGCAGACGATTGCGTTCACCTCCGGAAAGCATGCCGCAAAGTTTCTCCTGATCGGCACCCGAAAAGTTGAAACGGCTTAAATAAGCACGAGCGTTGATGTCGCGGTTGCCCATACGGATGAGGTCGTTGCCGCCGCTCACCACTTGATAGACGCTCTTGTCGGGGTCGATGTCCTTGTGCTGTTGATCCACATAAGCCAACTTCACGGTTTCTCCCACATCGAATGTACCCTTGTCTACGGTTTCCAGGCCCATGATGAGCCGGAACAGGGTAGTCTTGCCGGCACCGTTCGGACCGATGACACCCACAATGCCGTTGGGCGGCAACATGAAATTGAGGTTGTCGAAAAGCAACTTTTCGCCGTAGGCTTTCTGCACACCGATGGCTTCGATAACTTTGTTTCCCAAACGGGGACCGTTCGGAATAAAGATTTCGAGTTTTTCTTCTTTCTCTTTCACATCCTCATTCAACAGTTTGTCGTATGAGTTCAGACGCGCCTTTCCTTTCGCCTGACGAGCCTTCGGAGCCATACGCACCCATTCCAATTCGCATTCCAAAGTCTTTCGACGCTTGCTGGCGGTCTTTTCTTCCATCTCCATACGTTTGGTTTTCTGTTCCAACCAACTGGAATAGTTTCCCTTCCAGGGAATACCTTCGCCTCTATCAAGTTCAAGAATCCAACCGGCCACATGGTCAAGGAAGTAACGGTCGTGGGTGATACAGATAACCGTACCCTCGTATTGCTGCAAATGTTGTTCCAACCAATCAATAGATTCGGCATCAAGGTGGTTGGTCGGTTCGTCGAGGAGGAGGACGTCCGGCTTTTGAAGCAACAAGCGACAAAGAGCCACGCGGCGGCGTTCACCACCGGAAAGATGCTTCACCGGTTGGTCTTCGGGCGGACAACGAAGGGCGTCCATCGCACGTTCCAGCTTACTGTCGAGGTTCCACGCATCGGTCGCATCAATGATGTCCTGCAACTCAGCCTGACGGGCAAACAGTTCGTTCATCTTGTCCGAGTCTTCATAATATTCGGGAAGACCGAATTTGTTGTTGATTTCTTCGTATTCGTTCAGTGCGTCCACTATGGGCTTTACTCCTTCCATGACGACTTCTTTCACCGTTTTGGTGTCGTCCAATTGAGGTTCCTGCGCTAAATAGCCCACCGAATAGCCCGGTGAAAACACCACTTCGCCCTGATAACTTTTATCCAATCCGGCAATAATCTTCAGCAAAGTGGACTTACCCGAACCGTTCAAACCGATGATGCCAATCTTCGCACCATAGAAAAAGGATAGGTAGATGTTTTTCAATACCTGTTTATTCGATTGGAAGGCTTTGCTGACCCCCACCATCGAAAAGATAATTTTCTTATCGTCTGCCATATTCTTTATATAATAAGGTTAATACTGTTCATTCTCGTTGGGGAAGTCATTGTTCTTCACATCCTTCACATAGCATCCGATGGCATCGGTCATCACCGTGTGCAAGTCGGCGTAACGGCGGAGAAAACGCGGACTGAACCCATGAGTCATGCCGAGCATATCGGCCACTACCAACACCTGACCATCCACCGCCCCACCGGCACCGATACCGATAACGGGAATGGTCAGTTCCTTCGCTACCCGCTCGGCCAACGCTGCCGGAATCTTTTCCAGCACAAGGGCAAAACAGCCCGCCTCTTCCAACAGATGAGCATCGCGGACAAGCTTTTCGACCTCTTCATCGCTCTTGCCGCGCACGGCATAAGTACCATACTTATTGATGGACTGAGGCATCAGCCCCAAATGTCCCATCACCGGAATACCCGAAGCGATGATTTTCTTGATGGAGTCAAGCACCTCCTCGCCCCCTTCCAGTTTCAAGGCATCGGCATGGGTGATTTTCATTATTTGGATGGCATTGGTCACTGCTTCGTGAGCCGAAGTCTGATACGTGCCGAACGGCATATCCACCACTACAAGGGCACGCTTCACGCCACGCGCCACGGCCTTACCGTGATAAATCATTTGGTCGAGCGTAATGGGAAGAGTCGTCGCATTGCCCGCCATTACGTTCGAGGCGGAATCACCCACCAATATCACATCTACTCCCGCACCGTCCACAATCTGCGCGGTGGTGTAGTCGTAAGAAGTCAACATGGAGATTTTCTCTCCTCTTTGTTTCATTTCAATCAAACGGTGAGTCGTTACTTTACGAGTGTCACCGGTCAAATATCCTGCCATATCTTTTTTATTGATTTATTATTTCCTTCATTCTTTCTGTCGTAAACTCCACAAAATCGTCAATCACCGCTTTCGCTTTGTCTGCTATCGCTTCGCGCGGATTGGTGGTTGCCAAGCCGATAACGATCATCCCCGCACGGTTTCCCGCTTCCAGCCCATGAAAAGAATCCTCAAACACAACACAGTTTTCGGGAGCTACGCCCAAGACTTCGGCTCCTAACAGGAAGCAGTCGGGAGCAGGTTTGGAACGAGTAAACATTTCAGCGGTCAGAATACGCTCCACCAACGATGGAAGTTCGGGATGTTCCCGATAAGCGATATTCATCTTGGCGACATCCGAGCTGGTGACAATGGCCGTAGGAATTCCCTCGGAACGGAGTGTCCTCAAAAACTTCTCCACCCCGGGCAGGTATTCATACCGCATCTTTTCCTGAAAGGCTATCAGGTCGGCGGATATCCGTTTCTGTATCTCAGGTTGATGATTCAAGTATTTCTCAAAAATCTGCATCAGCGTCATTCCCTTGATTATCCGACCGAAATTTTCCAACTCCGGCAAATAGATTTCGCCTTGCCTATCCCAAAATACGGTGTACTGACTTTCTGTATCCACGATAACCCCGTCGAAGTCGAACAGGACCGCCAAACTTTTTGTAGAATCCATTTCCTTTATTGACAAATAATTTGTGCAAAGGTAGAAATAATCCTTCACATAACCATAGGAAAACGGAATACAAATCGTTTTTCAAGAGAACAAAAGCATGGCATTGAGCACCGAAACAACAGCGGCAATGGCATAGAGCACAAAGCTGCTCCGGCGCGAATTGGCATAAATACCCATCACCCGCTTGGACGAGGTAAGCCCCACTTGCAGAAACACCGTAAAGGGAAGCTGAATGCTGAGTACCATTTGCGACACCAACAGTCCGTAAAAAGGATTGTCGATAAAAAAGATAAGCAATAGGGCGATGCCGAGCGACAGCAACACTCCTACCCGCGAGTGAATGTCTTTGATGTGATAAGATTCGCCGAAGATGCCGGCAAAGATGGAACCCGCCGCCATGCCGCTGGTGATGGTAGACGAGACACCCGCCATGAGCAAAGCCAAAGCGAAGACAATACCCGCCGCTTCGCCCAACAAGGGAGTAAGCAAGGACTGCGCTTGCTGCAACTCCTCCACACGTGTCCCCGTGCGAAAGAAAGTGGAAGCGGCCAACAAAATCATGGCACTGTTGATGGCACACCCCACCAACATGGAGAACAAAGTATCGTAAAATTCATATTTCAACCGTTTCTGAATGGAAGTGTCATCCCCCTTGTTGTATTCGTGACTCTGTATCACCTCGGAATGAAGAAAAAGGTTGTGCGGCATGACCACCGCTCCCAGCACACTCATGATGATGAGCATACTGCCCTGAGGAATATCGGGCAGCACCCACGAACGGGCAGCCTGCGGCCAGTCTATTTCGACTAAAAACAACTCGTAAAGAAACGAAAGACCGATAACGGATACAAAAGCGATGATGGCACGCTCTATTTTTTTGTAGGAGTTGGAGAAAAGCATGACGACGACAAACAACGTGGTCAGCACAGCTCCCCACACGACAGGAATATCCAACAGCATCTGAAGGGCGATGGCGCCACCCAATATCTCTGCCAGCGAAGTGGAGATGGAGGCCAACACGGCTGTAGCCAATATGGGACGGGACACCCACTTGGGACAATAACGTGTAGCGGCTTCACTCAGACAAAGACCGGTAACAATGCCCAAATGCGCTACATTGTGCTGAAGAATAATCAGCATGACAGTAGAAAGGGTTACAACCCACAACAGAGAGTATCCGAACTCGGAACCCGCCGCAAAATTGGAAGCCCAGTTACCCGGGTCAATGAAGCCGACCGTCACAAGAAGTCCCGGTCCGATGTATTTGAAGAAATCCAGACCACCCAAGTATCGCTTGTGGTCTTTACGATTCAGTTCTTTCCAAAAATTCATTCTATTTTCTCTTTTTGCCGATAAAAGTAGCAATAAAACGAGAAGAATCGTTGTTTTGTTGCTGAAATGATTGTATTTTCGCCGCAAAATACCTAATAATAATGAAGAAAATCTATTGGGGAATGCTTCTGACAAGCCTCTTGTGGACAGGCTGCCAGAGCAACAATTATAAAGAAAAGTTCCTTCGCACCGCCGAAGAAGAGAACGACCGATGCCCTCGCCGACTGAATGAAACCACCGTAATGGACAGTACCCATTACGATGCCGACCGCAACGTGGTACATTATTATTATACCTTGTACGGCGAAAAGGACAATAAAACCGATATGAAAGCAAACGCCGCCCTCTACAAAGCTCAATTGCAGAAAGCGGCCGATAATTTACTTGAACTCCAAGAGTACCGCAAGCAGGGTACCGGTTTCCATATAGTCTATCATTCGGCAAGTAACGGCGAAGTACTGGCCGAGTTTTCGTTTTGATTATTCCCAGCTGAAGGTCACTTCATTCCAACCGGCAGCGGTGTACCAATCGATGGTTTTGAAATACTGATTCCAAGCAGAACGGGTAGAAACAGGTACATACATACCCATGCCACAATAATTAGCCTTATCTATTTTGAAATAGACCGTATTCTCCAAACAATCGGCATAAAGTACCGCTTTATCCAATTGCGTTTGAAACGCTATCGGAAGTGTACCCCCATTCAAATCGGTCATCAACTGCTTCATATCGACAGAAATGTACTTGAATCCGGTAGCCGCAGGATTCAGTCCGTATTGTTGCAATCCACCGACGTCATAATTCGCCAATGTATCTTTGTGTCCGACGACCTGTTCTTTCACTAAAGAAGCCAATGCGTCCAGTTCCTTACTATCTACCAACGAAACGGCTCCCCAAGCATTCGAACTAAACTGAGCCAAATCGCGATAAGTATCCAAATAAGTCTGACAAGCCTGCTTGTAGCCGTCCACATTGCCCGCATACAGGCAAGACATCATGTTTTCGTAAGGAAATCCGGCCGCCGGAATATCGACCACGGATACAATTTGATAATTGGTTACCTCTTTCAGTTCATAGCACACTTCGGCAGTTCCCATCATACAGGCATCAAAGAGCAGAAAATCGAAAGTCTTTCCGGTTGCCTTCATCGCATCCGCCATATCCGGAATAAGGAGCGTGTTATCCGAAGCGGCTTGCCCAAAAGAACGACCGTTATAAGGAAAGATACTGTTCACCCATGCGCTTCCGTGCGAACCGGCTACCAAACCGATTTTGTTTGTTTTCGTCATGGACACCATATCTTTCAGCACTTGCGTCACGACCGTCGGAGCGGTAGAAACCTGGGATGGATATTCTTTTACCACTTCCGCCAATGCCAATACATCTTCCACCGTGGCACCGGCATCCAATACAGGCCGGCCGTTGATGTTTCCCTTTCCATCGTTTTCGTATTTCAAAACAACAGGATTGCCATACGACTTACCGTTTTCCAACTTGATGGCACTTTGACCATCCCAATAGACCAGCAACGCGGCCGATTGAGTCACATCCGCCAAACCGTCATACATGGCGGATATATTGGTTCGCAGATAACTGTTCAGGTTATTGTCCGCCACCAGATAAGCCATCACCGTCATGTCCGAAGCACTGTCCGGTTCGACAGGCATTGACGGTTCATCATCGCTGCATGAGCAAACCGCCAGCACCATCGCCAATGAAAAGAGCCATTTCTTCATCATACCGTCCACATTTTAGTATTCCGTCGCCTTGGTGAACTTAAAGTCGGCACCTGTTTCAAGCAATTGGCTTTTGCCTTCTTTCAGGTATTTCGCTTTCATTTTTTTGATGGTCTTTTCCAGCTTGGCCTTGTTCTTATCGAAGTAAATAAAGCTGGTACGTTCCCTCAAACCGTGCTTTTGTTCTAAATAGTTCTCCAGCTGCGCGCTGTACTGACTGCGGAGCGGTAACAGTTTGTCTTTGCCCAACTGCACGCTGTCCACCAACTGTATGTCGGTGAAGTAAATCAAAGAATCGGTAAACGAGGCAGACACGCCCGCCATATACATACCTTTCTTACCGCCGCCCGGAGTGAAAGCCGAACAGAGCACGTATGCCAACGCCAAAGAGGCCAATACTTTTATCTGTTTCATATATTCTTGTCTTTTTTCGTTCTTTAATTGAAAGAGGCTGTCCGGTATTTGCCTACCGGACAACCTCCTGTTTTCTTTTTTCGGAAACCGAATCTTGTCTTATCCCAGATAGGACTTGAGCAGCTTGCTACGCGAATTGGCTCTCAATCTTCTAATGGCTTTTTCCTTAATCTGGCGAACGCGCTCACGAGTGAGGCCGAATTTGTCGCCGATTTCTTCCAACGTCATTTCTTGCGTATTAATACCGAAAAACATCTGGATGATTTCCTTCTCCCTTTCGGTCAGCGTAGAGAGTGCTCTATCAATTTCCCTCGAAAGTGACTCATTCACCAGTGAGCGGTCTGCCATGGGCGAGTCGTCATTGACCAACACATCAAGCAGGCTGTTGTCCTCGCCTTCCACGAAAGGAGCGTCTACCGAGATGTGGCGTCCGGAAACTTTCAGCGTGTCCGAGATTTTGTCTACGGGGATTTCGAGTTCATCGGCCAGTTCTTCGGGCGAAGGGCGGCGTTCGTTTTCCTGCTCGAACTTGGAGAAGGCTTTGCTGATTTTGTTCAGCGAACCCACCTGATTGAGCGGGAGGCGTACAATACGCGATTGCTCGGCCAATGCCTGAAGAATGGACTGACGAATCCACCATACGGCGTAACTGATGAACTTGAAGCCGCGGGTTTCATCAAATTTTTCGGCGGCTTTAATCAATCCCAAGTTGCCCTCGTTAATCAAGTCCGGAAGGCTCAATCCTTGGTTCTGGTACTGTTTGGCCACAGATACCACGAAACGAAGGTTGGCACGGGTCAATTTTTCGAGAGCGACACGGTCGCCCTTGCGGATACGCTGCGCGAGTTCCACTTCTTCCTCGACGGTAATCAGGTCTTCGCGTCCGATTTCCTGCAAATACTTGTCAAGCGAGGCACTCTCACGGTTAGTGATACTTTTGGTAATCTTTAATTGTCTCATTCTCTATAAAACAAATTTGGGGATGCAAATATACGAAATACTTTTCAACCGGAAAAATTAATAGATTTAATTTACCTTAATTCCGTAAACATCCCGAAGCGTTTAAAAAAAACTTCTCGGCGAATTTTAAAAACATTTCGGCGTTTTTAAAATTCGTGCCGGCGACTGAAACAGAGTTTCATGATTTGCCTGCGATAAAACAAGCACGATGTCAGAAAATAAACAACCGTTTGTACCCATAACCCTCTCCATTCAAAAGCGATGTCGCCAAGCGAAGCTCCCATACCGGCGAGACGCACGTATCCGTTCAAGCCGAATGTGGAAGGGAACAGCCACGAAACATATCTCCAAAAAGAAGGCATGGCGCTTCCCGGCCATGAAACGCCGGAAAGAAACAGTAACGGAACGGAAAGAAACACGAACAACATGATACAATCTTCGCGTCGCCAAACAAGAAAAGAAAGCGTTATGCCCATGAATATACACGACAACAGATAGGGAACGAGAAAAGCGAGGAAAGTAGCGTAATGTCCCAGTTGCGGCAAGCCGAAGATACGGGTTACGAACGCAAACATATAGATACCCATCACCCAATAGAGCAGAAAATAGAACAGCGTCTTGCCCAATACGATATGAACGGGATGCTTGTAAACGCGATGAAAGGGTATGACACTTCCCCTATACTTTTCTCGCAAATCCCCCATCGACATACCGATGCCGAGAAAAAGTGTCTGCTGGATAATGAGCATCAACACCGGAGGAATGAGAAAAGCCGCGAAACCACTTTGAGGATTATAAAGTGCCGTCTGCCGATACTCGATGGGCATCCACGTGACTTCTTCCTGCCGGTCGGTAGTGGCAGGCAAGTAATACTCCACTTTGTTATTCTTATTCATTTCCAAGGAAACATCGGTAGCGGTAAGCAACAGGTTCTTATAATAAAGCATGGAACACATATCGCAATAAAGACCAACGTGCGCCTGCTCTCCTTGCCACAAATCCCGTGTAAAAGAGGAAGGGATACGAATGATTCCGTATACTTCCCGGCGCTTCAACTGTTCCCGGGCCTCCGCCATGTCGGCGCAACGGACATGGACGCAGACATCGGGTGAAGCGTCCATCTTACGCATGAATTCACGACTCAAAGCGGAACCGGCCTCATCCACCACAGCAACCGGCACCTCCCGCACCACTTCGTTCGTATATACATAAGAGTACAGCAACGGATAAGCCAACGGGACGAAGAGAATAAAAACAAGTATTCCCTTGTCACGCATTATGGTTACTGATTCATGATACCATATCTGAATGATATTTACTATTGTCTTCATCGAAACCCTTTATTTAACGTATTTATATTTCAAAAATGCCGCACGATACCTCCACAACACCGTACAAGGAAGAAGCAGGAACGCAAGCAACGCCACAACGGAAGACCATACGTAAGAGACGGGGAAACCGTTGAGTGCCTGATTGACATAGATGAGATAATAATGACGGAGCGGAAACAACCACGAAAGCCCTTGCAGAAAACCCGACATCGCAGAAACAGGATAAGTGAAACCGGCCAATGAAAAAGACAGGATACCCCATAACGAGCAAAGACACATGGATAAGCGCATCTGTCCGATAAAAGCTCCGAACAGGAACACGCCGAACGACTGCGCCGCCAGCACCGTCACCACTCCGAGCAGTATCATCGAAAGAATACCGCCGTTGCAAGGAAACAACAGAAACCGATAGAAACAGACATCATAAAAGATGAACATCAACGAGAACAGCACAGTCTGCGGAAGCAGCTTGCCCGCCAATGCCACCGTCGAAGAATGTCCGCTCAAAGCATACAGTTCCTTTTGCGTATTCCGTTTCCACTCCAGTCCGATGGTATAGGTAGCACTAAGCATGACAAGCAGAATCAAGATGCCCGGCAACAGGATATTGTTCAGATAAACCGAATAATCCAAGTAAGGATTGTTCAGCGGATGCGTTTCGATAACAATCGGTTGGATAATTCCCATGACCTGCCGTTCGGTCAGCCCTCGGGCATAAAGATTCTCGCGCGTCAAGGCAAGCCCCGACAGTTCGGAAGCATAACGCAAGTCTTTCATAAGCAACGTACCGGGCAGGAAATAGGCATCATTCGTATAGAATGACAATTGAGGTTGCCGATTGGCGATAGCATCTTCGGTCAGTCCGCGGGGAATATGAAAGAAACCGTAAATCTCCCCCCGTTGCATCGCTTTCCTCGCTTCACCGAAATCCGGATAACGAGCCACCAGATTGGTCTCTTCCATCGAACCAAGAATTCGTACGACCGTGCGCGTGATATGCGTATCGTCCTCGTCCACCAACCCCGCGGGCAATTTGGTAGGCAGTCCGTCGCCCATGAGGGTGGTGAAAAACACGATGCAGAGTACAGGAGCCACAATCATCGTAAAAAAGAACAACGGACGATACGAAAAGAGACGCAGCTCACGCCGGAAGATGCGCACAAGGCGTAAACCGACGTCCTTCGTCTGTTTCACTATCGATTTCATAGGACAAGCTTATATATAAGGTATAACTTACTTCTCCATTATCACCGACATACCGCCACGCACATTCTCCAGCCCTTCCGCATTCAACGGACGTGCCTTTACCTCGAATGTCTTAAGGTCGAAGCCGTCAAGTGCTTTCGTCGCTTTCCAAACGGCAAAACTACCTACATTCTTTACCTTGGTGATGCGCACGGAGATACGTTTGTCGAAAGCCGGCAGATAAACTTCCGTCTCCGTACCTACGGTCAAGCCCGGCAGCAAATCTTCGCGGACATTGAACGTAAACCACACATCGTCCGTACACGACACGTTCATGACGGGAGCACCCGCTCCTACCAGTTCGCCCTGTTCCGGAAAAATTTCCGTCACTACCCCATCGGCCGTGGCCAGCAATACAGTTTCATCCACATAAGAAGCCACTTCCGAAACAGCTCCTTGCGCACGCAGCAGCTGTGCTCCGGCAGCCGCCTTGTCTTCAAGACGGGCACCATTCACGGCCATATCATACTGCGAACGGGCAGCCCGTTCCGTCGCTACCATCGCTTCATATTGTGCCTTTGCCTCGTCACGCTTCTGTTCTGCCATCACGCCGTTTTCAAACAAGCGGTTCATGCGGAGATAGGTTTTCTCTGCCAACTCCATACCTGCACGTGCCTTTTGCCACATTTCGTAAATTTGTTGCACCTGTTCTTGACGCGTACCGTTCCGTGTTTTTTGTTCCTGCGCCCGCGCAGCCGCATAGGCGGCTTCCACTTGCGACAATTTGGCGCGAATGTCAGGAGCTTCGAGTATAACAAGCGTATCCCCCCGCCGCACGCATTCACCTTCTTGCACGCGTATTTCACGCACACGGGCAGGTACTTTGCTCGATAAACGGTAGTCCGTGGTTTCAGCCTGCCCTTGAATAATGTCGGGATGTTCCGGCAAAGACAGTCCGACAACAATGGTTACCACAATAACGCCAATCACTGTTAAAGCTGCGGCAAGAATAACGGTGAATTTCTTATTTCTTTTCATGATAATATGCTTATTTTAATGTTCCTAATGATTTGTTTAAATAAAGTTCAGCCAGTCGCAAGTCTATCTGCGCCGATACATGCTCCGAATGTGCAGACAGCCATGCCGTCTGTGCTTCAAGCACGTTGTTTACCGGAACAACACCTTCGCGCAACCCCGATGTGGCACAGCGCAGGTTCTCATCCGCTTCTTCGCGACTGCGGTTGGCGGTACGCAGACGTTCGCAGGCTTCTTCCACCTTTTGACGGTTTTGTTTTACCTGAAGTTCAACTTTCTCATGAGTTTCTTCCAAGCGACAACGTGCCAGTTTTTCCTCCACACGTGCGGTTTTTTCCTTGTAACGCCGCTCTCCCCACGTTACGATAGGAATATTGACTACTACCCCAACACTCCACATTCCTTTAAGTTGTCGTTCAAAACTATTGAACATCGAAGGGTTGGAAGCAAGCCAACCACCGGTCAGTGCCACCGTAGGCATAAACTCGGCACGTGCCAACCGCACCTTTTCCTTATAAATATCGGTGGAAAGAGAAAGTACACGCAATTCGGGACGGTGTGAAAAGGCAATCTGCACATCGGCCGCGGCTATCGCATCGAACATCGGAACGACATCCGTATCCTCATCAGCCAATGTTACGGGCGTATCCATATCCAATCCACAAATCCAGCAGAGCAACATCCGCGAAAGCGAAAGCCCGTTATCAACCTGTATCAACGCTACTTGCGCTTCGTTCACTTTGACTTTTACGCTCAGCCCGTCCGCCTTTGTCGCGATTCCTTCGGTTATCATCTGTTGTACGTCATTATCCAACTTCTGTACCAATTTAAGAAAACTTTCCGCCAATCGTTTTTTATTTTGCAAAGAAACTATCTGCCAGTAAACTTCATCCACTTCAACGATGACCTCTTGAAGGGTAAGGTCGTGCCGGCGGGCAGCTATCTGTTCGGCATAACGGGTAATACGGTTATAGGCTACTATTTTCCCACCCATATAGACCGGCTGTGTCAGCATCACCGCAACCGTCCCCATACTGCGTGTGTCTGTGTGTAAGGCTTCTACCAATCCGGAGCCAACCCCATTCAATGCGCCAATCAAACTTTCCGGTTCAGACGCGAATGCGCCGATGGCTGTCCCCAGCTTACCCAGCGTATTCTTTTGCTCATCGCTGAGCAAAGAGATTTCCTTATTCGTGTGCAAATAGGCACCTGTTGCCGATACACGGGGCAAAAACTTCGTAAACGCAGCTTTGCGTTCATACCGGGCGGCATGTCGTTTCATATCCGCCATACGCAACTCCTTATTATTGCAGACGGCAAGACTCCGGCAACTGTCAAGCGACAGGTGCACCGCCGTTTCTTGTACGCCAATGTCTCCGGCAAGAAGCAGTGAGAAGAATGCAATCGTTATTTTTTTCATTCTGTTTTTTATATTTATGATTCCGGCTGCAAAGTTCGACAAGAAACGACGCTTTAAAAAGGCAGTTCTTAAGGATAATTTGTCCATATTGACGGATTCAGCAAAAGTCAGGCGTCAAACAATAGAAATAAAGCAACAAAGAAATGGCCGATTACATGGATTTTCGCTACTTTTGCGCAATAAATTAAAAGACAATGGAACTAAGCAGCATATCAATCAAGCAATTTAAACAGCAGATGTCCACCCAAGCCACTTGCTATCGCGACGACATCCTAATCAGCAACCATGTGGAACGTTTGGAACCGTTTCTACATCCCTGCCGGATTTTCGCTACTTTGGTTCTTTTCTGTTTGGATGGAGAGTTGGAATTCAGTATCAACTTGAAGCGTTACCACATTACGGGCAATATGATGGCGGTCGCCTTTGCCGGCGACATCATCCGGATTCATCGTGTCGAGGTATTGGAAGCGTATGCCATTCTGCTATCTTCGGATTATCTGAATGATTTGCAGATAGATTTCCGGCAACGTTCAAATTTCTATATTGACGTGCACCACAATGCCATTCTCCGTATTCCTCATACCGAACTCATGAACACAGCCACTTACTACCCGCTATTAAAAACAAACATTGAAAAGAACCGTACCGAAAGTCCGGAAATTTTACGCGGATTGGTAAGAGCTTTCTCTTATACAATCATTTCAATCATGCAGACATATCGCAAGAATGACGAAGAGACGAATCCGGATGCCGCCTTACGAAGCCGGCAACTGTTCGACAAGTTCATGACACAGCTTAAACTGCATCACACCTCTGAACGAAGTATGAAGTTTTACGCCGACCGTCTCTGCCTTACGCCCAATTACCTATCGGGGGTAATAAAAGAATACAGTGGCAAAAGCGCGACAAAATGGATTAATGAATACGTCATCTTAGAAGCTAAAATCATGTTAAAGAACACAGATCTAAGTATTCAAGAAATCGCTTATCAATTGAACTTCGCTACCCAATCGGCCTTTGGTAAATACTTTAAGCTGCAAACCGGAATGGGACCGAAGTCCTATCGATACGGAGAAATAAGCCAAGAACGGACCTAATCATTCATCCGTTCGCATACGGTTTACTTCATCATCTCCGCATTGTATGCCGCCTGCAATGTCCGTCTTAACTTGGCAGGCGATGTTCCTGTGTGCATTTTTACATATTTGCCGAAGAACGATGTGTTCGAAAAGTTCAGTTCATCTGCTATTTCCGCTACCGTCAGATTGGTCGTTTTCAAGTAATATTTGATTTGTTCCATCAAATAGATATTAATCCATTGCGACACGCTTTTTCCACTGACCTTCTTCACTACCGTAGTCAGGTATTTGGGAGTCACGCAAATCCGTCCGGCATAAAACGAACAAGTGTGCTCATGACTATGGTTTTCTTTCAGCAATGTGATGAATCGTTTGAAAAGGTCTTCTTGACGAATGGAATTCAAAGGTATCTCTTGGCTGACTTTTTGCTTAAAATAACGATCTATCATCCTATAAAAATCGTAGAAAAAGCCTTGAAAGATATAATCCGTATCACTTGCATAACAATAGCAATTCAGTTTTACGACTAGCAATCGGTAATAAGCCTGATAGAGTTCCAATTCATCCACTGAGGGATGCAACAACGGATGGTTGCACAATTGTAAATGCAATTCCACCGACAAGCGCTTCGCAAGAATAACATCTGACCGTATTCCCAAGACACACACAATACCTTCCCTTTGCAGGAAGAAGACATGACGACATTACACAAGGTTGCTCTCTGGCTACCATATAAGATTTCACCCTCGCCCATCGTATAACGCCTGCCGTTCAAGTTCATTTCAAGACTGCCTTCCGTACAGAAAAATATCGCAACGAAGTCCGTCACGATATTCCCTTCTTTTGAAGCGTCAAAAGGAAATAAAGACAGATTGTCAATCAAGACAATCTTGTCTTCCACACAGTTGGTCATGGAATAAGCCGACAGTTGTCGGAAAGAGATTTCGTTCATCTTGTCTAAATGCGAATCATTCATGATATTACCCGTTTTCATTTCTATACTTATTAAATTCATTGAACGATGCAAAGTTCCGACTTATTCCGGTGAAAGAAAAGGCTGTTTTAAAGGAGATATTGGCAGAAATGACAAAAAAGGCGCAAATAGATCACAGCACAAATGTCAGAAAGGATTTGAATGAATGTTCGCCGCTTGTTTTTTTAATGTAAATTCAAACCGCAAACCGCCATCAGGCCGATTCGTGACAGAGATGGTACCGCCGTGAAACCGGACGGCGTGTTTCACGATGGCAAGCCCCAATCCCGTGCCTCCTTTTTGACGGGAACGTCCCTTATCCACCCGATAGAAACGTTCAAAGAGGCGAGGCAACTGATCCTGACGGACGCCTTTACCGTCATCTTCAAAGCGTATGCGACACTGTTCTTCGTTGTTTTCGAGCAGTGTGACATAGATATTCTTCCCCTCCGAATAGGCGATGGCGTTCTCCGTAAGGTTGCTAAAGATGGAACCTACCAACGATGTATTTCCCTCAATCGTCACTTCTTCACGGAAATCGGCATGCAGCGTCAATCGTTCTTCTTCGGGCATGACTTCCAGTTCTTCGGCTATCTCCTTGACGATAAGGTTCAGCACCACTTTTTCCCGATGAATCAGTTGGCCGCCATCCTCCATCCGGGTAATAAGCGACACGTCGCTGAGCAAACGGCGCAAACGTTCGTTGTGCGTATAGCAACGTTCTATCAGTTCCTGCCGTTTTTCATCGCTGAGAGTGATTCCCGACAGAAGCGTTTCCAGACACACCTGAATGGAAGCCACGGGGGTTTTCAGTTCGTGGTTGATGTTGTTGGTGAGTTGGCGTTTCAAACGATTCTTCTCCTGCTCCGCCTCGTAACGATTCACCCGTTCAATGTCCTTTCCGAGTTTACGGGTGGTGAAATAGGCCACGATGCTCATGACCAGACTTATCGAAATCATAATCATCAAAAACGACCAGTCGGTCTTCAATAAATCGTGCAGTGTGTTGGAATACGGGATAGCCGTTCGGACAATCACACGTTCCCCCCGGGTGGCCGAGTAGAAATACTCTCGTCCGTCGCTTGCCGATTGGCGTGCGATGTTATATCCCGAACCTTTTTCCATGGCAACCGCCACCTCTGTACGGTTGCGGTGATTGTCGAGCGAGTCGATCGAAATCATGTTATCGTAAATCACCGCGCCCGAAAGCGTGATAATCGAGATTCTAAGTTCGTCGAAAGGCTTGTCGCGGGTAGCGATATACTCTTCATACGGCAGTCCTTCCTCTACGGTTTCGAGCAGGTGACGGTTGTATTGCTGGAGTTGGGCGTTCAAGAACTCAGACTTGGATTCCTTTTCGCGCAGGTATTGAAATCCGATGAAACAGAGCACTATCGTCCACGAAAAGACAAGCAGCAGCAAGAACAACCGCTGATGAAACGACATTCTAATCTCGGAAGCCATAGCCAAATCCTGAACGGGTTACAATATAAGAACCGTATGCACCTATCTTCGAGCGCAGGCGGGTGATATTTACATCAATCGTCCGGTCCAGCACCACCACCTCATCGCTCCACACGCGACTGAGAATCTGTTCGCGCGAGCAGATTTTCCCGCGATGAGAGACAAGATACACCAAAAGTTCAAATTCCTTGCGGGCGAGTTTCACCTCTTCGCCATCCACCGTACAACGTTTAAATTCAAGGTCGAGTCGCAATCCGTCCACTTGCAGGACGTTCGGCTTCTCGGCGGGATTGGTCACCGCCTTGTGCGATGCGGCGCGACGCAAAACGCTCTTCACACGGGCTATCACATTGCGGACGGTGTACGGCTTCATGATGTAGTCGTCCGCACCGAGGTTCAATCCCATCACCATGTCATCCTCCGTATCGCGCGCCGTACAGAATATAATCGGAATATCCGCCGTAGCGACATCCCCTTTCAACATCTTCGCCATCTTGATTCCGCTGATTTCGCCCATCATGATATCGAGCAAAATCAACGAATAGTCTTTCAGGCGATACCCCAAAGCCTGCTCCGCGCTGAAAGCGATATCCACGTCATAACCTTCATTTTCAAGATTGAGTTTCAAAACCTCGCATAGCGTCTCTTCATCATCTACTATTAAAATACGATTTGCAGCCATATACCTTTATATATTTATTCGATTGCAAAAATACAGAGATTTCGCGAACGGCAAAACACGCCCGACAAGATTTAATGAAAATGTAATATTTCGCCCGCCGCCGGCATTTCACAAAAGCCTAACGTTTTTGAAACATTTATGAAATGTAATCCCGATACTTTTGCAGTGTCAAAAATAAAAAGATAAAAGAATATGAAAATGAAATTAATCATGGCAGGGGTTTTAGCCTGCATCGGCATCGGCGCACAGGCGCAGAATGCCTCCAAAGAAGAACCTAAAGGTAAAGCGATTGTACAAGTATTCGGGAACTTCCACACAGGCTTTGGAGCTGAGAACAACGACCGAGGCTTTGACTTGGAACGCAGCTATCTGGGTTATGAATACAACTTCGGAAACGGACTTTCCGCAAAGACCGTCATGGACATCGGAAAATCAAGCGACGTGTCCGACTACCAGCGAATCGCTTACGTCAAGAACGCGATGATAACTTGGAAAAAGGGACGCTTCACGCTGAACGGAGGTCTCATTTCAACCACACAATTCAACTTTCAAGAAAAGTTTTGGGGCTATCGCTATGTCATGAAGTCGTTTCAAGATGAATACAAGTTCGGCAGCAGCGCCGATTTGGGTATCTCCGCAGCCTACCGACTTGCCGATTGGGTATCTGCCGATGTAATCATTGTCAACGGCGAGGGCTACAAGAAAATTCAGAAAAACGACGGCCTTAATTATGGTTTGGGCGTAACGCTCACTCCCGTCAAAGGCTTCCAGATTCGCCTGTACGGAAGTTTGAACGAAAGCGGTGAAGAAGGCAAAAAGGACATAACAAACTTTGCCGCATTTGCCGGATACAAGAACGAGAAGTTTACGATTGGCGCAGAGTATAACCAAATGTGGAACGCTTCGTACAAAGACGATGCCGACCAGAACGGCTATTCAATCTTCGCTTCCGCCCAATTATCAAAAGTTGCCAACCTTTACGCCCGATTCGACGACCTGTATTCCAAGAATGACTGGAACTTGTCTAAAGACGAATCGGCTCTCCTCGTGGGCACTCAGTTCAAACTCGGCAAGTATGTCAAGATTGCCCCCAACTTCCGGATGAGCATGCCAAAGGCCGATGGAGCCGACAACGCCTACTCGGCATACATCAATTGTTACTTCGGTTTTTAACAGAACAAACATTTTAATACATGAATGATATGAAAAAGATTGTTTCGTCAGTAATGACATTAGCCATCGTACTTGCCATGACTGCTTGTGGCAACAGTACAAACAACAAAGGCCGCGAACCGCAAGAACTTTCGGGCGCAGGCGCAACATTCCCCCTGCCGTTTTACAATGTTGTCTTCGAGCAGTTTGCCCAAGTGAACGGCGATGCCGTGGCATACGGCGGCATCGGTTCCGGTGGCGGCGTGCGCAATTTGCGCGACAAGATTGTGGATTTTGCCGGTAGCGATGCTTTCCTTTCGGACAAAGAGATGGCAGAGATGGAACCCGTCGTACACATTCCGACCTGCATGGGCGCAGTGGTGGTTGCTTATAATCTGGACGGCGTAAACGATTTGAAACTCACCGGCGAACTCATCGCCGACATCTTTGCGGGCGAGGTGAAGATGTGGAACGATGCCCGTCTGGCAGAGTTGAATTCTGGCGTAACGCTCCCGGACGAACCGATTATTCCGGTATATCGTTCGGACGGTTCGGGCACTACTTTCGTCTTCACCGACTACCTCACCAAGGTCAGTCCGATGTGGGCTTCCAAGTATGGCGCAGGTAAATCGGTCAATTTTCCGGCGGGACAGGCAGCCAAAGGCAATCCGGGCGTGGCAGGCGTCATCAAGCAAACCAAGAACACCATCGGTTACGTAGGTTCGGAATATGCCTTTGCGCAAAACATACCTTATGCACAAGTACAGAACCGCCGGGGTGATTTCGTATCTCCCTCTTCGGCAAGCATCTCGGCAGCCGCATCAGGCGCGATTCCTGCCGACACCCGTACTTCGATAACCGATGCCGACGCAGCCGGAGCTTACCCTATCTCCACCTTTACGTGGGTCATCATCTATAAGGAACAGAACTATTCGGATCGCAGCAAGGAGCAAGCCGAGGCGACGCTCGACTTACTAAACTACCTGCTTTCGGACGAGGCACAGAACATGACAGCGGAAGTACACTATGCGCCACTGCCTGCCAAAGCGAAAGAATTAAGCAAGGTCAATCTGAAGACCGTTACTTACGATGGAGTCTCCATTTTGCAATGACATAACGCGATGAACGATAAACGATACAAAGTTCTGTTGTTCGTAGCGGCATTGACCATGCCGATAGTGTGCGGGGGCGTAATATACGCTCTCGTCACTGACGCCTACGAAGCGTTCGAACATTTCGGATTCTTCCGGTTTCTTGCCTCCAAAGAGTGGAGCTACACCGAGGGAGCCGAGCAATACGGCGCGTTGCCGTTCATCACGGGCACGCTGATGACCACATTGCTGGCACTGATTTTCTGCATCCCGTTCTCACAGCCCGTCGCGCTCTTTGTCGGCGAGTACTTCAAAGGAAGCAAGGTGGCGGCCGTACTAAGCACCGTAACCGATTTGTTGGCCGGCATTCCTTCCATCATTTATGGTTTGTGGGGCTTCTACACGCTGCGTCCGCTGATTATGGCCCTTCACATCTCGCCGCAGGGTTCAAGCATACTGACGGCATCGCTGGTACTGGCCATCATGATTGTGCCATACGCCGCTTCGCTGAGCGCCGAGTTTATCAAGATGGTGCCCAACGACTTGAAAGAAGGCGCATACAGCCTTGGCGCGACTCGTGCCGAAGTGATTCGTAAGGTTGTATTTCCCGTGGCAGGTTCGGGCATATTCTCGTCTTACGTATTGGCCATCGGCCGTGCGCTGGGCGAAACAATGACCGTCACGATGCTTATCGGCAATACCAACAACATCCCCGATTCAATCACATCCACAGGAAACTCCATGGCATCCATCATCGCCAACCAGTTTGGCGAAGCCTCCGACTTGCGTTTCTCTTCGCTGATTGCCATCGGACTGGTGTTGTTCCTGATTACGGCCCTCATCAACATGATAGGTAAAATGATGATTAAACGCGCAAGAATATCTTAAAGCCATGACGAAAATCCATCTGAAAACCAAACATCGTTTAGCCAAAGACAAAGCCATGCTGTGGAGTGTATGTCTGTTGGCCACCCTTACGGCACTCCCCTTGTTTGCCATTTTGGGAGAAGTTCTTCTGCGGGGATACGACCAACTTTCGTGGTCGTTCTTTACCGAACCGACTCCTACCGCCTATAAAGCGATGAAAGCCATCGAGGCGGGCGAACCCATTCCGGGCGGAATAGCGAACGGCATCATCGGTACGATGGTGATGCTGGGCATGGCTGCCGTCGCTGCCGTCCCTACGGGTATTTTGTGCGGCGCGTTCTTGGCAGAGAACCCTAAAAACCGCTTTGCGCAAACGGTCAGCTATCTCACCGACCTGCTGCAAGGCACTCCCTCGGTGATTATCGGTATCGTCACCTATATCTGGGTAGTCGTTCCGATGAAAGGCTATTCGGCGATAGCCGGCAGCGTAGCCCTGTTCATCATGATGCTTCCGCTCATTATCCGCTCTACGGAGGAAACCTTGAAGATTCTGCCGGCGTCGCTCAAAGAAGCCGGATTGGCACTGGGCGGAAATCGTGCCCGCGTGATGCTGAAAATACAATTACCGGCGGCATTCGGCGGCATCTTCACCGGTGTGCTGCTTGCCATATCGCGGGTAATCGGCGAAACGGCACCGCTGATGTTTACCGCCCTCGGATGTTCGTTCATCCGCTTTTCGATAGACAAACCCATATCGGCAGTACCGCTGCTTATCTGGGAGTTCTTCAACGACCCCAATCTTCAGGAACTCATTTGGGGAGCCTCACTCTTCCTGTTGTTATTTGTCCTTACATTGAATCTTACCGCTAAATATCTTGCAAAGAAATGGAATCAGTAACACCTATACTCGAATTTAACAAGACTTGCGTATCCTATACCAAGCAAACGATGGCCGTAAAATATGTATCGGCAAGCATCTACCGAAACACCATCACCGCCATTATGGGACCTTCGGGTTGCGGCAAATCCACCCTGTTGCGTGCCGTTAACCTCATGCACAACCTCTACCCCAACATCCGGGTGGATGGCGAGATTCTGCTCAACGGCGAGAACATTCTCTCCATGGAACCCATCGACGTGCGTCGCCGGGTAGGCATGGTATTTCAACGCCCCGTGCCGTTTCCTACCATGAGCATCTACGACAATGTGCTTTCG
This sequence comes from uncultured Phocaeicola sp., assembly GCA_964469845.1. Lineage (GTDB taxonomy): Bacteria > Bacteroidota > Bacteroidia > Bacteroidales > Bacteroidaceae > Phocaeicola. Next base: position 31,997 of record CAYXZF010000016.1, read on the forward strand.
GGATATGCGCTCAATGGCATCAGGCTCTCCAAGGCGGAGAAAGACGAAACCGTAGAACACTGTCTGAAAAGTGTCGCCTTATGGGAGGAAGTGAAAGACGTATTAAATAAAAAAGGTACTTTCCTGTCGGGCGGTCAGCAACAGCGACTGTGCATCGCCCGCGCATTGGCGATGAACCCCCACATACTGCTGATGGACGAACCCACCTCGGCACTCGACCCGATAGCCACCGCCCACATCGAGGAGTTGATGCAGGAACTTCAAAAGGAAGTCACCATCCTGATTGTTACCCACAACATGGGGCAAGCCATGCGAATCTCCTCAAAATCCATGTTCATGTACCTCGGCGAACTGGTGGAATACGGCGAAACGGAAGCCCTGTTCTCCAACCCGGTGGACGAACGGACCAAAGCGTACCTGACCGGAAAGATGGGATAAAGTGATTTCAATGATTACTGTCCGATAAAAGTCGGATAACAATATAAATCATGGATCGAACACTGATTTTAGGGTGTTCGAGCCATGATTTTTCATTTTACACAGGCTCAGTGTCTAAAAATGTTGAGCAGATTTGAAGATCTCTTCATAAGAGATCTTCAATATTGACTGCAAAGTTACGAAATTTATTGAT
>CAYXZF010000017.1:0-32183 GCA_964469845.1 uncultured Phocaeicola sp.
ATATTATATATAATACTCCATTTTCATGGAGTGTCGGTATTCAAAATTCTAACTGAAATCTGAAATCTGAAATCCTTCGGCCTTATCCGAAGAACAGATAACAGATGAATATCGCCGCCAGGATGCCTGCCGCGTCGGCTATCAGTCCGCAGGGAACGGCGTGGCGCGTGCGGGTGATGCCTACGCTGCCGAAGTATACCGCCAGGATGTAGAACGTGGTGTCGGTGGAACCCTGAAAGATGCACGCCAGCCGGCCGATGAACGAGTCGGGTCCGTAGGTGGTCATCGCGTCCACCATCAGTCCCCGTGCGCCGCTTCCGCTCAGCGGTTTCATGATGGCGGTGGGGAGACCGCCCACAAAGCCGCTGTCGATGCCGCACAGCTTCACGACGCTTTCCACGCCGCCAATCAGGTAGCCCATCGCTCCCGAAGTGCGAAACACGCCGATGGCCACCAAAATGGCCACCAGATAGGGGATGATGCGCACGGCGGTGCCGAACCCTTCTTTGGCGCCTTCTACGAAAGCATCGTAAACGTTCACTTTCCGGCGGATGCCCGCCACGATGAATCCCACGATGATGAGAAACAGAAAGACATTGGCGACGGTGGTGGAGTAAAGGTCGATTTCGGAGCGCGACAGCCGGCTGAAGCCGTAGATGATTCCTGCCACCGCCAGACTCATGCCGCCCAGAAACAACAGGATGACGCGGTTCAGTAGGTTGATGCGCTGGTAAACGGATACGGCAACCAGTCCCGCCAAGGTGGAGAAGAACGTGGCGAGCAGGATGGGGACAAACACGTCGGTGGGTTGCGCCGCGCCCATCTGGGCACGATACACCATGATGCTGATGGGGATGAGCGTCAGCCCCGAAGTGTTCAGCACCAGAAACATAATCATCGGATTGCTGGCCGTGTCCTTCTTCGGGTTCAGCTCCTGAAGTCCCTCCATCGCTTTCAGCCCCAGCGGTGTGGCGGCATTGTCCAGCCCCAGCATGTTCGCCGCCAGATTCATGAAGATGCTGCCCGTCACGGGGTGTCCCTTCGGAATGTCGGGAAACAGGCGGCAGAACAGCGGACTGAGCACTCGCGAGAAGAGTGAAATGACGCCGCCCTTTTCTCCAATCTTCATGATGCCGAGCCACAGCGACAGAACTCCCGTCAGTCCCAGCGAAATCTCGAACGCCGTCTTCGAGCTGCTGAACGTGGAGTTGATGATTTCGGGAAATACGGCGGTATCGCCCAGAACGACCAGACGGAACGTGGCGATGACAAAGGCCGTCAGGAAGAAAGCTATCCAAATGTAGTTGAGTACCATAGTGTGACTTTTTAGATTTGCGGACAAAAATACGCTTTTTCTCCGTAACCGCCTTGCTTTTGCCGAACTAATTCGGGTCTCTGCGCGGAAACGGCGGGCACCCGTTGGGGCACTTCCGGACGCTTCCGGACTATTTAACGGCACTGTGAAAAAAAAAGAGTGATTGTCACCCGTTTCTCGTTTTTTAGTGTTATCTTTACGGCTGAATTTATTAAAATCCCAATGCTATGTCCATAACGATAAAAAAAGTCAGTTCTTCCGGCGAACTGAAGAAGTTCATCCGGTTCAACTACGAACTCTATAAAGAAAATCCGTTCTCGGTGCCGGACTTGTACGACGATATGCTGAATACGTTCAGCCGCGAAAAGAATCCCGCCTTTGAGTTTTGCGAGGCAGAGTATTTTCTCGCCTATCGCGACGGTCGGACGGTAGGTCGTGTGGCCGCCATCATCAATCACCGCGCCAACGACACCTGGAAGAAGAAAGAAGTGCGTTTCGGCTGGATTGATTTCGTAAACGACCCGGAAGTGTCCGAAGCCCTGCTCAAAGCCGTTGAAGCATGGGGACGCGAACGCGGCATGCAGTCCATCGTCGGTCCGCTCGGCTTTACCGATTTCGACGCCGAAGGAATGCTGGTGGAAGGGTTCGAACAACTCAGCACCATGTCCACCATCTACAATTTCCCTTACTACCCGCAGCACATGGAGAAACTGGGCTACGAAAAGGAAGCCGACTGGGTGGAATTTAAGATATACATCCCCGACGCCATCCCCGACAAGCACCGCCGCATCTCCGAAATCATCATGCGAAAGTATGGGCTGAAAATCGTGAAGTGTACCACCGCGAAGGAAGTGAACCGCTACGGTCAGGCCATCTTCGACCTGATGAACGAAGCCTACAGTCCGCTGTACGGCTATTCGGCGTTGTCGCCCCGTCAGATTCAGCATTACATCAAAACCTTCCTGCCGCTGCTCGACCTCCGCATGGTGACGCTCGTGGTCGATGCCGAAGACCGGGTGGTGGCCGTAGGCATTTCGATGCCGTCACTCAGCGAAGCACTCCGGGAAGCCAAGGGACGCCTCCTCCCCTTCGGCTGGTATCCGCTGATGAAAACCATTTTCTTGAAGAAATACCCCAAGGTACTCGACCTGCTGCTGGTGGCGGTAAAGCCGGAATACCAAAACAAGGGAGTGAACGCCCTGTTGTTCTACGACCTCATCCCCGTCTATCAGAAACTGGGATTCGAGTACGCCGAAAGCAACCCCGAACTGGAAGTGAACGACAAGGTGCAGGCGCAATGGGAATACTTCAAGACCGAACAGCACAAGCGCCGCCGCTGCTATAAGAAAACATTGTAAAAAAACATAAACCCGAAGAATGGAAGAAGAACAGATACTCCCCACCGTCGAATACACCGATGACAACATCCGCCATTTGGACGACATGGAGCACATCCGTGTCCGCTCCGGTATGTACATCGGCCGTCTGGGCGACGGTCAGCAGAGCGACGATGGTATCTACGTGCTCCTGAAGGAAGTGATGGACAACAGCATCGACGAGTTCAAAATGGGTGCCGGAAAGCGCATTGAAGTCACCATCGAAGACTGCCTGCGGGTGAGCGTGCGCGACTATGGGCGAGGCATCCCGCAGGGCAAACTCATTGAGGCGGTAAGCAAACTGAATACCGGCGGAAAGTACGACTCGAAAGCGTTTAAAAAAAGCGTCGGGCTGAACGGTGTGGGTATCAAAGCGGTGAATGCGCTCAGCACTCGTTTCGAGGTGGCCAGCTTCCGCGACGGAAAAGTGCGCCGTGCCCTCTTTGAAAAAGGCTGCCTTGTCAGCGACACGACCGAAGACACGACCGAAGAAAACGGCACGTTCATCTTCTTCGAACCGGATGATACGTTGTTCTTGAACTATAAGTTTCAGCAGCCCTTCGTCGAGGCACTTTTGCGTAATTACACCTACCTGAACACGGGGCTTACGTTTGTCTACAACGGACAGCGCATCTTGTCGCGCCACGGACTGGAGGACTTGCTGAAAGACAACATGACCGCCGACGGCCTCTACGACATCGTACACCTGAAAGGGGAGGACATCGAGATTGCCTTTACGCACACCAACCAGTACGGCGAGGAGTATTACTCCTTTGTGAACGGACAGCACACCACGCAGGGCGGTACGCATCAAAGCGCGCTGAAAGAGCACATCGCCCGAACCATCAAGGAATTTTACAACAAGAATCAGGATTTCGCCGACATCCGCAACGGCATGGTGGCGGCCATCGCCCTCGATGTGGAAGAGCCGATGTTCGAGAGCCAGACCAAAACCAAGTTGGGAAGCAACAACATGTGGCCCGCCATTCCGCAGGAAAACAAACCCGCCGGACCCACCATCAACAAGTTTGTGGGCGATTTCATCAAGACCGAAGTGGACAACTTCCTGCACAAGAATCCCGAAGTGGCGAACGTCATGCTGGAGAAAATCCAAGAATCCGAAAAAGAACGGAAAGCCATCGCCGGAGTCACCAAGCTCGCCCGCGAACGCGCCAAGAAGGCCAATCTGCACAACCGCAAGCTACGCGACTGCCGTTTCCACCTGAACGACGCGAAAGGTGACAAGCAGGAAGAAAGCTGCATCTTCATCACCGAGGGCGACTCGGCCAGCGGCTCCATCACCAAGAGCCGGAACGTAAACACGCAGGCCGTATTCAGCCTGAGAGGAAAGCCGCTCAACTCCTACGGACTGACCAAAAAGGTGGTGTACGAGAATGAGGAATTCAACCTGCTGCAAGCGGCGCTCAACATCGAAGACGGCATGGAGGGACTGCGATATAACAAAGTCATCGTGGCGACCGATGCCGATGTGGACGGCATGCACATCCGTCTGCTGATGATTACCTTCTTTTTGCAGTTCTTCCCCGACCTCATCAAAAAGGGACACGTGTACATCTTGCAAACACCGCTCTTCCGTGTGCGCAACCGCAAGAAGGGCGTGTACGAAACCATTTATTGCTACACGGACGAAGAACGTCTGGCAGCCATCGAAAAGCTTGCTCCGAATCCTGAAATCACCCGCTTTAAAGGATTGGGAGAAATCTCGCCCGATGAATTCAAGAACTTCATCGGACCCGATATGCGGCTGGAACAAGTGACGCTGCGCAAAACCGACTTGGTGAAGGAACTGCTGGAGTTCTACATGGGCAAGAACACCATGGAGCGACAGAACTTCATCATTGACAATCTGGTGGTGGAAGAAGACATCGCGAACGAAGAATAAAACAAGAAAAGAAATGAAGAAAGCGATATTTCCCGGCACGTTCGACCCCTTCACCTTGGGACATCACTCCATCGTGAAGCGGGCGTTGGCCTTTATGGACGAGATAATCATCGGTGTTGGCGTCAACGAGAACAAACACAGCCTGATGCCCGCGGACAAACGGGTGGATGCCATCCGCGCACTCTATGCCGACGAACCTCGGGTCAAGGTCATCGCCTACAGCGGACTTACCGTCGATGTGGCGCGCGAACAGGGGGCGGCGTTCATCGTGCGCGGCATCCGAACCGTCAAAGATTTTGAATACGAAGAAGGCATTGCCGACATCAATCGCCGGTTGAGCGGCATCGATACCCTTTTTCTGCTCACCGAACCGGAATTGGCTTCCGTCAGTTCCAGCGTGGTGAGAGAATTGTTACATCACGGCAAAGACGTCGGCGCGTTTTTGCCCGAAGGAATGAAGTTGGAATGAAAATGAAAAGAAAACTCATCATGGCAGGTCTGTTTGCCTGCTTTTTTTCTATCATAGCCTTGCCGGCGCAAGAAAAGAAAGAAGATTACAGCAAGTCGCCCCTTCGGAAACTCTCGTTGGCGCAGTTTGCCATCGCCAACCTTTATGTAGACTCTACCGACGAGAACAAGCTGGTGGAAAGTGCCATCATCGGTATGTTGGAAGAACTGGATCCGCACTCCACTTACTCCAATGCCGAGGAGGTGAAGAAGATGAACGAACCGCTGCAAGGCAACTTCGATGGCATCGGCATTCAGTTTAACATGGCGGAGGATACGCTGTTTGTCATTCAGCCCGTATCGGGAGGACCGTCCGAGAAAGTAGGCATCCGGTCGGGCGACCGCATCGTTCAGGTGAACGATACCCTCATTGCCGGGGTGAAGATGAGTACCGAAGATGTCATGCGCCGTCTGAAAGGACCGAAAGGAACCTTTGCCCGTGTCAAGGTGGTACGCCGTGGCGTGGATGAGTTGCTCGACTTCACCATCGAACGCGACAAAATCCCCGTGTACAGTCTCGACGCTTCCTATTTGCTCACTCCCCGCATCGGCTATATCAAGATTAACCGCTTCGGAGCCACCACTCACGAGGAGTTCATGAATGCCCTCGCCACCCTCAAGGGACAGGGGATGCAGGACTTGATACTCGACCTGCAAGGCAATGGAGGCGGCTATCTGAATGCCGCCATCGACATCGCCAACGAGTTTCTCGGTCGCGGAGAACGGATAGTCTATACCGAGGGAAGACGAAGCCCGCGCCGCGAGTTTTTCGCCAAGGGCGACGGATGCCACCGGACGGGGCGGCTGGTGGTTTTGGTCAATGAGTTCTCGGCCTCGGCCAGCGAAATCGTTGCAGGGGCCGTGCAGGACTGGGACAGAGGAGCGGTGGTGGGTCGCCGTACCTTCGGCAAAGGATTGGTGCAGCGTCCCGTCGATTTGCCCGACGGCTCGATGATACGTCTCACCGTGGCACGCTATTACACTCCATCGGGACGTTGCATCCAGAAGCCTTACGAGAGCGTCGAACAGTACAATGCCGACCTCATCGAACGTTACAACCGTGGTGAGATGATGAGCGCCGACAGCATCCACTTCCCCGATTCGCTGAAGAGCAAGACACAGAAACTGGGACGAACCGTGTATGGCGGAGGAGGCATTATGCCCGACTATTTCGTTCCGGTGGATACCGCGCTTTACACCCGTTATCACACGCGCCTTAGCGACAAAGGCGTGTTGCTGAAGGTGCATTTTCAACTGATTGACGCGCATCGCGAAGAATGGCTTGCCCGTTATTCGGACTATGACGTTTTCAGCCGTGAATTTGAGTTGTCCGACGAGCACATGCGGCAACTCATCGCCGAAGGCGAGAAAGACGGCGTGAAATACGACGAGGAACAATACCGCAAATCGGCTCCGCTCATCCGGCTTCAACTGAAAGCGCTGATAGCCCGCGACCTTTGGGACATGAACGAGTATTATCACACTATCAATGCGGTGAACGAAAGTGTAAGGAAAGCGCAGGAACTGTTGGAACAGCCTGATTTTGAAGACCGGTTGCTGAAGCGAAAGAAATAAAGAATGACAATGAAAGTACGTTTTTAAAATGCAATGAACTATGAGTGTATGGAAAATAGAATTCGGTGTGTTGCTTGCCTTGTCGCTTTCCGGCTGCGATGGTAAGCAGACGATGGGATGGCTCGGCGGTAAATCTCAATCGGAATGCGAGGATGAAAAGGCCAAGGCCATTCTGTGGGTAGACCGCAAAGGCGAAGAGAGCTTGAAAGACTATGGCCTTGTCCGAACGGTTAAAGTGCGTGCGAATGTCTATTCCGACGGCACTTTCCGGCTGATTTCTTTCTGCAAGAAGCAAGATGACCAAGTGGTGAAGTATCTGAAGAAAAGAGTCGAGGCTTTTACCATTCCTGCATTTTTCTTTGAAGAAAACTATCTGCAACCCGGTGAGCAGTACCTGCAATTACGGTACATCCCGGAGAAAATCAAATAAGCGGTGTTTCTTTGTCTTTCGGATTATTTCGGCAGGATGAGTTGATTGAGCCAGCGGTTGATGTAGACATTGACAAAGGCACAACCCACACCGATGGCGGCACCGGTCAATACGTCACTCGGATAATGTACCCCTTGGTTGATGCGAGCCAAGCCTACGCCGCAAGCCCATACGGCCGAGGGAGCTATGACATACCACTTAGGGTAAGTGATGGAGAGTGAGGCGGCCAATGAAAAGGCCGAAGCCGTATGCCCGGAAGGGAACGAAGGGCTGTCTTCGGCTTCGATGGGGTGTATGCGGTCGGGATATTTCTCGTAAGGGCGGCGGCGGTCGAAAGCGTATTTCATGCCGTAGGTGAGACCTACTGCTTCGATGACGCTTGTACCTATATATATAGCGTCTTTCAGCAACGGACGGTCTTTCTTAATCAAGGCATAGACGCCCATGGCGGTCGGGATGCCGACGGGCAGGGCAATGCCGCTATAGGAAAGTCCGCGGCTGAGTCCGTGCATATCCCAACTGTTTACTTGCTTCACGGTGTTGATGTCCCAGTTCTGGGCGCTGAGCCGGCAGACCGCCATCAGGCAGAGAACCGACAAGAGGATTCCTTTCTTCATGGTTAAGTGTTGATAGTGAGTTTGCAAAGGTAGGAATAATCCTTTGGAAGACGGCTAAAAGAACCGAAAACTTTGTTTTGTTGCAGATTAATAAAGAATTATTTCCCTAATTGCTTGTATTATCGAAATAATAAATTTACTTTTGCATGGGAAACACTATTAATTTTGAAAAATTTTTAGTACTAACAATTAAATAATTTAAATTCAATCATTTATGTGGTTAAGTAATTCATCTATTGGAAGGAAAGTGGTGATGAGCGTTACCGGTCTAGCCCTTATCCTGTTTTTGACATTTCACATGGCGATGAATCTTGTTGCTATCTTCTCTGGAGAGGCTTACAACATGATTTGTGAGTTCTTGGGTGCCAACTGGTATGCGCTGGTGGCTACTGCCGGACTTGCTGCCTTGGTAGTGATTCACATCATCTATGCTTTTTGGCTGACGATGCAGAACCGCGCTGCCCGTGGTAGCGAACGTTATGCCGTCAGTGCCAAGCCAAAAGGTGTGGAATGGGCTTCCCAGAACATGCTCGTTTTGGGTATTATCGTGATTTTGGGCTTGGGCTTGCACTTGTTCAATTTCTGGGCAAAGATGCAGCTGCCGGAAGTTCTTCACATGATGGGTATGCATGTTGATACCGCTAACGTGGCCAACGGCGTTTTCCACATAGTGAACACGTTCTCTTGCCCTGTGTATTCTATCCTCTACTTGGTATGGCTGGTTGCTTTGTGGTTCCACCTGACTCACGGTTTCTGGAGCGCATTGCACACTTTGGGCTGGAACAACAAGATTTGGTTCGAACGTTGGAGAGTAATCGGTAACATCTATTCTACCCTCGTTGTTCTTGGTTTTGCTGTTGTAGTATTGTACTATTGGTTGTGCGGTGGAAGCTGCTAATTTCATAAATCATCAATTTAAAATCATCAATCAATTATGGCTACTATAGATTCTAAAATTCCTGAAGGCGCATTAGCCGAAAAATGGACCAATTATAAAGCTCACCAGAAATTGGTGAACCCGGCCAACAAGCGTCGCCTCGACATTATCGTTGTTGGTACCGGTTTGGCAGGTGCTTCCGCAGCTGCTTCTTTGGGTGCTCTGGGCTTCAAAGTGTTGAACTTCTGCATCCAGGACTCTCCACGCCGTGCTCACTCCATCGCGGCACAGGGTGGTATCAATGCCGCCAAGAACTATCAGAACGACGGTGACTCCGTTTATCGCTTGTTCTACGATACAATCAAGGGTGGTGACTACCGTGCCCGTGAAGCAAACGTATATCGTTTGGCCGAAGTGTCTAATGCCATCATCGACCAGTGTGTGGCTCAGGGTGTTCCTTTCGCTCGCGAATACGGCGGCTTGCTCGACAACCGTTCATTCGGTGGCGCACAGGTATCCCGTACGTTCTATGCCCGCGGTCAGACCGGTCAGCAGTTGTTGCTCGGCGCTTACTCGGCCTTGAGCCGCGAAGTTCAATGCGGTAACGTGAAGTTGTACACTCGCTACGAAATGTTGGATGTGGTATTGGTTAAAGACAACGAAGGTGTGGAACGCGCTCGCGGTATCTTGGCTCGTAACTTGGTTACCGGCAAGATCGAACGCTTTGCCGCTCATGCCGTAGTTATCGGTACCGGTGGTTACGGTAATACTTACTTCTTGTCTACTAACGCAATGGGCTGTAACGGTTCGGCTGCCATGCAGTGCTACCGCAAGGGTGCTTACTTTGCTAACCCCTGTTTCGCACAGATTCACCCGACTTGTGTGCCCGTACACGGCGACAAGCAGTCTAAGCTGACATTGATGTCCGAATCGTTGCGTAACGATGGCCGCATCTGGGTGCCGAAGAAGATTGAAGACGCAAAGGCTCTTCAGGCAGGCAAGAAGAAGCCGACGGATATTCCTGACGAAGACCGTGACTTCTACTTGGAACGCCGTTATCCGGCATTCGGTAACTTGGTGCCGCGTGACGTGGCTTCTCGTGCCGCAAAGGAACGTTGCGATGCCGGTTTTGGTGTGAACAACACCGGTTTGGCTGTATTCTTGGACTTCAAGTACGCCATCGAACGTTTGGGCGAAGACGTGGTTCGCGCCCGTTACGGTAACTTGTTCGACATGTACGAAGAAATTACAGATGAAAATCCATATAAGACTCCGATGATGATCTTCCCGGCTATCCACTACACAATGGGTGGTATTTGGGTAGACTACGAATTGATGACTTCCATCAAGGGTCTGTTCGCTATCGGTGAAGCCAACTTCTCCGACCACGGTGCAAACCGCCTCGGCGCGTCTGCTTTGATGCAGGGCTTGGCAGACGGTTACTTCGTGTTGCCGTACACTATCCAAAACTACTTGGCCGACCAGATTCAGGTTCCGCGCTTCTCTACCGACTTGCCGGAATTTGAAGAAGCGGAAAAGGCTTTGAAAGCTCGCATCAACAAGTTGATGAGCATCAAGGGTAAACGTTCGGTAGACTCTATCCACAAGGAATTGGGTCACGTAATGTGGGACTTCGTTGGTATGGGACGTACCAAGGAATCGCTGACTACCGCTCTTGCCAAACTGAAGGAAGTGCGTAAGACATTCTATAGCGATCTTCGCATTCCGGGCAGTGCCGATGACTTGAACGTTGAACTCGAAAAAGCGTTGCGCTTGGAAGATTTCATCAGCATCGGTGAGTTGATGGCTTACGATGCTTTGAACCGTGAAGAATCTTGCGGTGGCCATTTCCGTGAAGAACATCAGACTCCGGAAGGTGAAGCCCTCCGTCACGATGACAAGTTCTCGTATGTGGCTTGCTGGAAGTACACAGGCGAAGGCAATGAACCTGAACTTATCAAGGAAGACTTGAACTATCAGTTCACTAAGGTTCAAACTCGTAACTATAAGAATTAAAAATTAAGAATTAAGAATGGAGAATGAAGACTTTTTCAATCGAATGTCTTCATTCCCGCCGTAAGGCGGCTGTCTTCATTCTTCTTTAAAATCGTATATTATGGATAAAAATATAAGCTTTACACTGAAAGTTTGGCGTCAGAGAGGTCCGAAGGAAAAAGGTCATTTCCAGACCATCCCGGTGAAGGATATGCCAGGCGATACTTCATTCCTCGAAATGTTGGACATCGTGAATGAAGAATTGATTAACAAGGGTGAAGAACCTATCGTGTTCGACCACGATTGTCGCGAAGGTATCTGTGGTATGTGTTCATTGTACATCAATGGTCATCCGCACGGACCGGCAACAGGTGCTACTACTTGTCAGATTTATATCCGCCGTTTCAACGATGGTGACACCATCACTGTTGAACCGTGGCGTTCGGCCGGCTTCCCGGTTATCCGCGACTTGATGGTAGACCGTGGCGCTTACGACAAGATTATGCAAGCCGGTGGTTATGTTTCCGTAAACACAGGCGGTATCCCTGATGCAAACGCAATTCCTATTCCCAAGCCCATTGCAGACGAGGCTATGGATGCGGCAGCATGTATCGGTTGTGGCGCTTGTGCCGCAGCTTGTAAGAACGGTTCGGCCATGTTGTTCGTTTCTGCCAAGGTAAGCCAATTGGCTTTGTTGCCGCAGGGTAAGGTAGAAGCGGCTCGTCGCGCCAAGGCTATGTTGGCTAAGATGGATGAATTGGGCTTCGGTAACTGTACGAACACTCGCGCTTGCGAAGCCGAATGTCCGAAGTGCATCTCTATCAGCAACATTGCCCGCTTGAACCGCGAGTTCATTTGCGCAAAGTTGGCCGACTAATCGGTATTCCCTCCCCCCGACACTTGTTAAAAGTGTCATATATGCAAAGGAATGTTCTGCCATTCGGCAGGGCATTCCTGTTTTTTATTCATGGCGGTTTTTATTATTCGTCGGATTTTTCTATCTTTGTCAAAATTTAATCTTAATCATTATGAAACGTTTCAATCTCTTGTTTTCCGGAATGGCTGCTGCGATGCTCTCGGCTTGTGCGCCATCCGTACAGGCTCCCGAAGCCATTTTGCCCGTTCCCGAGCCGAAACAGGTTGAGTGGCAAAAGATGGAGACCTATGCTTTTGTACATTTTGGCCTGAACACGTTTAACGACCGCGAGTGGGGATACGGTGATTCCGATCCGGCAACTTTCAATCCCGTCAAATTGGATTGCGAGCAATGGGTTAAGACTTTTGTCGCTTCCGGTATGAAAGGAGTCATCCTGACGGCCAAGCATCACGACGGATTCTGTCTGTGGCCGACCCAACTTACTGAGTATTGCATTCGCAACACTCCTTACAAAGACGGTAAGGGAGACGTTGTGGGCGAGTTGGCAGCCGCTTGTAAAAAGTACGGCATTAAGTTTGCCGTTTATCTTTCGCCTTGGGATCGTCATCAAGGCAATTATGCTTCTCCCGAATATGTGGACTACTTCCACAAGCAGTTGCGCGAATTGATGACCAACTATGGCGAAGTGTTCGAAGTGTGGTTCGACGGCGCCAATGGTGGTGACGGTTGGTACGGCGGTGCAAAAGACAGCCGAACCATCGACCGAAAGAACTATTATAACTATCCGAAGATTTACGAACTTCTGGACGAACTTCAGCCACAGGCCATCATCTTCTCCGACGGCGGTCCCGGTTGTCGTTGGGTGGGTAACGAAAGTGGTTATGCCGGTGCCACTAACTGGTCATTCCTCCGTGCCGGTGAGGTATTTCCCGGTTATGCAAGGTATCGTGAGCTGCAATACGGTCATTCCGATGGTAATCAATGGGTGCCTGCCGAATGTGACGTGTCCATCCGTCCGGGTTGGTTCTATCACCCCGAAGAAGACGGTCGTGTGAAGACCGTAGACCAGTTGTCCGACCTTTATTATCGAAGTGTAGGACACAATGCCACCTTGCTCCTTAACTTTCCGGTGGATCGCAACGGATTGATTCATCCCGTGGATTCTGCCAATGCCGTAAACTTCTATAAGAACGTGCAGAAGCAGTTGGCCGACAATCTGTTGGCCGGTATCGTTCCCTCTGTGACCAACGAGCGTGGAGGTGCTTATTGTGCCAAGGCCATCACCGATGGCGATTACGAAACTTATTGGGCGACTGCCGACAGCGTGACTTCAGCCATCATCGAATTTGCTTTGCCTAAGGCTACGCAAGTGAACCGGATGCTTTTGCAGGAATACATTCCGTTGGGTCAGCGTGTCAAGGCGTTTACCGTGGAATACAATCAGAATGGCGAATGGCTTCCCGTAAAGCTGAACGAAGAATCGACTACCATCGGCTACAAGCGTCTGCTTCGCTTCGAGACCGTGAATACCGACAAGATTCGCGTGAACATCAGCGATGCCCGTGCCTGTCTCACCATCAATAACATCGAGGCTTACTATGCGGGTGAAACTACCGATGTGTCTTTCGAACAGAAGACCGAAGATATGAAGAGCTATAAGTACACTTTGCTGGGTGTTCCCGAAGAAGAGGCAGCCAAGGTGAACGACAAGAATGCTGCTACCACTTGCTTTGTGCAGGGCGAGCGTCTTATCATCGACCTTGGAGGCGAACGTACCATCACTTCCTTCCATTACTTGCCCGACCAAAGCGTGTACAACAAGGGCTTGATTTCAAGCTATGAAATAGCGGTGGGTATGGAAGCTGATGGCATTAATCAAGTGGTGAAGCAAGGTGAGTTCTCGAACATCAAGCACAACCCCATTCTCCAATCCGTTTATTTCACCCCAATTAACGCTCGCTACATCTCGTTGCGTCCTACTAAAATGGTGAATGAAGGCGAACAGATGGGATTTGCGGAAATCGCTGTCCGATAATCGTTGATTCCCTTTTTATTTATACTCCTGCCGCCCCGCATCCCGATTGCTATTCTATCGGGAAATGGGTGGCAGGAGTTTTTTACATTTCCTCTTTTCTACACATCCCCCATATTTCGCAGCACCAAGGTATTCACAGTTTTGAGCACGAGATTGCAGTTCGTCCTCACACCGCCCGATAGACTCCGCCTGCCAAAGCCCGAACCACTCCTTTCATTTCCAGTTCGAAGAGCAAGGCACTCATGCGGTTGATGGGGATGTCTGCTTCCACTACGAGGATATTGATTTGCATTCCTTCATCTGCTTTTTGGAGAAGTTGTACCACGCGGGTTTCTTCTTCGCTCAGGTCGGGGAAGAGTTGCCGTTGTATCGCTTTCTGTTTGGGGGAGACGGAGGCGTTCCATCCCATAGCCTCTACAAAGTCTTCGGCGGAGGTAATGAGGCTGGCGCTGTTGTTGCGGATGAGGTTGTTGCAGCCGGAAGAGTATTCATCGGTGATTCTGCCGGGGAAGGCGAAGCAGTCGCGATGATAGCTTCCTGCCAGTTCGGCGGTAATCAGCGCACCGCCTTTGGCGGCCGATTCTACGACGACAACGGCATCGCTCATGCCTGCTACGATGCGGTTTCTTTTCACAAAGTTCGGACGGTCGGGGTTGGTGCCGCTCATAAATTCGGTGAGTAACCCTCCTTGATTCAGCATTTCGACGGCTGTTTTTCGGTGGGCGGTGGGGTAGATGCGATCGAGTCCGTGTGCCAAAACGGCTACGGTTTCGAGGTCGTTCTGCAAGGCGGAGCGGTGCGCATGGATGTCAATGCCGTAGGCCAGTCCGCTTACGATGAGTGTGTTCGGACAGATTTTGGCCAAGTCTGTCAGAAAACTGTTGCAAAGTTCTTCTCCGTAGGGGGTAGCTTTGCGGGTGCCGATTATGCTGACGATACGAAGGGCGTTGAGGTCGGCGCTTCCCCGATAGAAAAGTGCGGGCGGTGCATCTTCACATTCGCGGAGCCGCGACGGATAGTCTTCGTGTGTCATGGGCAGACAGCGAATGTGGTTGCGCTCGGCAAAGGTCCATTCTTCTTCGGCCCGGCGGAACGCTTCGGGACAATCCAGTGCTTTGACCAGTCGTTCGGAAATGCCGGGAATCAGTTGAAGGAGGTTTTTCCGTTCGCGGAATACTTCGGTCGCGCTTCCCATGGCGTTGACCAAATTGTGTGCGCCAATCGCTCCCAATCCCGGAATCCGGGTCAGCGCCAGTGCGTGTATCGCTTCGTTTTGCATCATCGGTTGAGGTAATTCTTGAAGAGTTCGTCAAAGAGGGAACTGTCACTCAGTCGTCCGTTTACCAAGCAGACGGTTTCCACGGTTGCCTTGATGACCATTTTCCGGTCGGAAAAACGAAATATGTCCTGGCAAAATACGTATTTGATGCCTTCTTTTTTCAGGTAGAGTTTGGATACGAATTCATCGCCGCTGCGGAGGGGAGTCTTGAATGCCATGGTGAGGCGTGCCACCACGGGGTCTATTCCCTGCTCGTGCAGCTTGGCGAAGCTGACACCTTCCGAAGTCAGGAACTCGTGGCGGGTATGTTCCAGATAGTGCTGGTAGTTGGCGTTGTTTACAATGCCTTGGAGGTCGCATTCATAGTCGCGTACCTTCATCTTCAATTCGTATATATATTTTTCCATATCACTGCAAAGGTAAAGAAAAATAGAGAAAAAATCTCAGCGTTTGCCATATTTATATATGTATGCCGTAATTGTGCTTTACTTCGTCCATTACGAAGATGCTTTCTACGGAACTGAGCATTTCGATGGTGCCGAGGATGTTCAGCACAAATTGCTGGTAATACTTCATGTTGGGAGCGTGGATTTTCAGCAGGTAGTCGAAACTGCCGGAGATGTTGTAGCATTCCGTCACTTCGGGGATGTCTCGGACAACGTTGCGGAACTCGTTGGCTATTTCGCGGTTGATGCGTTTCATCTTGACGTTGCAGAACACCACGAATCCTTGGTTAAGTTTGTCGGCATCGATGATGGCGATGTATTTTTTGATGTATCCTTCGCGTTCCAGCCGCTTCAGGCGTTCAAAGACGGGGGTGGAGGAGAGGTTTACGCGGGCGGCCAGTTCCTTGGTGGTGAGTCGGGCGTTCTCTTGCAAGGTGCGGAGAATCTGAAGATCGGTTTTGTCTAATGTTTCCATAAGAATCACATTCTTTTTTTTAAGTTTTGCGAAGGCGCAAACAAGTTGCTTGTTCTGTTTCTTGATGCAAATTTAGAGATATTTTCCAACTTTTCGTCTGGTCTTGTTCGATAATTCTGTTCTTTTTAACTTTGCGGCATCAAAACAAGTGATAACTCTTAATCAAAAAAAGGAACTATGGCAACCAACAAATTACACTTTGAAACGTTACAACTTCACGTGGGACAGGAGCAGCCCGATTCGGCCACCGATGCGCGTGCCGTACCCATCTACCAAACCACTTCGTATGTGTTTCGCAACTCGCGGCATGCCGCCGACCGCTTCGGTTTGCGCGATGCGGGAAACATCTACGGACGTCTGACCAATTCCACGCAAGGAGTGTTCGAAGCTCGTGTGGCGGCACTCGAAGGCGGTGTGGCCGGTCTGGCGGTGGCTTCGGGAGCGGCGGCGGTGACCTATGCCTTGCAGAACATCTTGCAGGCGGGCGACCATGTGGTGGCGGCCGACAATCTGTATGGCGGTTCGTTCAACCTCATTACCCACACGCTGGCCGGTTGGGGAGTGAGCAGCACCATCGTTCATGTCAATGACCGTCAAGCCCTCGAAGCGGCTATCCAAGAGAATACTAAAGCTATCCATGTAGAAACGTTCGGCAATCCGAACTCCGAAGTGACGGACATTGATGCGGTGGCTGAGGTTGCCCACCGTCATCACATCCCTTTGATGGTGGACAATACGTTTGCCACTCCCTACCTGTTGCGCCCGATAGAACACGGAGCCGACATCGTTATCCATTCCGCCACCAAGTTTATCGGCGGACACGGCAGCAGCTTGGGCGGTGTGATTGTGGATGCCGGCACTTTCGACTGGAAAGCTTGTCCCGACAAGTTTCCCACGCTGGCCAAGCCCGATCCGAGCTATCACGGAGCCGTTTTTGCCGATGTAGCGGGCGCGGCGGCTTTCGTCACCCGTGTCCGGGCGGTCATTCTGCGCGATACGGGTGCCACGATTTCACCGTTCAACGCTTTCATTTTGTTGCAGGGACTTGAGACTTTGTCGCTCCGTGTGGAACGTCATGTGGAGAACGCCCTGAAGGTGGTGGATTATCTGGCTCGTCATCCGAAGGTGGCGAAAGTGAATCATCCGTCGTTGCCCGAACATCCCGACCATGCGCTTTACGGAAAACTCTTTCCGAAAGGAGCCGCCAGCATTTTCACTTTCGAAATCAAAGGAGGGCAAGAGGAGGCTTGGAAGTTTATCGACGCTTTGCGGATATTCTCGTTGCTGGCCAATGTGGCGGATGTGAAGAGTCTGGTCATTCATCCTTATACCACCACCCATTCGCAGATGACTGCCGAGGAACTGGCTCGTCAGCACATCACTCCATCCACGGTTCGTTTGAGCATTGGTACGGAGCATATCGATGACATCCTGGCCGACTTGGAGCAGGCGTTTGCCGCCATTTAAAAGCACTCCATCGGCGAATGAAAAGGTTGAAGAAAGTTATTTATGGATAAAAAAGGAGGGATGTGTCAAAAGCACTTCCTTCTTTTTTTATGTTTTACACCGAAAAACGTTATCTTTGTCCCCCGATAAAAACTTGTTAAAATGAAAATAGCATTAATCGGATACGGAAAGATGGGCAAGGAAATCGAAAAGATTGCCGTAGCCCGCGGACATGAGATAGTAAGCATTATCGACATCGACAATCAGCGGGATTTTGAATCGGAAGCGTTCAAGAGTGCCGATGTAGCCATCGAGTTTACCAATCCTATGGTGGCTTATCAAAATTATATGAAGACTTTTTCCGCCGGCGTGAAGCTCGTATCGGGCAGTACGGGGTGGCTGGAAGAACATGGCGAGGAAGTGAAGAAATACTGCCTCGAAGGTGGAAAGACTTTGTTCTGGTCGTCCAATTTCAGCTTGGGGGTAGCCATCTTCTCGGCTGTGAACAAGTATTTGGCAGGCATCATGAACCACTTCCCCGATTATGAAGTCTCGATGGTAGAGACGCATCATGTACACAAGCTCGATGCGCCCAGCGGAACAGCCATTACGTTGGCCGAAGGCTTGATAGACCGATTGGCTCGTAAGTCCAAGTGGGTGAAAGGCACCTTGACGGCTTCCGATGGCAGCGTGAGCGGCAGCACCGTTTGCGAAGCCGATGAAATTCCGGTCAGCTCCATTCGCGAAGGTGAAGTGCCCGGTATCCATACCATCACTTATGAGTCGGAGGCCGACAGTATTGTGATTACGCACGATGCGAAGAATCGCAAGGGTTTTGCGCTCGGAGCCGTATTAGCGGCCGAATACACAGCTTCGCATGAAGGTCTTCTGGGTATGAACGATTTATTCCAATTTTAATAAACATGAAGATACAGGCTGAACGTAAGCAATGGATAAAGTTCATCGGAGTATTGACGCTTTATCTTGTATTCCTTTTCTGGCTGAAGAGTTGGTTGGGATGGTTGGTTATTCCTTTCATTTTCGATGCCTATATCACTCGGAAAATCCCTTGGACTTGGTGGAAGCACTCCAAGAATGCCACCGTTCGTGGTGTCATGAGTTGGGTGGATGCCATTGTGTTCGCACTTGTAGCGGTGTACTTCGTCAATCTGTTCTTCTTTCAGAACTACGTCATCCCCTCGTCTTCGTTGGAGAAGTCGTTGTTGGTGGGCGACTATCTGTTTGTGAGTAAGATGAGTTACGGTGCCCGCATTCCGCAGACTCCTCTGCACATGCCTCTCACGCAGCACACGATGCCGGTGCTGAACACGAAGTCGTACATCGAATGGCCGAAGTGGGACTACAAGCGCGTGGAAGCCTTGGGTCATGTACAGCTGAACGACATCGTGGTGTTCAACTTTCCGGCGGGTGACACGGTGGCTCTTGGCATGCCGGCCGAAGACATCTATCGCCTGAGCATCCAAGCGGGACGCGAACTGACGCAGACCGCTGTCAATCTGAACGCGTTGGACGCCGTGCAGCAGCGCATGGTGTACGACCACTATTATGCCACGGGTCGGAAATACATCCAAGACAATCCCGCCTTGTTCGGTGAAGTCATCAGCCGCCCGGTAGACCGGCGGGAGAACTACGTGAAGCGTTGTGTCGGCCTGCCCGGACAAACCTTGGAAATAAAGAATCGCATCGTCTATCTGGACGGGGTGGCCAACAAGGAACCGGACAACGTGCAATATCGCTACTTGGTGAAAGTGCTGAAGCCCATCCCCGAGGAATTGGTTCGCGAATTGGGTATCAGCCGGGAAGACCTGACCTACTATATGCCGACGGAAAAAGCTTACAACATGCCGCTCACCGACCGTGCGAAGGAGGCGTTGCTGGCGCGTAAGGACATTGTATCCTCTATCGTACCGGTGCCGGGCGATGATGCCGGAGGGCTTTATCCGGTAAACAAACTGACAGGATGGACTACGGACAACTACGGTCCGGTGTGGATTCCGAAGAAAGGCGAAACCATCGACTTGACGCTCGACAACCTGCCGCTGTACGAACGTTGCATCCATGCTTACGAAGGCAATGACCTGCAAGTGAAGGATGGCAAGATTTACATCAACGGACAGGAAACGGACAAGTATACTTTCCAAATGGATTACTACTGGATGATGGGCGACAACCGCCACAACTCGGCCGACTCCCGTTTCTGGGGTTTCGTTCCCGAAGACCACATCGTGGGCAAGCCTATCTTCATCTGGCTTTCTCTCGACCCCGACCGGGGATGGCTGGACGGCAGAATCCGTTGGAACCGACTGTTCTCATGGGTGGATAACATCAAGTAGAAACTGTTTCCATGCGCCGTTTCTCCAGTTGCATAAAAGTCCTGCTGACAGCGATACTGCTTGTATTGTTGGTCAAGACCTTTGTCCTGACCTCGTGTACCATTCCCTCTACGGGTATGGAGAACACGCTCTATCAAGGCGAGCGGGTACTGGTGAACAAATGGAGTTACGGCTTGAGATTGCCTTTTACAACGAGTCGCATCGCTTCCCGACCGGTCGGTCGGGGCGACATCGTGCTTTTTAACAATCCCGTCCCGACCCATCGGGAACTTCCCGTCTTTGCCCGCGGACTTTACATCAGTCGTTGCGTCGGTCTGCCCGGCGATACGCTGATGCTCAACCGCGACTTGTTGCCCACCGGGGGGCGTGTACTCAGTCCCGACAGTAAGTCGCTCTATGCTTATCCCCTTGAGGGCGAGGACACGCTGTTGTACACGTTGCATACGCTGGGCATTACGGGGAACAACCTCGTGGGATATGCCGAAGGTCGTTACGTGCGCAGTTTCAGTCATTATGAACTATACCTTATCCGACAACGGCTGGGCGGTTCGCTCGACATCCGTCCCGTCCACGAAGCCGATTCGGCGGACAGCCATCCGTTGGTGATTCCCGCCAAGGGAAAGGCGGTGAAGGTATGGCCTTGGAATGTCACCCTGCTGTGTAATACCATCGTTCGTCACGAGGGAAGGCGGGCATCGGTCAGCGGTGATACGCTCCGGGTGGACGGGCGACCTGTGGACCACTATACCTTTACGAAGGATTACTACTGGATGTCGTCCAATAATCCCATCAATTTGTCTGACTCGCGCCTCTTCGGTCTGGTACCTCACGATTACCTCGTGGGACGTGCTGCCCGCATCTGGTATCCTTCGCGGAAGGAGCGCTTTTTTCAACGTGTACAATGAATCCGAAAACGACTGTCTATCTTACTTCCGCCTATTTGGCTCCCGTGGAGTATTATGCCAAGCTCTTTGTCGCCGACAAGGTCTGCATCGAACGTCATGACAACTACGTGAAGCAGACTTATCGCAACCGTTGCGTCATTGCCGCCGCCGATGGTCCGTTGGCTCTGACCATCCCTACGGAGAAGAGTGAAAGTTTGAAGTGCCCCATGAAGGATGTGCGAATTTCCGACCACGGGAACTGGCGTCACATGCACTGGAATGCCCTTGTGTCCAACTATCGCAACAGTCCTTTCTTTGAGTATTATGCCGATGACTTCCGCGTGTTTTACGAAAAGAAGTTTCCTTTTCTGTGGGATTACAATCAGGAAATCTGTGCCTTGGTGTGCAGTCTGATTGACATTCATCCGCAAGTGGAGGGCACTGCCGAGTATCGTACCGACTTTCTTGCGGGTGAGTCGGACTTCCGCGAACTCATTCATCCCAAACGAGACTTCCGCACGGCAGACCCCGACTTCCATCCTGCGCCTTACTATCAGGTATTCAAGGATAAATTCGGCTTCCTGCCCAACCTGAGCATTGCCGATTTGCTTTTCAATATGGGTCCGGAGAGTTTGTTGGTGTTGCAGAAGTGCGTGCGAGGAGGCTTCGGTGAAAGGCCATGACGAGGGATTGACACCGAATGTCGGCGTCTCCATTCATACGCCGCCGCAAAATAAAAAAAGACTTCGGGAAAAATTATTTTCACCGAAGTCTTTTTGATTTATCTCTCCGAGGGGGTTTTTACCAACCGGCCTTCGGAAAGGGTCAGCGTGTAGCTTTGTCCTTTCTTCGTTTTGAAGGAGAGAGTTTGGTCGCCGTATCTCACCCGGCAAGGTTCGCCGGCGCGGGAGGTGATGACGGCCTCTTGCAACTGTCCTTCTGACCAGTACAGATTTACTTCAAAGTTGCCTCGTGCCAACAATCCTTCCACGCTGCCTTCTTTCCATGCGTCGGGGAGTGCGGGAAGCAGTTGGATGAAGCCCATGTGGCTTTGCAGCAACAGTTCGGTCACGCCTGCCGTTCCGCCGAAGTTTCCGTCAATCTGGAAGGGCGGGTGAGTATCCCACAGATTGTCCATTGTGCCGTTCTTCAGCAAGTTGCCGAACAGGGTGTAGGCGTGGTTGCCGTCTTGCAGACGTGCCCATTGGTTCAGTTTCCAACCCATGCTCCAGCCGGTTGCTCCGTCGCCGCGATGTTCGAGGACGATGCGGGCGGCTTTCGCCAGTTCGGGAGTGGTGATGGGCGAGAGGGTGTGTCCCGGATGCAGACCGAAGAGGTGGTTTACGTGACGGTGTTCGTCTTTCGGATCGTCGATGTCGCGCGACCATTCCATCAGCTGTCCGTAGCGGCCGGTCTGATAGGGCACGAGGTTGGCCAGCACTTCCTGCCACTGTTTGCGTGCCTTGCTGTCTGTGCCGAGCGCCTTGGAGGCATCAATGGCATTGAGCAAAATTTCACGGATGACGGCGTGCACAAAGGTCGCTCCCTCGTCCACCGGTCCGTGTTCGGGCGAAGTGGAGGGCGCGGCGGTGTAGCTTCCGTCCGGACGTTTCCACAGATAGTCCACACAGAAGTCGGCGCTGCTCTTTATCAGGTCATAGCCCACTTCTTTCAGGAACTGCTTGTTGCGTGTGTAGTCGTAGTATTCCCAAATGTGAGTGGCAAGCCACGGACCTGCCATCGGGTTGAAGTTCCACGACATGTCTTGGCTGCTGAGCGGCGAGGTGAAGCCGAAGATGTTACCCGAAATGGAGGCTGTCCAGCCGCGTGCTCCGAAGTAAGCCTTCGCCGTCTTTTCGCCGGGTTTCACCAGTGTACGGATAAAGTCGATGAGCGGCCAATTGCATTCGCTCAGGTTGGTCGGACAGGCGGGCCAGTAGTTCATTTGGATGTTGATGTTGTTGTGATAGTCGGCATGCCAAGGCGCATCCACACCGTTGGCCCACATGCCTTGCAGATTGGCGGGGAGGTTGCCGGGACGTGAACCGGCGATGAGCAGGTAGCGGCCGTACTGATAGTAGATGGTCTCCAACTGATAATCGGGCATTCCTTTGCGATAGCGTGCCAACCGGCGGTAGGTGGGCAGGTCGCGTACGCCCGGATATTCCAACGTCATCGGGGCGTGAGGATTGATTTGCAGTTTCACACGGTTGAACAGGCTCAGATAGTCTGCCTGATGGCGTGCTTTCAGTTCGTCGTAGCTGTGTGCGGCGGCGGCCTTCATCATGTCCGCCGTACTTTCCACGGGGTTTACTCCTACATACGTTTTCGGATTCTTGAAGTCGGGGTCGAAGTTGATGCGATAATCGGTGTCGGCGGTGAGGAGGAACACCACTTCATCGGCTCCTTGGGCCACCAACTTGCCGTCGGGGGTAGCGGTCAGTGTACCTCCCTTGTGTTGCGCACGGATGCGGAGGGCAAACTCCATGCCGTTGTTCTTCAGTTTGCCGGTGTATAGGAGAGCGTTGGTGCCGTCGGGCACGGTCTTGCCCTGCGCTTCGGGGTTGGGAGCGTAGCTGAAAGTCAGGTCCTGCTTGCCCGGTCGGTCGGCGGCAAACTTGATGACCATGACGCTGTCGGGATACGAGGCGAAGTAGCTTCGTTCGTACTTCACGCCGTCTTTTCGGAAGGATACGACAGCCAGTGCCGAGTCGAGCGAGAGGATACGTTTGTAGTCCGTCATGCCGATTTCGCTCAGTCCCGTTTCGATGTAGGCTTCGCCGAGGGTGGTGAACGAGCCGAAGCGGAAAGGTTGTTCGCTGTGTTCCTCATAGGCGGCCGGTCCGTTGAAGTTCTCGCGAGTCAGTTTGGCGGCCTTTTCCAAGTCGTTGTCCACAAAAGCCTGTCGGATTTCGGGCAGGAGGTGAGCTGATTCCTTGTTTACGTTCCAATAATAGTCGGCACCTTTGGCGGTGTTCGGTCCGCCGCGCCACAAGGTCTTTTCGTTCAGTGTGATGCGTTCGGCGGCGATGGAACCGAGGACGTTTCCGCCGAGACTTCCGTTGCCGATGGGCAAAGAGCGTTCTTCCCAGTCGCGGTCGGCGCTGTAGTTATAGAACGAGGCCGTTCCGGTGAGCGGGGTTGGCTTGTCGAACCAGATGCTGAGCCCTTGTGTCAAATCGTTGGTTTGTGCCTGCACGGATGTCGCCAGCAGAGCACCCAATAAATAAAGGTAAGGTTTCATATTGTTTGTTATTTTAAGGTTTATACATAAATCAGGGTGGACAGGTTTTCTTCTGTCATCACTTCGTTGGCCACTTCCCACAGTTGGTGTGCCGTGAGGGCGTCGATGCGGCGGAACACTTCTTCGGGCTTTTCCATGTGGTCGTGGTGCAGAAACGTTTTGGCCATGTCCAAGGCACGGTTCTCAAAGTTGTCGCGGGCCACGCCTATTTGTCCGATGAGCTGTTTCTTGGCAGCTGCCAGTCGGGCAGGCGAAAGGGGAGTATCCCTCAGCCGTTTCAGTTCTTTGTGTACCAGCCGGATGCAACGTTCGATGTCCGTCGGGTCGGCACCGAAGTAAATGCAGAAAACTCCCGTGTCGGTGTACGACATCAGATTGGCTTCCACCGTGTATACCAGTCCGCTCCGTTCGCGAAGCGAGACGTTCAGACGGCTGTTCATGCCCGGCCCGCCCAGCAGATTGTTCAGCAGATAGAGGGCGGTGCGCTTTTCGTTGTTCGCTTCGTAGGCTCTTGCGCCCATCATCACGTGCGCTTGGTGCGTATGGCGGTTGAGGCTCAGTTTTCGGGGAACGTAGAGAGGGGGAACTTCTCGTTCACGGATAGCTGTTCCTTGCGGCACATCGCCCGCAGCTTTCTCCAACAGGCGTATCACTCGCTTGAAATCGACACGCCCCTGAACGAAGAACACCATGTTCTCCGGGCGGTAAAGGCGACGGGTGAAGTCCAACGCATTCCGGGTGGTGAATTCGCGGAGGCGTTCGGGCTTGCCCAGAATGTTCCTCCCCAAGGGATGGTCGGGGAAAATCAGTTCCTCAAAATCGTCGAATATCAATTCCGACGGACTGTCCTCGTAGCTCTGTATCTCGTCGATGATGACTTCTACTTCCTTGTCAATCTCCGTTTGCGGAAAGGTGCTGTGGAAAACAATGTCTGCCAGCAGTTCCACCGCACGGGGCAGATGTTCCACCAGAAAGGCGCAGTACACTACCGTTTCCTCCTTGTTGGTATAGGCGTTCAGGTCGCCGCCCACGTGCTCCATGCGGTTCACGATGTGCCACGAATGTCGTTTCCGGGTCCCCTTGAACAGCAGATGTTCTACAAAGTGTGCCATCCCCTGCTCGTGAGGAGCCTCATCGCGGGTACCGGCATCGACGGCAAAGCCGCAATAGGCCACCGGCGAGTCGTGATACGCATGAATGATGCGCAGTCCGTTGGGAAGTGTATGGGTGTTATAGTTCATGTTTTTCCGATTGCTTTTTCATTCTGCGGACAAAAATACAATAAAAGTTATTGCCGTTCGTCAAAAAATGCGGATATTTGCGTTTGATAACATAAAACAACGATGGAAAGGATAGGAATTTTCTGTTCGGCATCCGATAATGTCGATGAAGTATACTTTAACGCCGCCCGCGAATTGGGCGACTGGTTGGGACGGAACAAGAAGACTTTGGTGTATGGCGGTTCCGACAGGGGGCTGATGGCGTGTGTGTCTCAGTCCGCTCACGAGGCGGGAGCCTTGGTGATGGGCGTGGTACCCACCCTGTTAGAAGAAAGAGCCATGGTGAGCGATTTGCTCGATGTGACTTTCCGCACCGATAATTTGAGCGACCGCAAAGATGTCATGCTTCGCGAGTCGGACATCCTTGTGGCCCTTCCCGGCGGAGTGGGCACGTTGGACGAAGTATTTCACGTCATGGCTTCCGCCGTTATCGGCTATCACGGCAAGCGGGTCGTATTCTATAATGTAAACGGTTTCTGGAACGGCATCCTTGACTTTCTGAAAAACTTAAAAGCCACCCGCTTTGCCCATCGCCCGTTGGACGAACATTATGCGGTGGCCGACAATTTGAATGAATTAATCGAATTACTAAAATAAGATTCACAACATCATGAAGAATTCAATCAACGAACTTTTAAAGAAAGAGGCGCAGGCGGTGCTGAACATCCCTGTGACCGATGCATTTGAAAAGGCCGTGGCGCTGATTGTAGAACAAGTACATCATAAGAAAGGCAAGTTGGTGACTTCCGGCATGGGAAAGGCCGGTCAGATAGCCATGAACATTGCCACCACTTTCTGTTCGACGGGCATTCCCGCCGTCTTCCTCCATCCGAGCGAGGCGCAGCATGGCGACTTGGGCGTGTTGCAGGAAAACGATGTGATGCTGCTCATTTCCAATTCGGGAAAGACCCGCGAGATAGTGGAACTCACGCATTTGTCGCACATCCTGAATCCGAATCTCAAGTACATTGTCATTACCGGCAATCCGGAGAGTCCCCTTGCGCAGGCCGCCGACATTTGTCTGGCCACCGGTCATCCCGATGAAGTGTGTCTGCTGGGCATGACTCCGACGACTTCGACCACCGTCATGACCGTTATCGGCGATATTCTTGTGGTAGAGACCATGCGTCAAACGCGCTTCACCATCGAAGAGTACAGCAAGCGTCATCACGGCGGCTATCTGGGAGAACGTTCACGTGAACTGAGCAAATAGAGGACGGGATGAGAAGAGTAATCGGAATCGGCGAAACCATCCTTGACATCCTGTTTAAGGATAACCGGCCGAGAGCGGCGGTGCCGGGTGGCTCCGTCTTCAATGGCATCATCTCGTTGGGACGTGCCGGAGCGAACGTGAGTTTTATCAGCGAGGTGGGTGGCGACCGTGTGGGTGACATCATCCTCGACTTTATGAAGGAAAACCGGGTGGCTACGGACGGAGTGAGCGTTTATCCCGACCGCAAGTCGCCCGTGTCGTTGGCGTTCCTCAACGAGCATAACGATGCGGAGTATTCTTTTTATAAGGATTATCCCAATCTACGGTTGGATATGCCCATGCCCGATGTGACCGCCGACGACATCGTGATGTTCGGCTCTTTCTATGCCGTGAGTCCGCAGATTCGCGACAAGGTGAAGGAACTGCTCGACAAGGCGCGCGAGGCGGGAGCCATTATCTACTACGATGTGAACTTCCGCAGCCCCCACGCTCACGAAGCCCTCAAGTTGATGCCTACTATTATCGAAAACTTTGAGTATGCCGACATTATCCGAGGGTCGGGCGAAGACTTCGGAAATATGTTCGGTCTGACCGATGTCGATAGCATTTATCGGAGCAAGACAGCCTTTTATTGTCCGCGCCTTATCTGTACGAACGGTGCCGAAAGCCTCAGTCTCCGTACCAAGACTGTCAGCAAGGACTATCCCGTGCAACCCCTCCGGACGGTCAGCACCATCGGTGCCGGCGACAACTTCAATGCCGGTTTGGTGTTCGGTCTTTTGAAGAACCGCATCCGCCGTGCCGACCTCGACGAACTGACCGAAGAGGATTGGGACCGGATTATCGCCGGCGGCATGGCTTTCAGTGCCGACGTGTGCATGAGCATTGACAATTACATCTCGTGGGAGTTTGCGGCGAAGCTGTAAGCCGAAAACCGGATGGAAGGAGTGCAAAGAGATATGGTTTCTTTTTTAATGTTGCGCTAACATTGATATGTCAAAAGAAAAGTGTACTTTTGCAACCGAGATAAAAAAAAGAATAAAGACATATTAGTATTTACTGCCGTTTCTCACGATAGATAAAAACGACCAATTTTTAAGCCTGCGAGAAATGAGTTTGGTGAATACGCCCAATGGGGTGTGTTCCTATGACTTGTTATAGTTTGGGCTTAGGTGATTTGGTCGTTACCTTCTATCGGACTGAAACGAGTGGGTACACACCTTTTTTATGTCTTTGCTCCAGTATTCACCCTAAAATAAAAGCCTATGAATTAAGACTATCCATCATATATCATTATATTTGCTCCACCTGCATTTCTTCCATAGAAAAAACGACCAATTTTGTTCTATTCCAAGCCCAGAGAAAGCACACAGGTTGATGCACCCCATTTTGATTTGTTGTGAGTGGGCGTGTTTTTGTGTACATCTCTTTCTGAAATGCTACCAAGAGCACGCCTTTTAGTTTTTTATAGTTATTCACTACAAATCAATAAAACAAAATGTTATCCAACAATGAAATCCTCTCAAAGACCATTACGTTTTTGAGATTTCCGCTTATCATAGCGGTTGTATTTATTCACACCGGTTTAGACAGAGTCAATATCGGTGGCAAAATCCTGGTTTCTAAGGGACAATTTCCTTTACATGATATGCTTAATCAGCTCGTGTCCCAAGAGTTGGCTCGCATAGCCGTCCCCCTTTTCTTCTTCATGTCGGGCTTTCTTTTTTTTAGGCAGTCAGAGTTTTCGTTGTCTGCCTATAAAACTAAGCTGAAGAAACGTATTCGTACATTGCTTATCCCTTATGTGTTTTGGAACATAGCAGTATTGTTCTTATTCTTCCAGACTCAAACATTTCTAAGTTCCATGACCTCCGGCATGAACAAGCTAATAACAGAATATACTTTGTCCGATTGGTTTGGAGTATTTTGGAATCATCGGGAGGGTACGCCTATTTGCTATCAATTTTGGTTTATTCGCGATTTGATGGTCGTAATACTCTGTTCACCTTTGGTGTACGGGATTGTCCGTTACGGAAAAGTAGCGAGCGTCATCTTTCTCGGTCTTTTATGGTGTTTCGGCTTATGGTTTCATATAGTGGGTTTCAGCATAACCGCTTTGTTCTTTTTTTCTTTCGGTGCATGGTTTGCTGTCTCAAAAAATAATTTCATTGTCAAGTTCAAACCTTTGCGCTTGTCTTTCACTTTTCTTTATTTGTTGATTATTGTGGCTGATACTTTTTGCAAGTACCATGAATTACACCATTTGAGTTTCCTTCATAACATCGGAATTATCATCGGACTGATAGCCGTCATCTCGTGGACAGCCTATGGGATAGAAAGTCAAAAACTAAAATGTAGTACATGGTTGGCAGGAAGTACTTTCTTTATTTACGCATATCACGGGATGCCTATCGCTTTCCTTACCAAGTATTGGGTTAAACAGATGCAGCCAGCCTCGGAATTAACTATGGTATTGGGATATTTGGTTATACCTCTTGTTGTTGTCGGATTAGGTCTTGTGTTTTATCATTTTATGCAAAAGGTCTTCCCGCGCTTCACCGGTTTCATTATCGGAGGACGTTAATCCGTCCTCCCGCTTCCCCGAATTCAAAAAAACGCCGAGGCGAACTCAAAAAACGCTTCGGCGTTTTCGTTGAAACATCGAAGCGTTTTTATCGGGAGTTGTAAAGTTGCGGGTTGCGTTCTTAAATTATTTGCACGTCTTTATAGTTATAGATTCTTTAGAAAGGCTTCACTCCTGTCACCTGTTTTTAACCCGTTGATAGCCAATGCTTCAGTGTGAAGGGAGAGTGAATAATCTCCTTTCACACTTTCACTTTTTCCCCCCCCCGGGGTTAGCGATGCGCATATCAGCCTCTTTATACGGATGTAAGAAGAACTTTCAATATCTTGTCGTGGCGGTGTGAAACGGTGAAAGGAGCTTTTTGAAGCTCCCTTCACACGAAAGTTATGGTAATCAGTATGTTAGAGGGTGGCGAAAGGGTGAATGCAACGTATGGGAAAAGCAGTAGAGAAAACTCTATCGGATACTTACCATAAAAATACGCCGGTTTACTTTTTATTTTCCTCATCTAAATAGAAGAAATTAATATAGGTTCCTCTATTGATAAAGACAGACAAAGTATCATAAATTGTCTTATACTGATATATTAACTACAAAAATGATAAACCTATTGGAAGAGTTAAATATGCGCTAACTTTATTCCGCCAACGGGTATAGTTCTACTTATGAGATTCTTCCTCCTAACTCTGAAATGAGCCAACAGATTAAAGACGAAAATAAATTCAGACGACCTGGGATGTACGAATAGGGGCTGTCCAAAAATTTGCAAAAACTTAGGTCGTGACAATCATATCAATTTTAATACCACAAAAGATGTATATACGCTTTTTGTTGTAATTACACATTTTGTACTATATTGCGCCGAAAGTGAAGAAAAGCTACGTCTCGGCATAATCAAAATTAGTTTGTTCTGCACTCGGCTTGCATTTTCTTTGCGGTAGAATAATTAAAAATTGGATTATGGAAACTCCTTTTATCTTTGGTAAGATTGCAACAGAGAAAAATTTTACAGACCGAGAGTTAGAAACTGCGAACTTGGTTCAGAACTTTACTTCGTTGATAAATACAATTATCATCTCACCTCGTCGCTGGGGTAAGAGCTCGCTTGTGAATAAGGCGGCGAAGTTGGCTATGGAGCAGGATAATAAGTTGCGAATCTGCCATATCGACCTATTCAATGTGCGTAATGAGGAACACTTTTATTCGTTGCTCGCACAGAAGGTCATTTCTGCAACATCTACGAAATGGGAGGAGGCTGTTGAGAGTGCAAAGAGTTTCTTCTCGCATCTTGTGCCAAAGATTTCGATTGGCAGTGATCCTACCAATGAAGTATCAATCGATTTTGATTGGGAAACTGTGAAACAGAATCCTGACGAGGTGCTTGACCTTGCCGAGAAGATTGCAACTAAAAAAGGACTTAAAATCGTCATCTGCATTGATGAGTTCCAGAATATAGCTGAGTTCACTGATCCTGATTATTCCCAGAAGAAGTTGCGTTCGCATTGGCAGCAGCACCAGAGTGTTGCCTACTGCCTTTATGGCAGCAAACGCCATATGATGATGGAGGTGTTTACTAACTCATCAAAGCCATTCTACAAGTTTGGCAACCTGATGTTCCTCAATAAGATTGACACGTCTTATCTTGTAGAGTTCTTCAACAGCCGCTTTGCAGATACTGGCAAGAGTATAAATGAGGATGCAGCCAACTTGATTGTGTGGATTGTAGATAATCACCCATACTATGCACAGCAGTTGGCACAGCAGTCGTGGTTGCGAACAAAGAATGTGTGTACAACTGATATTGTGCGAGAGGCTCACTCTGCCTTGGTAGAGCAGTTGAGTTTGTTGTTTGTAACGATTACCGAGACATTGACCACACAGCAACTTAACTACCTTAAAGTCCTTATTGCAGGCGAAAAGGCTATCAGTTCTACTGATGTAATGCACCGCTATAAAATATCTTCTACGACCTCAATAGCACGCTCAAAGGCAGCTCTTATCAAGAATAATATTTTGGATAACAAAGCTGGAGAAATTTCATTCCAAGATCCGATTTATGCCTATTGGTTAAAGACTGAGTATTTTGCAAAATAATTAACGACTATTAGTAAGTATAATACCAAATTTTATCAGTATAAGACATACAACGGGTTGCATCGCCCTTTACAGCGGGCTGCCTTTTCCGATGTGATTGGCAGCACGCTCTATATGTCCGCCACCGACCGGCGAAAATCAGGGACTGACGAAGCAAAATTCATTAGTCTCTGTATGATACCGGCCTGTGATTCAATAATTTCATGTACTTTTACGGTGTGATTGAGCGTTTACTCCTCGAAGCGGTTCATGGCCAGTTTCTTCACTCCCCGTTGCGAGGCGATGAACGCTCCGCCCAATACCCGCTGTCCGTCATAGAACACGGCGGACTGTCCCGGAGCAACGGCCGAGGCTTCGGCGAGGAAGCGGACGAGCATCTGTCCGTTTTCGAGAGGAACCATCCGGCAAGGGATGGGCTTGCTGCGGTAACGGATGCGTACTGTCAGCGAGGGGCAGGCGAGCAGCTCTTGCAGGTCGGTGATGAGGCTGTCTTCCACCAACATGTACTCTGCCTTCAGCTCATCGGCATTGCCCAGCATGACCGTGTTCTTCTCGGCGTTGATGCGAAGCACGTAAGCGGGTTGGCCAAGGGCGATTCCCAGTCCCTTGCGTTGGCCGATGGTGTAGTAGGGAAAACCTTGGTGACGGCCGATTTTCACGCCTTTGCTGTCCACGTAATAGCCGGAGCCGATGAACGTGTCGATGTCGGGGCATTCCCGGCGGAGGAAATCGCGATAATCCCCTTCGATGAAACAAACCTCCATACTCTCGCCGCTTTTGGCTTTCGCTTCAAAACCCTTTTGCTTCAAGTATTCGCGCACTTCCTGCTTGGTGTAGTTGCCTAAGGGGAGGAGAAAGCGCCGGAGCACCTCTTGCGGCAATCGCCATAAAAAGTACGATTGGTCCTTGGTCGCATCGTCACCTGCCACGATATAGAGCTTTCCGTGCCGTTCCTCCAAGCGGCAATAGTGTCCGGTGGCGATTCGGTCGCAACCGGTCTTGTCCGCCCATTCGCAGAGCAGGCGTTCCTTAAACAAAGGGTTGCACATCACGCAAGGATTGGGTGTGCGCCCTTTCAGGTATTCGTCGATGAAATGCTTGACGATGACTTGCTTGAACTCCTCGCGCACATCGGCCACATGGTGCTCGATGCCGAGTCTTTGCGCCAAGGCACGGGCTTCGAGGATAAAGTCGGGCTCTTCTTGTCCGGGTGTGGAAAAGGCCGAAGCTACATCCCACGTGCGCATCGTTACGCCCACCACTTCATAACCTTGCTCTTGCAGCATGATGCACGTGGCCGAACTGTCGATGCCTCCGCTCATGCCTACCAATACTCTTTTGTCTGATTTTCTCTGATTCATAGTGCAAAGATATAAA
>CAYXZF010000018.1:0-30481 GCA_964469845.1 uncultured Phocaeicola sp.
AGTATCTCTTACATAGAGAGGAAAGGAAGATAATATGGACAACAAGAATCTATTTATAGAATTAGAGAAACTTCTTCGCATGGAAAGCACCTATTGCACAGAAGATGGTGTACTTCTGAAGAATGCAATTGTAGAGGCAGCTCTTGCGCTCCGACCAGAGTTAATTGCAAAATTGCTTACCCACGATGGACTGAAACGCAATTTCTTTACAGAGGTTGAAAGTGTTTTGGTATTTGATAAGGTTAAGTTTCAAAAGTTTGTAATGAACAAACGATTCTTGCCCGATAGCTATACATCGTTTAAAAACAAAGTCGGATTGACTAATGAAGATGGTGATTTTCTTTCAGAGAGTCGCGAAGTTGTTCTTTCGTGGCCGTATAAAGATTGTATTCTTGAAGGAGGGCAGACAAAAGAGGATGCAAAACGCAACGAAGTGTTTTATAATGAAATACTTGCGCCGGACGAGATCAATCGCCTGACGGAATCAAAGGTGCTAACAAACTTCAAACGCTATGACGCAGATGGCGAGCACGAGGTTGATAGCATATCTATGGATGACAATCTAATCATTAAGGGCAATAATTTGCTTGCACTACATTCGCTAAAAAAGAAGTATGCTGGTAAGGTTAAGTTGATTTATATTGACCCGCCGTATAATACAGGCAATGATAGCTTTGGGTATAATGATAGTTTTAATCATTCCACATGGCTTACTTTTACTCGAAATAGGCTTGTTGTTGCTAAAGAACTTTTAAGGAAAGATGGTGCAATTTTTGTTCATATTGACCATCATGAATTAGCCTATGTTACAGTCCTAATGGACGATATTTTTGGCGCAGAGAATAAAGTACAGATTATTTCAGTAAAAACTGCATCACCAGCAGGCTTTAAAACGGTAAATCCCGGTCCCATTGATGTAACGGAATACATATTATTCTATACCAAAGATAAATCTCAATTCAAATTCAGAAAATCCTATGTTCCTGTGGGATATAACAAGAATTACAATAAAGTATTAACCAAATCAGAACATATTGAAGATTGGACTTTCACACCAATTAAAGATGCTATGCTAAAAAGTATTGGCTTTTCTTCTGAAGCGGAAGCACGCAAATCTTATGGAACTTCTTTATGGTCAATTATAAAAGACGGATTGATTTCTCAATATGCATATGATAATGCAACTAATGTAGTAAGTGTCAGAGACCCTCATAAACCTACTGAACAAGTTAAAAAACTAATGAGAGCTTCAAAAGATTGTGGCCATGTAATAGAATATACTCGCACAGATGGATCTAAAATGTATTTTTATCAAGGTGGTGCATTGGCATTTTATTCGGAAAAAATGCAAAACATTGATGGGAAACGCTGCGTGACAGAACTTTTAACCGATTTTTGGGGGCACATATCATGGGCTGGTATTGCAAACGAAGGTGGTGTTAAATTGAAGAATGGTAAGAAGCCAGAAAAACTGATAAAACAAATATTAGAGTTGGCTACTGACGAGAATGACATTGTTTTAGACTACCATCTAGGTTGTGGAACAACTGCTGCCGTTGCTCATAAAATGAACAGAAAATATATTGGTGTAGAGCAATTAGACTATGGCAAGAATGACTGTGTCGTTCGATTAGAAAATGTAGTTAATGGTGATACAACAGGTGTATCTAAATCTGTAGACTGGCAAGGCGGAGGCTCATTTGTTTACTGTGAACTTGCAAAAGCCAATCAGCAATTTGCTGATGATATTGAACAAGCATCATCTACCGAAGAACTTGCTACTATATGGGAACAAATGCAAGAAACAGGATTCCTTAGTTGGAAAGTTAATCCGAAAGAAATTGATGCCAATGCAGAGGATTTTACGACTCTTGCCATTGAAGACCAAAAGCGTTTTCTCATAGAATGTTTGGATAAGAACTTGCTTTATGTTCCATATTCCGAAATTGATAATGCAGAGTTTGCTATCAGTGAAAGCGACAAGAGGATAAATAACCAATTCTATCAAACGAAGTAGCATTATGAAATATTTACAAGAAACGCTTTGTGAAGAGTTTGGCAGACGAACTATCGCTAATGTCGAAATGCCAAAATACTTTGCGACTTCGCTTAACCCGATGATGAAACTACGCCCCTATCAAGAGGAGTGCTTTAAGTATTTCATTATCTATTGGGATAATGATTTTGAAGCAAAGGAGCGTAAACCTCACCTATTGTTTCATATGGCAACAGGAAGTGGCAAGACACTTATTATGGCTGGTGCTATGCTATATCTTTACGAACAGGGCTATCGCAACTTCCTTTTCTTTGTCGATTCTACAAATATCATCGAAAAGACGAAAGACAACTTTCTGAATACCGCATCGGCAAAATACCTTTTCGGACAGTCAATCAATATTGGCAACAAGCAAGTAGAAATAAGATTTGTGGATAATTTTCAAGCAGTAGATGATAACTGCATAAACCTATGTTTGACTACTATCCAAGGATTGCACACTTCATTGAATATGCCTAAAGAGAATGCCGTGACTATCGATGATTTTGCAGACAAAAGAATCGTCCTTATATCCGATGAAGCGCATCACACGAATACGGCAACAAAGAAAGGGAAGAAGGCTGTTATGGCAGGGCAAGGCTCTTTAGTTGCTGATAGTGATTTTGAATCGACTGAAGATTGGGAAACAACTGTGATGAAAATCTTCCATAGTAACGAGGCTAATGTTTTGT
The DNA here is from genome assembly GCA_964469845.1 of uncultured Phocaeicola sp. Classification (GTDB taxonomy): domain Bacteria; phylum Bacteroidota; class Bacteroidia; order Bacteroidales; family Bacteroidaceae; genus Phocaeicola. The sequence goes on from CAYXZF010000018.1 coordinate 2,728, forward strand.
TGGAGTTTACTGCAACAGAAGACTTTCAAGATGCTAATATTGCAGATAAGTATGAAAACAAAGTAATCTATGACTATCCATTGAAGAAATTCCGTGAAGATGGTTACTCAAAAGATATATCGGTTGTTCAAAGTGACCTGTTGCCAATTGACAGAGCTATTCAATGCGTACTGTTGAGTCAATATAAGAGAAAGCTGTTTTCGAGTATTCAGCAGGACATTAAGCCTGTTATGATGCTTAAATCGAAAACCATTGCCGACAATAAGAAATTTTATGATGAGTTCATAAATACTATTAAACGGTTGAAAATTGAAGACATTGAACGCATCGCCTCTAATGCCAAAGGCGATATAGGTGATGTATTTTCATATATAGAAGAACAAGGAATTGAAATTGAAAATCTGCTCCTTGAAATAAAAGAGGATTTTAAGGAAGAGAAATTATTGTTGGTTGATGGTAATAATATATCGCCCGACAAACAGTTGAAATTAAATTCATTGGAAGCAAATAACAATGAGATTCGCGTGGTATTTGCAGTTGATATGCTTAATGAGGGATGGGATGTGTTGAACTTGTTTGACATTGTACGTCTTTACGAAACACGCGATTCCGGACATGGCAAAGTGGGTAAAACTACAATGCAGGAAGCACAGCTAATCGGTCGTGGAGCCAGATATATGCCATTTGCAAAAGCCCCGGGAGAGTCCAAAAGTGTGAAACGCAAATTTGATAATGATATTACCAACCGATTGAGAGCATTGGAAACCTTACACTACCATAGTGCCCATAACCCTAAATATATAACAGAGTTGAAGCAAGCTATGATTCAAACAGGTATTATGGCAGAAAATGAGAAGGTTGTGAAACTAAAACTCAAAGATTCTTTCAAGAGAACATCGCTATACAACGACGGATGTGTATTTGCGAATGAGCTTGAACCATATATGCTCAATGAAGAAATCACCTCTTTAGGCGAAACTATTTTGAACAAAGAATATAAGGTACGCATAAAGAGTGGTGATATGAGTACAAGTCTGGTATTTGAATCCGGAACTTCATCAAACACGACCTCTATACCATATAGAACATATAGATTTGGAGAGTTGGGTAATCATGTCATTCGTGCAGCGATAAATTGTTTTGAGTCTTTTAAGTTCTCCAACCTCAAAGATATTTATCCCAATTTGGAGTCCATAAAGGATTTTATTGAAAACGATTCATATTTGGCAGGAATTAATATTCAGATATCTGCTAAGCAAGAGACGTTGGATAATTTGACACAGAAAGATAAACTCTTTTGTGCAATAGAGGTTCTTCGTCAGATAGAACCATTGCTATCAAAAGGTGGTATCGGATATAAGGGAACAAAATTGTTTAAACCTAAGCAGATAAAGGATGTGTTCCGCGAGCATACTCAGAAGTTTTCACTTGATAATTCTTCTGACAGAGAATTAGGTAAATCTATGATGGAAACCGAGAATATGTATCTGCGTATGGACTTGTCTAAAGCCGATTGGCACGCGTACGAAGATTGTTTCGGAACATCAGAAGAAAAGCATCTTATCCGATACATAGAGTCTATTTATCCAAAACTTTCAGAAAAGTATCACGATATATATTTGCTCCGCAATGAAAAGGATTTGAAAATTTATAGTTTTACATCTGAAGATGCCTATCAACCGGATTATGTTCTATTCTTGAAAAAGAAAAATGATGGCGCAAAGACTGATTACATTCAGATATTCATAGAGCCAAAGGGTGGACATTTGCGTAGCACAGATAAATGGAAAGAAGACGCAATGAAAGAGATTAGAGAGAATGCTGATATTCGATTCTCTACTAAAAGCACAAATTTCAATGTTTGGGGAATGCCATTTTTTACAGAGAGTGAACGCCACTTATTTGATACTGCAATGAAACACTCTTTAGGAGTCTGATAATAGGTATATATAAATTTATAAAACCATCGTAAATTGTGCATAGCATAGTTTACAGTGGTTTTCTTTTGAAATCCTGTCAATAAATTATTCTCCGTTGAAAATGAAATAATTGCAAAATTTCATTTTGTTAAACAACCGGATGTGATGCAATGCGGAGTTGCCTGTTAGGCTATGATTTTAAAATAAAAAGTTGTCGAACCCATCTTCTTGGATGAATATAGGTTACTAAAAAATCTATCCATACTGAAAATTTACTAAGTCCATAAAATGAAGCACATCCACGTCAAAAATCAAGAGAACAGCACTGCATGATTTCCCGAGGGCGTAGTTGGTAGGCAGAATATACATTCGTGGAAGATGTTCTTATACGCCGTTCGTATAAATGAGTACCGAAGACATTGTCGCAATTCAAACGAAATTCGCAATGTCTGAATTGATACGATACATGCGCATCCATGAACAGGCTTTCACTCATACTGTCATCGGAAGTATGATACATGTCACTTTTCATTCCTAACTCAAGTTTTTTCAACGGAAAGAAATTCAGAGATACCGAATGTCTGAAAGACACCAATGTCCCGGCGGACAAAGCCTTATTGCTTTTGTTGATTTGTTTGTTTACATGTACCCGGCTGGAAAGTTCACATGAAAAAACGTTGAGCGGTTGCATAGACATCTTGAATGTCGCTTCCGTATTGCGCATCTGCCAAGGAGCCTTTTTTTCCTTTTGCAAAAGATAATAAGACGACCACATCTGCTGCACATTTAATGATAGCATGGTCTTTCCCCAATAGAAAGAATGAGCCGCACTTCCGCCCAGGACATAAGTATCTGCATCATAGCTCAGTTCGGTAGGCATTCTGTGGTAAAGAGAAGATTCATACGAACTTCGGTAAAGGATTTCGTTTACCCGGCGTGTCCATGAAAACATCATATTCAGGAAATCGCCCTTAACGGGCTGTTTGTATTTCCAAAAGATGGAAGCGGTATGCGTTCCTTTATCATTCAGATTTCCGGAATGTGAATTCAATGTTCGATATGACGTAAATATCGGTGTCCGGAAAATGTCCATCAAATCATCCGTTCTCTCATTATAACTATAATTCAGCGAAGTCGTGGTAGTTCCATTAGGCTCATATTGCAGATTCTGATAAGGTTGCAAAGTCATTCTGACAGCCTCTTTTTCCCGATACGAACGATGCGTGACCTCCGCTTTTACGATTGCCCTCATTTTAATCGTTTTCCTTTCAATGTTTAAAGATGAAGACGCATAAAAGTTTTGTTGCGCATATTTTTCTTTTTCCTTTAACTCCTGATAATCCACGTCCATTTGCTGCATCTTTAACCTGAACCCTACCGAATGATTAAAAGTAAGCCCGCCTACCCGATGACTGAATGAAGTATAATTGTGGCTTTGAAAAGCAGAGATATTCAGTTTTTCGGTTACATCGGCTATCGTCAACAGACGACCGGGGAGATAACTATATGTATTTTGCGATGAAAAACGAATACTGTTCCCATTATTCAAACGATTAATCATTTCAAAATCTTCGGTCACATGACTTTTCTTTATCCTGACATTCTGCTTGGTTGAACCGCTCTCCAAGACAGTATTTCCCAAGCCCGTATTAAAATCAAAATTTCCATGAATGCGGTTATTCAGATAAATATCCTTTTTGTTTACCTTGTAAGTCACATCTCCTTTCAATCGATGGTTTTCAGATGACACGTCACTTTCTTCGGTCAATATAACCCCGTCCATATCAAGATATTCCGATATTTGGGAAGAAAAAGCATCCTTCTTATCCCGTAAAAAATCCAATTGAATACGTACATCATTATCCTGTTTGGTTTTAAACAGATGATTGGTTGCAATCAGGTGCGAGTCATTAAATGTCAATCTTTGATTATCTATATCCGGAGCAGGGAGTACAAGTGCTTTGAGCAATCCCTCTTCTTCCTGACGGTCTCTAATCCGCTCCGTCAAATCAACCGTTTCTTTAGCAATGTCTTTTCCGGTATTGTCGCCTTTGTAAAGAGAAAGATTCTGTTGTTTTCGTCCAAAAACCATCCCCATTAATTTTCCTGTATACAAACTTTCGCCACCTCCTTGAATCACACGTCCCACGCCCGCATCCAAAGTACTCGCCCATGCGTTTTTCACGTTCTCTTTCAGAACGATATTCAACGCCGACCGATCACTGAATTGCACTCCTCTTAACGATTTTATCGGCTGATGATTTTGTATCACCTGCACACTGCTAATCATATCCGCATTCAAGTTTTCGCTTGCTTAGGCATATTTACCGCCCATAAGGTCCATTCCCTCTATATAAAACTTGATGATGGGGCTGCCTTCAAAAGAGATACGGCCATCCGGTTGCACTTCAAGCCCCGGCATCTTGGCTATTACGTCTGCGATGCTTCGGTCTTGACTCTGCATAAAACTGAGAACATGATAAACCAACGTATCGTTATTTTGAGTAATTTTATCCGGACGGACGTTTACTTCCTTTAATGCGAAAACTTTGCTTTTCAACGTAAATGTCTGATTATCGATAAATTCGTCCACACGAATTTGCTGGGTTTCATATCCCATCATCACAAAACCGATAAAAGCCGGCTTTACGTCTTTAAGACAAACAATGTCAAAGCATCCGTCTTCATCGGTGAATACAGAATTAGCGATGAATGAATTTTCCTGATAAATGACGACATTCACGTCTTGAATCGAATGTCCGGCCTCATCCACGACCCTGCCTTTATACCGGTTTTGAGCGTTTGCGCCGGACAGGACAAACAACGACATGACAAGCAGACAGATAAAGTTTCTCATACTCTCAGAAGGATTTAGTTATCTAAAAACAAAGCTGTTCTTTCGGGATAAGAAATCGGTTTGCCATTCGCTCCTTGCGCACTTCCTTTAAAACCTGTCACCTTCTCACTGAACGCCATCGGGTCTTTCCATTTCAGCCTCATCAGCTCCATATACTCTTGTTTCGTACATTGTATATGTTTCTTTCCGGGATAACGAAACGGTATATTCGCTACGTTTTCTACTTGAATGCACGAGAAACTGAATAGGTGGTCGCTGTCTTCCGCATAGATAATCAATCCGGGCAAGCCGTATAACTTCCAAGGTCCTTCCGATATGGGAATTTCCAATGTAAACCAAGCCATCCATTTACGTCCGAAATAGAAAGTTTCGGCTTGTTGGCATTTATAATCGGCTATGACCGTGTCTTTTGCACTGAATCTCCACTCCGGTCTTTTCATGACTTCCGTATACCGGAATCTATTTAATACTTTATCTGTAAAAGTAAGGGTATTCTTAGAAGGATAATTCTTCCAAATTTGATAATGTAAATTTGTTTTTGGATAATTTGATTTTTCCAATGCGTTCAAAACATCTCCCATATTTCCTCCAATTGCCATGACACTATCTGTTATCAACTCCCTTTGAGTGCTATTAAGACTGTAAAAATGAGTCATGTCTTTTCCTATATCCAAGATGGTTTCATCCATCTGCTCCATTTCTTGCCCCTCATACAAAAAGAATTTTGTCGCATAATGAACCCTCACTTGTACGGCGGGTTGCTCTTGAGCATATCCTTTGGCGAAAAAAAACGCCAAGAACAGAATAGAGAAATAAGTAAAATGTCTATTCATAACTTACATGATTTTGGATGCAAATATACTTTTTTCAAAAGTATTTATCATCACACAAAAGTGTTTTTTACGAATCATCAGAAAAAATGCTGTAAATACAAGATAAAGATATAAATGGCATACTGATAACAAGGAATTGAACATTCAGTTACAATTTGGCGAGACAATAAAATCAGGCGGATGCTTTTTGACTATAACGCTTCTTCACGTAATAGGCTTCAAGTCCCAATGAAGCCGCTTTCGTCGGCCTACGAAGCCGCTTTCGATGCCCGATGAAGCCGCTTTCATTTTTCAGTCCTTTAAAACGACCAAAGTGCAAGAGCATGCATTATCAAACGTTCACTCAACAAGGAACAACGTTTCTTCAACACCACTTACGAAGAAGTGCAACGGTTTGGGAAGATGCCCATGCGGGATTAATCGACTCTCAATCGCACAAAGACAAATGCCAACCTCCCCTTTCGGAAGATTGGCATTTGCTGTTTCCGGCCTCCACATGCCGGACAAAGAGAGTGACAACTACGATTCCCGTATCTGATAATCTCCCGCTTTTTCCGTCAATGCTTTCTGCAACTCTGCGAGCGTCAGCGGCTCCGCGTCATACTCCACAGTCGCCACGGGAGGTTGGAGGGTGACGGAAGCGGACACTCCTTCGAATTCGTTCAAAGCACGCTCCACTCTGCCTACACAATGCTTGCACATCATGCCCTCCACCTGATAACGGCGAATGACCTTCTCCACCGCTCGCGGTTCTTCTTCTTCGCTTGGCGAATCCGAAGATGCCGGTTCGACGGAGCCGACCCGCTGACGGAGACGGAGGCTGTTGGTTACCACACTGACGCTGCTGAACGCCATCGCCGCACCGCCCATCATCGGATTGAGCAAAAAACCGTTGAGCGGATAGAGCACACCGGCGGCGATGGGGACACCGATGAGATTGTAAACAAATGCCCAAAAGAGGTTCTGACGGATGGTTCGCACCGTGAGCTGCGAAAGGCGGATGGTTTCGGAAATCTTTCTCAAGTCGGACGAAAGAATGGTGACCATCGCCGCATCCATCGCGATGTCACTCCCCTGCCCCATGGCAATGCTCAAGTCGGCTTGTGCGAGGGCGGCACTGTCGTTGATGCCGTCGCCCACCATCGCCACTATCTTTCCTTGCGACTGAAGGCGGCGGATAAAGTCGGCCTTCTCCAGCGGAAGCACGCCTGCCTTGCAGTGACTGATGCCCACTTGACGAGCCACTTCGCGGGCGGCTTCGGGCTGGTCGCCCGTCAGCATACGGAGTTCAACGCCCAGTTTGTGCAACTCCTTAACGGCTTGAACGGAAGTGGATTTCAAACGGTCGGTTATGGCAAGAACGGCATACACCGCCTGTTCATCGGCCAACGCGATGACGGTTTTGGCCTCGCTCATCCATCTGTCCGCCAGTTGTTGCAGCTTCGGAGCCATCGCAACCTTTTCTTCCATCATCCAAGCGATGCTCCCCACCCGATACTTCGTCCCGTCGATGCGACCTTCGATGCCTTTCCCCGGGAAGACCTCGAAGTGTGTGACGGAATACGCCGAAGTGTTTTTTAAATTTGCCGAGGCGTTTTTTAAAAACGTCAGCACGGATTCGGCGACGGGGTGTTCGGAATGTTTCTCCAGACTGAAGAGGATACACTTGGCACGCTCCTCGTCCTCTGCCCAAACGGCATCGGTCACTTGCGGATGTCCCTCGGTCAGCGTACCCGTCTTGTCGAGCACTATGGTATCGACCTTGCGGGCCACTTCCAGACTTTCGGCATCCTTGATGAGGATACCCCATTCGGCTCCCTTGCCGATGCCCACCATGAGGGCGGTGGGCGTAGCAAGTCCCAAAGCGCACGGGCAGGCAATGATAAGTACCGTCACGAGTGCCAGTATCCCGTGGGTGAATCCGTCCTCGGGAGCCAGCAAGAGCCATGCGATGAACGCCAGCAGGGCAATCCCGATGATGACGGGAATAAATACGGCGGCTACCTTGTCTACCAGCTTCTGTACCGGAGCCTTGCTGCCCTGAGCGTCCTGCACCATGCGGATGATTTGAGCCAAGAGGGTGTCGCGTCCTATCTTCTCCGCCACGAAACGAAACGCTCCCTTCTGGTTGATGGTGCCGGCAAAGACCTTCCCGCCTTTCACCTTGCGCACCGGAATCGGTTCGCCGCTCAACATACTCTCGTCCACAAACGAGCTCCCCTCGCTCACCCTACCGTCCACGGCAATGCGCTCTCCGGGTTTCACGATAACCGTATCGCCCCGACGAAGGGAAGTAATCGGAAGAATCCGTTCGCCGTCCGGCGTCTGTACAGTCACGGTCTTGGGTTGCAAGCCCACGAGCTTACGGATGGCTGCGGAAGTATTCCGCTTGGCACGTTCCTCCAGCAATCGTCCCAACAGAATGAAAGCTATGATGACGGCCGAAGACTCAAAGTACACATGCGGATCGATGCCGCGCGAACGCCAGAACCCGGGCAACAGAAGATTGAACACACTGAACAAATAGGCGATGCCGGTGCTGAGCGCCACCAACGTGTCCATGTTGCAAGTGCCGCGGCGAAGTTGCCGCCACGCACTGACGAAAAAGTCCCTACCAAGCACAAACACCACAGGAGTGGAAAGTATCCACGTGGCATAGTCGGCCCACCGCACATCCATCAGGCACATGCTCAACACCAGAATGGGAACGGCCAACGCAATCGCCCAAACGGTGCGTTTCTTCAAAGACCGATAACGGACAGCATGAAGCCTTTCAACCGCCTCCTCGGAATCTTCGCCGGTGTCGGTAAGGAGGTCGTAACCGGCTTGCCGAACGGCTGCCCGAAGCACGACGGGCGAGCACACATCGGCATCATAGACCACGCGGGTCGTGGCCGCCGCATAATTGACGGAGGCTTCCCGCACACCGGCTTGGGCATTCAACGCCTTGTCCACCCGCGCGGCGCAAGAAGCGCAGCTCATCCCCGACACGGGGAATGTTTCTGTTCTTATTTCACTCATGTCCGCCTGTCTCCTACCGCTCATCTTCTATTATCACCGCATCTTCCACCTGCCGCTCTTTCCGACGGAAACGGAGCAAGTTGATGACATCCGCCACTCCATAAACCACACAGCTCACGCCCAAGATGATGAACGGTACGGAAGCGGCGGCAAAGGGATTGAGCAACACCAGCAGTCCGGCCAACAAGACAAGCACCGGCACCACATAATAGGCCGCGGGAACCGGTGTCCAGCTGCGGGCATTCATCAGCGTGACTATCTGGTTGATGCCGGCAAACACAAGCATGGCTCCCAATACGTACATCAAAATTCCCACAAAGAAAGCGGGCATCATCATCAGCCAAAGTCCGAACAACAGACTGCCGACACTGACCAGCGGAAAGGACATCCCCAACCGACGCCCCTGCGTCAGATAACTCATGACCGACACCAGACCGGGTATCAGAAACAAAGCGCCGACGGCAATTACCAAATACAAGATGGCGGCCTCGGGCCAAGCCACCAGCAACACACCGACTATCACGGCACAAATGCCCCGCAACATAGCATAATTCAACGTTTTCATCTTTTCTATCTTTAATTAGTGAATATGCGAAAATACGGAATTAGAACAAAAGCGGCAGGCTTTCCGCCCTCCGCTTAGGAAAGATTAACAGAACACCTACCAAACTTTTCCGACCGGCCATGCGTTCCCCCTTTGAACTTTCTAAAAAACTGACTTATGAGAAACGGTAAACTATTCATCGGTTTGGCGCTGGGTGCGCTTGCCGGTAGTGCCCTGAGCTGCTTTATTCACAGCCGGAAGGGTCGAAGAATGAGAGTGGAAATCAAGGAAGCCCTTCGCGAACTACGCGCCCGAGGCTGCAAGTACGAGGACTGTGAATGTGAAGAATGTGAATGCGAGGAGGAGGATTGCCGACCGCACCACCATCACCATCATCACCATCATCACCATCACCACGAACCCAAGAAAGACGAAGAAGTCATTGAGGTTGTGGCGGAAAAAGTCAATGCGCAAAAGCCCGAAGAGGCAAGCGCGAAGTAGCTCCGCCTACTCACGAACACCTCAAACAGAAAGGGGGACACCGTTTGTCGGCATCCCCCTCTGCTGTTCATTTATCGCTTTTGCTTTTGAAAGTACCCTTCCTGATTGAGTACATAGCGGCAATCTTCTGACGGTACGTCCACCGTAATAAGGAATTGCTCGCGAGTGGCCTCCACTTCCAGTCGGGCATCTCCGGGAAGAGCGGCCTTTTCGGCTTCGGTCAGCGCGAAATCTTCCAACTTCCGCATGTAGGCGTGATGCTGGTTGCGGTAATCCTGCTGAGCATAGTACATGGCCCACATCAGACGATACACATCGCGGTTATGCGGATAGTCCATCTCGGTTTCCAACGTACCGACATTATTGCCGGAAAAAAGCAGATAACCCCACCGTTCGGGCATATGCATATCGATACGTCCGGTGGCACTCCATACCCAGTTCTCTTCGGGTTTCTTCAACCATTCCACACGAGAGAAGTTGATGCGCCAGCAGTTTCCGGCCTTCAGCAGATTGTTGAAGCTCAACGTTAAAGCCTGACGAGGAATGGCCATCTCCACGCTCCAATACTTGTCCGTATCGTTCGAATTATTCAACGTTCCTTCGCAATGAACGGCAGAACGGATACCCGGACAGTCCCATTGAAGAAAGAAGTCACCGTTTACCCGATAAGGCTTGTCCAACATCAAATCGAAAAGGACATTGCGGGCATTGACTTCTATTTCAAAGTAATTGTGACCGTCACTGTCGGGGTCGATAAACACTTCAAAGTCATTGTCGTAATAGATAATGGTATCGCGCTGCGTAAGGTTGGCTACGATGTTCGGCTCTTCCAGAACGGCACCCACATAAAGGTAATCGTCATCCCAAAGCATCTTGGCAGTGGTTTCGTATTTAGGTGTCGCAAATCCCTTACCGCTGATGTCTTCGAAAGGTGCGGTGGATGCGGCTTTCTGCCAAGAAGACTCATCAAGACGTCCGTCGATGGTAAGAGGAGCTTCCGTACGGTAGCAAACGTAGGTACGGGGAGCGGTCAAACAGCGTTCGTATTTTTCAAACAGACTTTGTGCCATCGTAGGGAGAACAGCCAACAAGGCTGCCGCTGCAAACAGAGTTCTTTTTTTCATGTTTTCTTTCATTATTAAAAGGGAAGATTAATTGCTTTCAATCACTTTGCCCACACCGCGATAGAGCTGAATCGGTCCGTCGAGGAGTACGGCCAGAACAGTGATTTGTTCGTCCAACACGTGATCGGGTACATCAATGTAGAGGTTGCCCGGCACACCGCTCCAATAGTTCTTGTTATAGACTTTGTAATTCAACATGGCACCGTTGCCCACTACCCATACGCGGTTCACCTTATTGACCAATCCCTTCACTTCCACAATACCGTTCGGACGGTAAGGCAGATAAAGATACAGAATGTCACCGGCTTCGTTCAGTGTAGTGAATCCTTGGAAATGTTCGGCAGGAATACCGGCACGGGTATCATAAACGGCTTCTTTGTGCTTCTTGGTCCAACGTCCGAACTCTTTCAGTATCGCCACCTGTTCTTCGGGAATCGTACCATCTTCCTTCGGACCGATGTCCATCAACATGTTTCCGCCGTTGCTCAAGCAATCCACGAAAGTGCGAAGAAGCATGTGGGGTGTCTTGTAGTTGGTATCATTATGCTGATAACCCCACGAATCGTTCATCGTCATGCAAAGTTCCCAATAATCATCCTCCGGACGAACCACGGGCACACCTTGTTCGGGAGTGGCATAATCACCGTAACCGGTGATGCGCGAGTTTACGATGACATTCTTGTTGTCGCCGCGCAACAGTTCGATGATTCCTTTCGCATTCCATGCTTCGGCACTCTGCTCCCAGTCACCGTCAAACCAATAAAGGTCGGGTTTCCAAGTCTTGTTCAATTCGGCAAGCTGACCGAAGTTGAATTTGTTGAAGTTTGCCCAACGGGTCGGGTCGTCCTTGTAGCGCACTTGGGTACGTGTCATGTTGGGATAGTCGGGATGCGACCAGTCAAGCAACGAGTAATAAAGTCCGAGTTTCAGACCGGCCTTGCGCACTTCCTTGACAAACGGAGAGAGCAAATCACGCTTGGCGGGCGTGTTCTTGACCACACTGATGTCGCCCACTTTTGTGTCCCACATGGCCACTCCATCGTGATGCTTCGTGGTGAAAACTGTATAGCGGGCACCGCTTTCCTTTATCAACTCCACCCAGGCTTTCGGGTCGTACTTCGAAGCCGTGAAACCTTCGCACTGCTTCATATACTCATCGTATGGCAGATAGTTGTTGAAGAAAGACCAACTTTCCGACACACCTTGTACAGAGTAAATGCCCCAATGTATAAAAATTCCTAACTTGGCTTTCGAGAACCATTCCATCCGCTTTTCTTTTTGTTCGGGAGTTTCGCCCGTCGGCGACTGGGCGTGCATGGCGGGACATGTCATCGACAATGCAAGCATTGCCGCACAAAGTTTCTTTTTCATATTGCGTTAAGATTAAAGTTTGTTTACTTAGCTTGCAAACTTAGCATTTTTTTCGGAGAATCCTGCAAGGTTACATCAATTTTCCTAACTTTGCAACTCAATTTGGAACATGCAAACAATGAAAAGAAAGAAAAAGACACAGAAAACAAGCAATTTCATGAGAGGACTGGTCATTGCGGGACTGACCATCGTAGCCGTAGGAAGCGGAAAACTGAAAACATATATCGACTTGGAAACCATCGGACAAAAGGCTCAAATACTCTTGCCCGATACATCCACCCCCTCCACTCCCCCTCCCGCCGGACTGGAAATTCCGGCGATGACGAATGGAAAACAGGGACAAATCATCTGCCACACCGGTTATACGTTGGCATACGATGCACAAAACAAAACTCCCCAATGGGTGGCATGGGAACTGACCAAGGCCGAAACGCAAGGCAAGGAGAAACGAAACGACAAGTTTCAAGAAGACCCACTGGTGCGAGGTGTCAAAGTGACCAATAACGATTATGCCGGTTCCGGCTACGACCGCGGTCACATGGCTCCGGCAGGTGACATGAAGTGGAGTGCCCAAGCCATGGAAGAATCGTTTTACATGACCAATATGTGTCCGCAACTCCACAGCCTGAATGCAGGAGATTGGAACGAACTGGAAAACAGATGTCGGGAATGGGCGAAGAAATACAACAAGGTGTACATCGTGTGCGGTCCCATCTATCGCGAACAACGGAAAGCCAAATACATCGGGAAAAACCGCATCCGTGTACCGGATGAGTTCTACAAAGTCGTACTCATTTACGAAAAACAGAAAACCGTGGCTTTGGGATTCCTCTTCGAACACAAAAAAGGGCAAAAACCGCTGAAAGAGTATCTGACCACCGTCGATCATATTGAAAACATAACCGGTCTTGATTTCTTCCCCGCCCTGCCGGATGACTTGGAAAAGCGGTTGGAAGCGGAACATCACAACAAACTTCCCTAAATCTCAGCACTATGAATAAAAAGAAACGTAACCGGCTGATTGGAGTCATCGCATTTGTCGTCCTTTCAGGCATAGCCGGAGTCGCTCATGTATATTACTACATTTTCGCCAAACCATTCCGCCTGACGGAAACAGCCTATATCTACATCAACCGGAACGATGACATGGATTCGGTGTTCCACAAAATCATGGAAACAGGACACCCCCGACAAATGCACGGTTTCAAAGCACTGGCAAAGCATTACGGATACGCCGACCGTATCAAGACCGGTCGCTATGCCATCAAGCCCACAGACAACATGCGCCATCTGTACCGCCGGCTTTCGATGGGGTATCAGACTCCGGTCAATCTGACCATTGGCAGTGTACGCACCTTAGACCGCATCGCCAAGACCGTCGGCAAGCAACTGATGATAGACTCCGCCGAGGTGGCAAAGCTATTGACCGACACGGCTTACATTCGTCACTTGGGATATAACCGACAAACACTTCCGGCTCTTTTCATCCCGAACACCTACGAAGTCTATTGGAACATCAGTGCACAAGACTTCATGGAACGGATGCTGAAAGAGAATAAAGCCTTTTGGAACGAAAAACGACTGAAACAAGCGGAAGAAATCGGACTGACTCCGGTGGAAGTAGCCACATTGGCCTCCATCGTAGAAGAAGAAACCGCCAACCAAAGCGAAAAACCGATGGTAGCCGGACTCTACATCAACCGTCTGAAACGAGGCATGCTCCTTCAAGCCGACCCGACCGTCAAGTTCAGTATGCAAGACTTCGGCTTAAAGCGCATTCTTTACAAGCATCTGGAAACAGATTCACCTTATAATACTTATAAACATGCCGGACTTCCCCCCGGTCCCATCCGGGTAGCTTCCTTTCAGGGACTGGAAAGTGTACTGAATTATGCCAAGCATGATTATCTATACATGTGCGCCAAGGAGGATTTCTCAGGTACGCATAATTTTGCCGTCACATCCGCCCAACATGCAGCCAATGCCCGCCGTTACCGACAGGCATTGAACAAGCGGGGAATCCGATAGGCTAATCCTCCGGAATACCTTTATACTGCCCCTTTCCCTTCGTCCGTGTTCCATACTCCACGGCATGAAGCGGACAGGTGTGGTAACAGGCAAGGCATTGCGTACAATGATGCCCCCACTCCGGCTTCTCTTTCACTTGAATGTTGTGCACCGGACATACTTTCTCGCAACGCTTGCAACCGATGCACTTATCCGTTACATGGAAAGGTTTAGGCGACATGAGAAAAGCATCAAACAAGGGACGAACAAGATAAGTCTTCAGGAAAGGGACAGCTCCTTCGTGACAATTATAGGTATTCATCCGGACGCGTGCCTTCAATTCTCCGGCAATAAACTCTACACGCGCCTTGGCGTTCTGAATTTTCCGCTTCTCCAACTCTTTATCGTCTACATCAAAACCGGGAAGGGATACATACGTATTGGGCATCGTCACAGAATAACCGGCCTGACAAGTCCAACCTCGTGCCGAAATGGCTTTTGTAAAAACTTGCGCCGTCTTTCCTGTATCATCGCCACATGTACATACAAAGTATAAGTAAGCCGGAGGCATACTCACTTTCATTCGATGAATGAACTCCGTAACCAACTTTGGAGGAGCCCAAGCATAGACCGGAAAGACAAATCCCACCCGTTCGTCCGCCTCCAATTCATAGGTTTCCGCCTCACCTTCTGCCATGTTCACCAGTCTGTCTCCCAAAACTTCAGCCAATCGATGGGCTATCCATGCCGAATTACCTGTTCCTGAAAAATAAAAAATCATATATACTTCCTCCTTTTTATGGATAAATAAAAAAAGCGATGCCGATTTTCTCAGCATCGCCCTTATAAAAAAGCCGCACCAGTGATGCGATGAAACTCCGAATGACAGGTTTTGAGTGCTCTCCTCCTTTGTAATCCACCGGCATAATGCTACCCGAAGGCGTGGCCCGCCATTGGAAGATGAAGCTTGTCTCGGTATTTCAGATTAGTTTGATGAGTTTCCCAATCTAACTAATGCGGCTAGCTTTTAATTCCTTTTCGTAGGACAAATATAGGTTGTTTTTCTCACATAAACAAGCATCCGAGAATTTTTGTTTCAAAAAAAATAAGTAGAGAACATTAAATCACTGGTTTTCTGTGATTTCCTCTATAATAAAAAAGAACGGTCTATCCTAAGTGGACAGACCGCCTTCCGTTTGTTTGAAATACCTTTTATATTAACTCCGAGCTTACTTTACTTTTGCTACAATAGCCTTGAAAGCTTCGGGATGGTTCATAGCCAAATCGGCCAAAACCTTACGATTGATTTCGATACCAGCCTTGTGCAAAGCACCCATCAACTTAGAGTATGACATACCTTCCAAGCGTGCGGCAGCATTGATACGCTGAATCCACAAAGCGCGGAAGTTACGCTTTTTGTTCTTACGGTCACGGTATGCGTAGGTCAAACCCTTTTCCCAAGTGTTCTTTGCTACGGTCCATACGTTCTTTCTTGCACCAAAGTAACCTCTGGTCAGACCTAAAATTTTCTTTCTTCTTGCTCTAGAAGCAACGTGATTTACTGATCTTGGCATAGTTTTAATTCTTTTTGAATGTTAGCGCCACTGTTTCGCACAGTGAACTTCAAGCTAAAACATTCGGTTAATACTTTAAATAATACGTTTACGCTTTCTTTTTAAGATTACTTCATGCACAGAAGTTCCTTCACTTGATTAAGGTTAGCACTGTGTACCAAACCGGTGTGTACAAGGTTTCTTTTCTGCTTCTTAGTCTTCTTAGTCAAAATGTGACTATGAAAAGCGTGCTTTCTCTTGATTTTACCTGTTCCGGTAAGAGCGAATCTTTTTTTAGAACCGGAGTTAGTCTTGATCTTTGGCATCTTGTTAAAATTTAAAATAATTATTATTCAAACAGTGGTAGCGCACTATACCGGCGCGCTACGCACTTTCTTCTTATTCCTTTTATTCTTCCACTTTCTTCGGAGCGACAGGCTTTTCCTTCTTAGGAGCAGCACCGGCCTTCTTCGGAGCCAATGAAATGGTCATTCGCTTACCTTCCAAAACAGGCATCTGTTCTACCTTGGCATACTCTTCCAAGTCGTTGGCAAAACGAAGGAGAAGTACTTCCCCCTGTTCTTTGAATAGGATGGAACGACCTTTGAAAAACACATACGCTTTCACCTTGTCGCCGTCCTGCAAAAACCCGATGGCATGTTTCAACTTGAAGTTATAGTCATGGTCATCAGTCTGGGGACCGAAACGAATTTCCTTCACGTTCACCTTAACCTGCTTTGCTTTCTGTTCCTTCTGACGTTTCTTTAACTGATAAAGAAATTTAGAATAATCAATAATTCTACAAACTGGAGGAACGGCATTGGGTGAAATCTCTACTAAGTCTGCCTCATGCTCTTCAGCCATTTTCAAGGCTTGCGCAATCGGATAAACCGCTGATTCAACATCATCGCCCACAATGCGGACTTCTTTGGCACGAATCTGTTCGTTGATTCGGTGTTGCCCTTTTAAATTGTCATTCTTCATTCAAAAACTTCTTCGTTTTCTGTTTGTTTTTCCTTATTAATTTAACTATTTCTTTATTATAACGCAAAAGGTCTCAAAGGGTTCTTTTGCAAACGGCTGCAAAGTTACCATTTATTTATCATTTCTGAAACTTCTTCAGCGATATTTTTTCCAAATTCTGCAATTTTCATGCTTCCTTTATCGCCTTCGCCCTGCTTGCGGACAGAAACTTCACCGTTTTCGGCTTCTTTTTCGCCCACAATGAGCATATAAGGAATGCGTTTCATTTCGTTATCGCGAATCTTACGACCAATCTTTTCATTGCGGTCATCTACCAAGGCACGCACATCAAACTTGCGCAGTTCGGCTTTCACTTGTTCGGCATATTCGTTGAACTTTTCGGAAATCGGGAGGATAGCCACCTGATCGGGAGTAAGCCATAACGGGAATTTACCGGCGGTATGTTCAATCAATACGGCACAGAAACGTTCCATCGAGCCGAACGGTGCACGGTGAATCATCACCGGACGATGCTTTTGGTTGTCAGAACCCATATATTCCAATTGGAAGCGTTCGGGCAAGTTATAGTCTACCTGAATGGTACCCAACTGCCAGCGACGACCAATGGCATCTTTCACCATGAAGTCGAGCTTCGGACCATAAAAAGCGGCCTCACCGTATTCTATCTTCGCCGGTAAGCCCTTTTCCTCACAGGCTTCGATAATGGCACGTTCGGCCTTATCCCAGTTTTCCTCCTTACCGATATATTTTTCGCGATTGACTTTATCTCTTAGCGAAATCTGCGCTTCGAAGTTCTGGAAGTTCATCGATTTAAACACAATCGAAATAATATCCATCACGCGGGTAAATTCTTCTTTCACCTGATCGGGGCGACAGAAGATGTGGGCATCATCCTGTGTAAAGCTGCGCACACGAGTCAATCCGTGAAGTTCACCGCTCTGTTCGTAACGGCACACGGTACCGAATTCGGCGATACGCAAGGGCAAGTCCTTGTACGAGCGCGGAGTATTCTTGTAAATCATACAGTGGTGAGGGCAATTCATCGGTTTCAAGAAGTACTCTTCACCCTCTTCCGGAGTATGGATAGGTTGGAAAGCATCCTTGCCATACTTGGCATAGTGACCGGAGGTGACATAAAGCAGCTTATTACCAATGGGCGGACACATTACCTCCTGATAATCGTAACGAGCCTGAATGCGGCGCAAAAAGTCCTGCAAGCGCAGACGAAGTGCTGTGCCCTTCGGCAACCACATCGGCAATCCCTTGCCCACCGTATCCGAGAACATGAACAAATCCATTTCCTTGCCGATTTTACGGTGATCGCGTTTCTTGGCTTCCTCCAAGAGAACCAGATATTCATCCAGCATTTTCTTCTTCGGGAAAGTGATGCCGTAAATACGGGTGAGCTGCTTGCGGTCTTCTTGTCCGCGCCAATAAGCACCGGCTACAGAAAGCAACTTAACAGCCTTAATGGGAGCCGTAGACAACAAGTGAGGTCCCCGGCAAAGGTCTGTAAACGCACCCTGTGTATAAGTAGTGATGTGACCATCTTCCAATTCGGAAATCAACTCGCACTTATAAGTTTCGCCTCTGTCGCCAAACTTCTTCAGCGCATCTTCTTTAGTGATGCTTTCGCGCACCAGCACTTCCTTCTTGGCGGCCAGCTCCTGCATTTTCTTTTCAATCACAGGCAGGTCGGATTCCTTGATGACCGCTTCACCCGGATCCACATCATAATAAAAACCGTTTTCGATGGCAGGACCGATACCGAACTGAATACCCGGATAGAGTTCCTGCAAAGCTTCGGCAAGCAAGTGAGCACTGGTGTGCCAGAAAGCATGCTTACCCTGTTCGTCGTCCCACTTGTAAAGCACAATGGAGGCATCTTTGTTGATGGGACGTGATAAATCAATTGTTTCACCGTTCACGCCACATGCCAGCACATCCTGAGCCAGACGCGAACTGATACTTTCTGCAATTTGCAGACCTGTTACTCCTTCGTTGTATTCACGAACGGAGCCATCGGGAAATGTTATCTTTATCATAGTTAGCTATTTATTATCTTTTTTCTTGAATTTGCAAAAATAGCGAAATCTTTTGGACTAAGACTACTTTTAGCAAAAAAATGTTATTCTTTTCTATCCGTAAAGCGTTTGATGATGTTATAAGCCGAATAAAGACCCAATTCTCCCGCTTTACTCAAATCCTGAATCCCCTGCCGATTGTTACCTAAAAAGATATGCGTCAATCCTCGGTTGTAATAGGCGTCCGCCAGATTCGGGTCAAGTTCGAGAACGCGATCATAGTCCACGATAGCCGCCCGATAATCCTTTAGAGCCGCTAAAATATTCCCGCGGTTGTAATAAGCGTACACAAAGTCCGGTGCCAGTTCAATAACCTTATCCAAGTCACGCTTCACCAATTCATGATCGGCCCCTTTCAACATGGACGATGAACCTTCACCTATCTTGGCGTTCTTTTCATAGGACTTTTCCATCCGCTGATATTCCAACTGTTTATAGCGAACCATCGCCCGATTGAAATACGGCAAGAAAAAGCCGGGTTCACACTTAATGGCTTCATTCAAATCCTGCAAAGCGTTGTCCAAATCCTGCACCAGATAAAAATCCAAAGCACGGGCAAAACGCCTATTCACATCATCGGGATTATGCGCGATGGAAGCCGACTGTTCGTCTATGGAAGCGAAATGCTTTTTGGCCTGTTCTTCGGTCAAGGCTGCTTCTTCATTTGTTATCAATAACTTTTCCGGAAAAACACGGCGTGCATTCAGTTCTTCTATATACTTATAATAATGCAGCTGGCGTTTCACTTCGTTTCGTTTCTCGTAATAGGTCAGCACGAACATGGGTTGCGGCACGATATTCACATTGCGGTCTTGCACCCGTCCGCGATAATCGTTCTTATATTTTTCTTCCATTCCCTCGTTGTCGGCCACCACAATTTTCCGATAATTATTCATATTTCTGTCCGACTTCTTACGGGTACGACTTTTATCTTCCGCATTTCTGTCCGCCGTCTGCTTAGCGGTACCGTTCTGCTGATCCAAGTGAGCTTTCAGCACTTTGAATTCATCGGCATCGGCTCCCTTCACATCGCCAATTTTCTTTCGAGCCGCCGCTCGATACTGATACCCCGGCAGGAAATTGGGATAACTCTCGACAACGGTTGTATAATCTCTGATGGCACCCCGATAGTCGCCCGTCTGGTCAAGCAACAAACCACGATTAAAGATAGCCATCATATTGTCCGGTTCCATTTCGATAACAAAGTTAAAATCCTCGATGGCACGGTTGTCATCTCCCACCTGCGCCCGAAGCAACCCTCGATTGTAATGGCCGATAAAATTGTTTTTATCCATATCGAGAGCGATGTCATAGTCGGCCATCGCTCCACGAAGGTTATTCTGATGATAGCGGGCAAGGGCGCGATTGATATACAGTCCGGCATTGCGTACCGACAGATAAATAGCTTGATCAAAGTCAGCCTCAGCCTCCTTATACTTATCCGACATTAAATTCAACATAGCCCGGCCGGCCCACGTATCGGGGTCATACCGGTCTATTTCCAATGCTCGATTAAAGTCCGCTTCCGCCGCAATCGTATCCTTTTGCTTCAAGTCCACTTCTCCGCGCATCAGATAAGCCTTGGTATATCGAGGTGAAATCACAATCAGGCGATCCAAGTCATTCTTGGCACTTTCGTAATTCTCCTGACGAATGCGACACAAAGCCAAATTGTGCCAAAGAGCCACATTTTCCGGATCGAGTTCCAACGCTTTCACATAGTCGTTGACAGCTCCTTCTAAATTATCCTGCCGGATTCGGGACAAGCCACGTACCTGATAAGCATTCACTACAAAAGGATTGCGTTCGATAGCTTCCGAGCAATCGTTCTCTGCTCCCTGATAATCATCCAGATTAATCTTAGCCAAACCTCGAAAGAAATAAGGTTCAGCCAGATAGGGTTTCGCATCAATCACCTGATTGAAATACTGGATGGAAAGCACATAGTCTTCAAAATAGAGTGCATTACGTCCTATCGCCATCACACGGTCGGTATTGATTTGCGCCCATACCCCAAAGGATGACAGCAACAGCAGAATCAGGTTTAGCAGTCTGTATTTCATATTATTTTACGGTCTTCGTCTTGTAAGAACAGCGCACCTTGCCCTTCAACATATTGGCAAGTTTACCTTTAATCATCTGCTTGCGCAAAGTAGACAAATGGTCGATGAACATTTTGCCATCCAAATGATCAAACTCATGCTGCATACAACGGGCTTCGAAGCCTTCCACCCATTCATCGTGTTCCTTAAAGTCCACGTCCAAATACTTCACACGAATGCGAGCGGGGCGGGTTACCGGTTCATGAATGCCGGGGAGGCTCAAACAACCTTCCTCGATGGAAGATGTTTCTTCACTTGTTTCTACGATATGGGGATTGATGAAAGCACGAAGATAATCTTTATATTCGGGATAATCATCCGACATAACATCCAGATTGATAACAACGACCCGAATAGGCAAACCTATCTGCGGAGCCGCCAAGCCACAGCCATCGGCACGATCCATTGTTTCAAACATATTATCAATCAGTTCCTTCAAATTGGGATAATCGGGCGTAATATCTTCCGCCTCTTTACGCAATACGGGTTGTCCGTAAATATAAACCGGTAATATCATTTTTGTTGTTTATCTGTTAGAGTTTAAATTTTCTTGATTCTAAATACGATTGCAGAATGATGGTTGCGCTAATTTCGTCCACCAATGCCTTGTCCTGACGAGCTTTCTTCTTCAATCCTCCGTCCAGCATGGTCTGATGCGCCAATACCGAGGTAAATCGTTCATCCACCATTTCGATGGGAATCTGCGGAAGACGTTTTTTCAACTGATTCACGAAAGGAACAATCCGCTTCATGTTTTCCGAATCCTCGTTGTTCATCTGCTTAGGATGTCCCACGATAATACGCTCCACCGCCTCCTTCTGCACATATTGCAAAAGAAAGTCCATCAATTCGGTCGTAGGCACAGTGGTCAGACCGTTTGCGATAATCTGCAAAATGTCCGTCACAGCTATACCTGTACGCTTCTTTCCATAATCTATTGCTAAAATTCTGCTCATACAAGGCGCAAAATTACGAATTTATCGCTACTCATCTGCATAATAAGATTGAAAAAATATAAAAATCTCCGGACTTTCTCCATTTATCCGGGCGGAAAGCCTTACGTTTGAACCGCGAACGAAAAAAAGAAGAGCACATTCACCGAAATGAACATGCTCCCCTTCTCTTTCATTATTTGACTGCCCGATTACTTGGCATAGAGCAACCATGCTTTCTGAAAGTCAGCATTGCTTGCATGTCTTGCCTTGAAGTCTTCTCTGGCCTGAGCAGCCTGAGTACGGTCATCGTAAGAAGCGGCGATGACGCGATACATGCCTTGACCATTGTTGGCAGCAGCGTTAAACACCACCTTGGCGCTATAGCCTTCGCCATCCAAACGAGCTTTCAATCCTTCCGCATTCGCTTTCACGCCGAAGCTGCCGCAAACCACACTGTAAGCCCTCAAGCCTTCGCCTGAAACCAACTGTACGCTTTCTTCACGAACTGTACCCACAGGCACCGCAGTTACCGGAGCGGCGGCTACCGGTGCAGCCACTACCGGAGCGGCAACAACGGTTTCTTCGGCCGGTGCTTCGGCCAACTCCTGTTGTTTGGCTTTTTCGTATGCTTTTTTATACGCGCTTTCGCTTGATTTACAAGAAGTAAAAGCAAGGGTTAAGCAAAGCCCCATTCCCAATACAACCAATTTTTTCATAATGTTCTTTCTTTATTTATTAATACTTGTTTATTTCAACCATTTAAATTGGCGCAAATTTAGCAATAACTGAACAGCTGACATAGCTTTCAACCCGTTAATTTTAGTTAAACAAGCAATTTATATCCCTTTGGGACAAAGTTTCCGCCCTGCAAACAAACTTTTTTTCATTTTATTCCGTTACCTTTGTGAAAACTATAAAAACAGTGAAGTTATGAAAGGATTGAATTTTCTCGCAGCTTTTTTAGGCGGTGCCGCAGTAGGCGCAGCCGTTGGTTTTCTGTTTGCACCCGAAAAGGGTTCGGACACTCGTCAAAAAATAGCGGACATTCTTCGCGAAAAAGGTATCAAGCTGAGTCGTTCGGAAATGGACGAACTTGTAGACAAGATTGCCACCGAAGTGAAAGACATGGCTGATTAATTTTACCCAAAGACATCCTTCCATGTTGGCAAACGACAAGAGCATTGACAGCTTTCTGCAACTTTTCAACGAATTAAAAAAGTATGTGGAATTACAGAAAGACTATGTCAAGCTGGAGCTGGTGGAAAAACTAACCGCACTGCTCTCCACCTTGATTCTGGTACTGATTCTGCTGGTACTGGGCATGATGGTTTTGTTCTACCTTTCCTTTACGTTGGCTTACATTCTGGAGCCGCTGGTAGGTGGACTGATGGTCAGCTATGGAATCATCTCGGCTGCCATTGTGGCTGTCATCGCATTGGTTGTTCTCTTTCGCAAACGACTCATCGTACAACCGCTTATCAACTTTTTGGCCAATTTATTCCTGAACGACTAATGAACACTCCAAGCTCTATTCCCCCGACCACCGCACCCCTCACCTTGGAAAGCCTCGCCCGCATGAAAGCGGAGAAGCTGAAAGAAGTGCGTGCCTCCAAAAAACGGATGAGCGAACAAGCGCAGCGACTCTTTATCCCTTCAAAAACGCCAAGCGAAGAAAGTGCGCTGATGCAGAGCATCAGTTCGGGCATCGCCATTTTTGACGGAGTCATGACAGGCATTCGGATTATGCGAAAAATTCAGCGGTTCTTCAGCAAAAGGAGATAAGCCGCCTTGCTCTTTTTCAGATATACCAAACCGGATTAGACGGGTACACAATTCCGTCCAATCCGGTTCGGTATATAAAACAAGTGTCATCCCAATACCTGAATGAGCAGCAAGCCTACTACAATAGACACCGAAGTGGCAATCAGCCCCGGCATCATAAAGGAATGATTCAGAATCCACTTACCGATGCCGGTCGTTCCGGTACGGTCAAAGTTAATGGCAGCCACCACAGTGGGATAGTTCGGAATAAAGAAATAACCATTGACAGCCGGGAAAAGAGCAATCAGCATCATCGGCGAAATGCCCAAAGCGATGCCAAGAGGAACAATGGCACGAACCGTAGCCGCCTGACTGTAAAGCAGAATGGACATTACAAACAGAGCCGTGCCAAAAAGCCAAGGCATCTTTGTCACCACCTGCTCGATAGAAGCGGTCAGTTCCGTGATATTTCCATTAATAAAGGTATCGCCCATCCATGCAATGCCAAATATGGCAATGACCGCCTGCATTCCTGCCGGGAATATACTTCCCTGAGTAGCCTTGATGCCATCTGTACGCGTAAAAAGCAGAATGAAAGCCGCTGCCGTCAGCATCAGGATTTCAATCAAAATCGGCATGCCAAGCACCTGACCATTGAACGACGGTCGAAGACCGGGTACTGAACCGAACAGCACAATCAGCACCGTAGCCAAAATAAAGATGGCTACCGACAGACGGGCTTTGAACATATTCTTTACATCTTTCAGTTCTACATGCTTCCGGTCAATCAATCCATTCTCCAGCCGATGCAGATATTCCGGGTCTTCCATCAGTTCCTTGCCTACCCGCATGGAGAAGAACGCACCCGCCAGCACTCCTATCAGAGTGGCAGGCACACAGATTTTCAGAATATCAAAAAGCGTAATGTCATATCCGGCCAACAAGCCCAACAAGGCAACCGTAGCGGCCGATATGGGACTGGCGGTAATCCCTTGCTGGGAAGCGATGACCGCTATGCCCAAAGGACGTTCGGGACGGATTTTGGTTTCGGTGGCTACTTCGGCAATGACGGGAAGCAAAGAATAAGCCACATGTCCGGTTCCGGCTATGAATGTAAAGAAATAAGTAACCAGCGGTGACAGGATGGTTACATGGGAAGGGTTGCGGCGCAACAGCCGTTCGGCGATTTTCACCATGTAGTCAAGACCACCGGCAGCCTGCATACAAGAAGCCGCGGAAATGACGGCGGCAATCATCAGCATCACATCGATGGGCGGTTCCGTAGGTTGAAGTCCGAAAATAAAAGTCAAGACAGAAAGTCCTACACCTCCCATCACACCCAGTCCGATACCTCCCAACCGGGCACCGACAACAATCGCCGCGAGTACAAATAACAATTGAATCAACATATCAAATCTTATTTAAAGTTTATTCTTTTTCCAATTGGATGATTTTTCACATCAATTCTTCCTTTTTTATTTTAAACAGCAACAAAGTTAATAATAATCTCAAAAAAAAGAACCATATTTGCATATCTATGTTCAAATACAAAAGGTACAAATTATTTTAATATGAAAAAACATCTGCTATTTCTGCTCATCGCCCTGCTCACGGCATCTGTAACAATAGCCGAACGAGCGACTCCCCAACGAAAAAAAGTAGGGCTGGTATTGAGCGGCGGCGGTGCCAAAGGCATGGCGCATATCGGCGCGCTGAAAGTAATCGAAGAAGCCGGTATCCCCATCGACTATATCGTAGGCACCAGCATGGGGTCTATCATCGGAGGTCTATACGCCATCGGCTATACCCCCGAACAGATGGACAGTATGGTACGTAAACAAGACTGGCAGTTCCTGCTGAGCGACCGCACTCCGCGCAGCGACAAAAACATGGCCGAACGGGAAACCGATGAACAGTTCATCATCTCCGTTCCTTTCAGCAAGACGGCCATCCGCGAAGTGACGGGCGGACTGATTAAAGGACAGAACATTTCAAACCTTTTCAGCCAACTCACCTTGGGCTACCACGACTCCATAGACTTTAACCGGCTTCCCATCCCCTTTGCCTGCGTAGCCGAAGACATCGTAAAAGGCGAGGAAAAAGTATTCCATCATGGAATACTCGCCACGGCAATGCGTGCCAGCATGGCCATTCCGGGCGTATTCACTCCGGTAAGACTGGACGGCATGGTGCTGGTAGACGGCGGTGTGGTAAACAACTACCCCGTCAATGTAGCCCGCCAAATGGGAGCGGACTACATCATCGGCATCGATGTACAGAGCGAGCTGAAACCGGCTTCGGAACTGAGCAATGCGGGAAGCATCCTCGGACAATTGATAGACCTGATGGGACAAGACCTGTACTTGAAAAACAAAGCGGAAACCAATACATATATAAAGGTAAACGTAAAGGGTTATTCGGCCGCCAGCTTCACACAACCGGCCATCGACTCGCTCATCGTGCGCGGCGAAGAGGCTGCCCGGCAGAACTACGAAAGACTGCTGAAGCTGAAACGCTCGATGGGACTGGACGATGACTACCGACCGATGCCCCGTGACAAGTACGAACCGACAGACTGGATCATGGTAAACAAAATCCATTTCGACGGGCTGGACGAAAAAGACACGAAATGGATTATGAAGCGTTGCGACTTGGAAGAAAACGGACTGAACAACATCCGCCGCATCGAAGAGACCACCTCCATCATCCGAGCCAACACCAGCTACTCCAATGTGAGCTACAAACTGACGCATGCCGATGACGGACGTTTCGACCTGACCTATACGGTGAGCAAAAAAATGGAAAACCGCATCAACGTGGGCATCCGGTTCGACTCGGAGGAAATAGCCTCTCTGCTTATCAATGCCAACACGATGCTGAACACGCGGTTGCCGTCTTATCTGGCAGCCACCGTCCGATTGGGGAAGCGCTACGCCGTCAAGTTAAACTACGGCATCGAGCCTTCGCCGCTCAGTTCGTTGGGACTCTCCTATCAGTTCCAATACAACGACATCGACTATTATCAAGAGGGAAAGCGTTCGTTCAATTCCACGTTCCGCTATCATGCGGGAGAAATCTCTTATTATAATGTATGGCTGCGCAATGTACGTTTCGGATTAGGCGTCCGCTATGAGCTTTACAATTATGACAAACTCCTGTATCAGGAAGGAAGCGGACAGCTTGATGTACAAGATGAGCACTTCTTCAATTATTTCGCCAACCTCCACTACGACACCTACGACAAAGCCTACTTCCCCACCAAAGGGGTCAAGATGCACGGAAGCTATACGTTCTACACGGACAATTTTACCGAGTATGACAATCACGCCCCTTTCTCGGCCATACAGGGTTCCGTTGAGGGAGTCATCCCCATAACCAACCGTTTCTCCCTCCTCCCCGGTGTGTACGGGCGTTTTCTGATAGGAAAAGATGTGCCTTTGGCCAAAAGGAATATCATGGGAGGAGAAATCATGGAACAGTATCTGCCGGATCAGCTTCCTTTCGTCGGCACACCCCACGTGGAGCTGATGGACAATTCACTGTTGATAGGCGGACTTAAATTCCGTCAGCGAATGGGTGCAGTCCATTATCTGAGCCTCAGCGGGAACTACGCATTAAGCAGTCACAAGATAAAAGGTCTGCTGACAGAAAAAACCATGTTCGGATGCAGCATCGGTTACGGTATGGACAGCATGTTCGGCCCGCTGGAAGCCAGCCTCAACTATGCCAACCATGCCAACAAGGTAAATATTTATATTAACTTGGGATATAAGTTTTAAAAACGAGAGAGGCACTACGCCATTGTAGCACCTCTCTTGTTTTGTTTAGCGAATAGATTATCCGTTGCTTCTGTTATCGATAACTCGATTGTTATCTTTGTCATCTTGTTCATAAGCTACGCAACCGCTGGCCGGAGTGATTGTACCAGCGTTAATGGTAATTTTACTATTGGATACAGCGTTGTTTGCATTAATAACAACGCCACCTTTAGACGCGTCATAAGTACCTTCGTTGCTGAATGTACCGCCATTAATGGTAACCAGACTACCTTTAGCATAGATACAGTCGTTGGTATTATTATTGTTATCGGCTTTCACAGAGTATGTACCGTTTTCGATTACAACATTACCGCCATTTGCCCAAACCGCAACATTGCTA
>CAYXZF010000018.1:30581-31799 GCA_964469845.1 uncultured Phocaeicola sp.
CGTTGCCACTACCTGCTGTTACTGTACCATTACCGGTAATCGTAACATTACCACTCTTAACAATAATACCGTCACCGGCAGAAGTCAAAGTCTTGCCGTTCAAATCCAATGTAATATCTATGGAAGATGTTGTACTTCTTGTAGTGGGAGTACCTCCAATAGTAAGAGGGTTAGTCAATGTAATATTCTGACTCAACTTTACAGACATACCTGCATTAATCGCATTTCTTAATGTTGTTTCATCACCAACCAAAGTGGCAACCGAACCATTCACAGACGAATTAATAGTTATATCCGGCATAATCAAAATACTTTTTCTTGCAATTGTATTTTGAGCGGTTGAAGGATATGTCCATGTTTCACTTGTACTTCCCAAACTGATTTTGAAACCATCGATTGTTCCAACGGGAAGAGGTACAAAGAACTTCTTATTTGAGGCACTGCTTTCTGCCGGGAATTTAATTGTTACAGCGTAAGAAGATGCCGTAGCTTGGGATTGAGTTTGGGGCAATGAAATTATGTTCTCGCTCTCTATATTCTTACTAACTTCAAAATCTCCGGTAATCTGCTCATCGGCTTCAAACTTGAAATAAGTTGTATTGGCAGGAATGTTTTTAATGGTAAAGCAGAATGCACCGCCCAAATGTTCGAAATAGTAATCGGAAGCATCTTCTTCGTTAGTAACGGCAATCATCGGAGCGGCACCATATTCATTGCCACTTACGCTATAAGTATAGGTATCGGGCAAATGAAATGTCAAGGTTTCATTCACTTTTTTGTGTCCGTCACTATATGGATGTAATGCATAAGTGCTATTGTTGCCGATTTTGGTTCCCGTAAAGGTGGCATTGGCCGAATTTTCCCCCTGCGCCAAGGTGTATTTAGCAAAATTACCTTGTGTGTTCAGCACAGCGATTTCATCACCCTTAATCCAATAAAGCGCACCGGTCGAACTGTTGAAAGCATTTCTTGTTTCTTGATTATTTACTTCCATTGAGGCTTTGATGGTATGATTATCCATCTTAATTAGCAAGTCATCTTCTTGACTACATGACGTGAAAGCCAAAGCAGCTATCGCCGCAAAAAACATTTTATTGTTCATAGTTTCTAATTTTTACATTGTTCCTGGGAATATATTACCACTCTCACCACTGGTAGCGAACCCTTGTTCCACTTCCACTTCGACAATCTCCACTTGTGGAGCTTCATAACCATAAA
>CAYXZF010000019.1:0-31344 GCA_964469845.1 uncultured Phocaeicola sp.
TAATATATATTTATATATAATGAATTATCTTTACATCCCATAGACACACAAAACTAACTGAAATCTGAAATCTGAAATCGGTTTCCACCGTCAGGGACGGCAGAAACAGCGGCGAGATTCCGTTTCGCGGCGGCAAAAATAAATTTCGCCGTAACGGGCTTGAAAGGCACGCCGAATTTTCCGGTTATCTTTTGCCCGTATCAGATAAATCCGTACATTTGTGTACCCAAAGCAAGGTTCGCTTGGGCGACAACGGATTTTAAAGAAACGACAGAGTATGAGCAAGAAAGAAATCTACAAAGAGCAAAACCTCCGCTTTCTGGAGGAAATCTCCACGCAAGAGGGTGTCCTCCCCCTTCCCCGCGGACTGTTCTACAAAGTGCTGCAAACAGGAAGCGGCAAGGAATCGCCTCACCCGCGAAGCATCGTCACCGTACACTACAAGGGCAGCCTGATAAACGGCAAGGAGTTCGACAACTCCTACCTCCGCCACTGCCCCGAAGCCTTCCGCCTTTGCGAGGTCATCGATGGCTGGCAGCTCGCGCTCCAACAAATGCACGTAGGCGACAAATGGATAATCTACATCCCTTGGCAGATGGGCTACGGAAGCAAAGCCGACGGACCCATCCCCGCTTTCTCCACCCTGATATTCGAAGTGGAGCTGCTGGGAATCGCATAACCGGACAAGTTTCAACAAAAAAAGAATAAAATCATGATTACTTATCAAACCGAGGACATCGCAATGCCTCCCATCAAGAAGCGCGAAACCACCGAATGGGTGAAAAAAGTGGCCGCCACGTACGGCAAGAAAGTGGGCGAAATCGCCTACATCTTCTGCTCCGATGAAAAGATTCTGGAAGTGAACCGCCAATATCTGGAGCACGACTACTACACGGACATCATCACTTTCGACTACACCGAGGGCAACCGCATCGGCGGCGACCTCTTCATCAGCCTCGACACCGTGCGCACCAACGCCGAACAGTTCGACCAGCCTTACGAACGCGAACTGAACCGCGTCATCATCCACGGCATCCTGCACCTGTGCGGCATCAACGACAAGGGACCCGGCGAACGCGAACAGATGGAAGAAGCCGAAAACAAGGCGTTGGCGATGCGCTGAAACGCTCCGGCAAAGTATCGTATCGCCACGCAACTTAATTGTCCGTGAAAGAGTGATGCAGATGAAAAAGATTTCGTATTTTTGCAACCGGTAAAAAGCAAAGAAAATATGGACTTTAAGTACGATGTAATTGTAATAGGCGCCGGACACGCCGGTTGCGAGGCGGCAGCCGCGGCAGCCAACCTCGGTTCGAAAACCTGTCTGATAACAATGGACATGAACAAAATCGGGCAGATGAGTTGTAACCCGGCAGTGGGCGGCATCGCCAAAGGACAAATCGTGAGAGAAATAGACGCGCTGGGCGGATACATGGGACTGGTAACCGACCGTACCGCCGTGCAATTCCGCATGCTCAACCGCTCCAAAGGCCCTGCCATGTGGAGTCCCCGCGCACAGTGCGACCGCGGCAAGTTCATCTGGACTTGGCGGGAGATATTGGAGAACATCCCCAACCTGCACATCTGGCAGGACACCGTGGAGGAAATACGGATTGAAAACGGCGAAGTGACGGGAGTCGAGACCTGTTGGGGTGTGACGTTTCACGCCAAATGCGTTGTGCTAACCGCCGGCACGTTCCTGAACGGACTGATGCACGTCGGCCGAAAGATGCTGCCGGGAGGACGCTGCGCCGAACCCGCCTCGTATCACCTGACCGAATCCATCACCCGCCACGGACTTACCGCCGGACGCATGAAGACCGGCACCCCCGTGCGCATCGACGCACGAAGCGTACACTTCGACCGAATGGAAACGCAAGACGGCGAAAACGACTTTCATAGCTTTTCGTTCATGAGCGAGCCGCGCAAACTCAAACAGCTGCAGTGCTGGACTTGCTACACCAACGAAGAAGCCCACGAAATACTCCGCCACGGTTTGGCGGATTCTCCCCTTTTCAACGGACAAATCCAAAGCATCGGACCTCGCTACTGCCCCAGCATCGAGACCAAGATTGTCACCTTCCCCGACAAGCCGCAACACCAGCTCTTTCTGGAACCGGAAGGAGAAACCACCCGCGAACTTTACTTGAACGGATTCTCTTCCTCGCTGCCGATGGACATCCAAATCGCGGCACTGAAGAAGATTCCCGCTTTCGAGGATTTGGTCATCTACCGTCCGGGCTACGCCATCGAATACGACTACTTCGACCCTACCCAACTGAAACATACGCTGGAAACGAAGAGCATCAAAAACCTGTTCTTCGCGGGACAAGTGAACGGAACGACCGGCTACGAAGAAGCGGGCGGACAGGGAATCATTGCCGGCATCAACGCACACATCAACTGCCACGGCGGAGAACCGTTCGTCTTGAGCCGGGACGAAGCCTATATCGGCGTACTCATCGACGATTTGGTAACGAAAGGGGTCGATGAACCTTACCGTATGTTTACCTCGCGCGCCGAATATCGCATCCTGCTCAGACAAGACGACGCCGACATGCGTCTGACCGAACGGGCTTACCGAATCGGGCTGGTCAAACCGGAACGCTACGAACGGTTGTGCAGCAAGCGGGAAGCCGTGCGCCGCATTATCGACTTCGCCCAAAAGTTCTCCATCAAAGCGGCACTTATCAACGACGCCTTGGAAAAGCTCGGCACCAATCCCCTTTCGCACGGATGCAAACTGAAAGATTTGATTATCCGTCCGCAAATCACCATCGAGAACATCGCCGAATACATCCCGGCATTCAAAGCCCTTCTCGACGGCATCACCGACCGCAAGGAAGAAATCATCGAAGCCGCCGAAGTGCTCATCAAGTACCAAGGCTACATCGACCGCGAGCGCATGGTGGCGGACAAGATCCACCGTTTGGAAAGCATCCGCATCAAAGGACGCTTCGACTACAACTCATTGAATTCCCTTTCGACAGAAGCCCGACAGAAGCTCGCGAAGATTGACCCGGAAACACTGGCGCAGGCCGGCCGCATACCCGGCATTTCGCCCAGCGACATCAATGTGCTCTTGGTGCTCCTCGGACGATAAGGGAGAACTATGTTTCACGTGAAACAAAACTTTAATACTTTAACCATAAAAAGCTGAATATGAATAAAGAAAAGATGTTGACTAATTTAAGGGAAGTTCCCGATTTTCCCATTCCGGGCATCCTATTCTACGATGTAACAACCCTCTTCAAGAACGCGGATTGCCTGAAAGAAATGCTGGATGCGCTCTACGAGCAATACAAGGACAAAGGCATCACCAAAGTGGTGGGCATTGAGTCGCGCGGATTCATCTTGGGAGCAGCCTTAGCGGCCCGACTGGGCGCAGGCTTCGTCATGGCCAGAAAGCCGGGCAAGCTGCCGGCAGAAACCATCGAAGAGACATACGACAAAGAATACGGAACGGACAGCATCCAAATCCACAAAGACGCCATCACCGAAAACGATGTCGTACTTTTGCACGACGACCTGCTGGCCACCGGAGGAACGATGGCGGCCGCCCATCGACTTGTACAGAAGTGCAGTCCCAAACGCACCTACATCAACTTCATGATTGAGCTGAAGGCGCTGGAAGGCAGAAAAGCATTCGATGAGAACGCGGAAATTGAGACTTTACTGCAATTATAAACAGAACGGATGAAACAGGAAGAAACCTCTCTGAAAGACTATCTGAAAGGCATAGTCTCGAACCTGCCCGACAGCCCCGGCATCTATCAATACCTCAATGCCGAGGGAACCATCATCTACGTAGGCAAAGCGAAGAACTTGAAACGAAGGGTTTCTTCCTATTTCAACCGAGAACATCCGAGCGGAAAGACCCGACTGTTGGTCAGCAAAATCGCCGACATCCGCTACATCGTGGTGAATACGGAAGAAGACGCGCTGCTGTTAGAGAATAATCTCATCAAAAAGTACAAACCGCGATACAACGTCTTGCTGAAGGACGACAAGAATTATCCGTCCATCTGCGTGAGCAACGAATACTTTCCGCGCATCTTCAAGACACGAAACATCGTGCGCAACGGTTCTTCTTACTACGGCCCGTACAGCCACATTCCCTCCATGAATGCGCTGCTCGAACTCATCAAGAAGCTCTACCCCATCCGCACCTGCCGACACGCGCTGACGCCCGAGAACATCCGTGCCGGAAAGTTTGACGTATGCTTGGAATACCACATCAAAAACTGCAAGGCTCCCTGCATCGGCAAGCAAAACCACGAAGAATACATGCGCGACATCGGCGAAATCAAGAGCATCCTAAAAGGCGAAACGCAAATCGTAAGCGACTTGTTGATGGACGAAATGCAGGCGCTTGCCGCCCAAATGCGTTTTGAAGAAGCGCAAGCCATCAAAGAAAAGTACGATTTAATCGAAGCCTACCGGAGCAAGAGCGAGGTGGTGAACCGTTTCATCACGAATGTGGATGTGTTCTCCATCGAAATGGACGAAGCATCGGGCTACATCAACTACCTGCACATCACCAACGGGTGCATCAATCAGGCGTTCACCTTTGAATACAAACGCCGGATGGACGAGACGAAAGAAGAACTGCTGCGCCTCGGCATCATCGAAATGAGGGAACGATACCAAAGCAAGTCCCGCGAAATCATCGTGCCTTTTGAACCGGACATGGAATTAAACGACGTGGTTTTCACCGTCCCGCAACGGGGAGAAAAGAAACATTTGCTCGACCTCTCCGTCATGAACGTGAAACAATACAAGGTGGATAGACTGAAGCAGGCGGACAAGCTCAATCCCGAACAGAAGAAAACACGCGTTCTGAAAGAGATTCAGCAACAGTTGCACATGGACAAAATCCCCGCACACATCGAGTGTTTTGACAACTCGAACATTCAGGGAAGCGATGCGGTGGCGGCCTGCGTGGTCTTCAAAATGGGGAAACCAAGCAAGCAGGATTACCGCAAATTCATCATCAAGACCGTGGAGGGACCGGACGATTACGCCTCGATGAAAGAGGTCGTCAGACGACGCTATTCACGTGCGGTCGAAGAGGGTTCTCCCCTGCCCGACCTTCTCATCACCGACGGTGGAAAGGGCCAAATGGAAGTGGTGCGACAAGTCATCGAGGATGAATTACACCTGAACATCCCCATCGCCGGACTGGCGAAAGACAACCGTCACCGCACCTCCGAACTGCTTTACGGATTTCCGCCGCTCACCATCGGCGTGAAGCAACATACACCGCTCTTTCACCTGCTGGAACAGATTCAGGACGAGGTACACCGCTTCGCCATCACGTTTCACCGCGACAAGCGCAGCAAAAGTCAGGTGGCATCGGCACTCGACCAAATCCCCGGCATCGGCGAGAAGCGCAAGAGTGCCCTGCTGAAAGCGTTCAAGAGCGTAGCCCGCATCAAGAAAGCCTCGCAGGAAGAAATTGCGGCCGTTGTCGGACCTTCTGCCGCAAAAAACATCGTCGAAAAGCTGAAAGAATAACGGATATTTCCTACCTTTGCTCCCATTATGAGAATAGTAATCCAACGAGTTAGCCATGCCTCGGTGACAATCGACGGCGTGTGCAAGTCTGCCATCAAGGAAGGCTTCATGATATTGGTCGGCATTGAGAACGCCGACACGCGAGAAGATGCCGACTGGCTATGCAAAAAGGTAGTCAATCTGCGGGTGTTTGACGATGAAAACGGAGTGATGAACAAGTCCATCCTCGAAACCGGCGGAGAGATTTTGGTCGTCAGCCAGTTTACCCTGCACGCATCCTACAAGAAGGGCAACCGCCCCTCGTATATCTATGCCGCCAAACCCGACATCGCCGTCCCCTTATACGAGTATTTCTGCCAAGCCTTGAGCGAGGCGCTCGGCAAGGAAATAGACACGGGCGAATTTGGTGCCGACATGAAAGTAGAACTGCTGAACAACGGCCCTGTAACCATTTGCATGGACACTAAAAACAAGGAATGAAATGACACTGGAAGAAATCCAAAAACAGGTGGACTACTGGATAAAAACCTACGGAGTGCGCTACTTCAGCGAACTGACCAACATGACAGTGCTGACCGAAGAGGTGGGCGAATTGGCCCGCATCATGGCACGAACCTACGGCGACCAGTCGTTCAAGGAAGGCGAAAAGCACGATTTATCCGATGAAATGGCGGATGTTTTGTGGGTGTTGGTCTGCTTGGCAAACCAAACGGGCGTAGACTTGACGGAAGCCTTCCGAAAGAACTTGGAGAAGAAAACCTCCAGAGACAAAGACAGACATAAAAATAATCCCAAATTGTAACGAATATGGAACATCATCACGATTGTTGTTGCGGTCATGACCATGACCACGAACACGAAGGATTGCAAAGCAAATATGCCGCGGCATTGAGCAAGTACGACATTCACCTGAACGATGACGAAGTAAGAGCGAAAGCAGACAACCTCATCACCCAAAAGCTCGATGAAAACGACACTTTGGAAGTCAAAAAACTGCTTTTCCACTGCATCGACCTCACCACCTTGAAGTGTACGGACTCGGAAGAGAGGGTCATGAAATTCACGGAAAAGGTGAACGACTTCGCAGACAGATACCCCGACTTGGACAACGTGGCAGCCATCTGTGTTTACCCCAACATGGCAGAAATTGTCAGCGATACACTGGAAGCCGATCATGTAAAGATTGCCTGCGTTTCGGGCGGATTCCCCTCCTCGCAGACATTCATGGAAGTAAAGGTGGCCGAAACGGCGATGGCGCTGCACAGCGGTGCCGAAGAAATCGACATGGTGATGTCGGTGGGCAAATTCCTGAACGGCGACTACGAAGGAATGTGCGATGAAATCGGCGAATTGAAAGATATTTGCGGAGAAAAGCCCCTGAAAGTCATCCTCGAAACAGGCGTATTGAGAAGCGCAGCCAACATCAAGAAGGCAGCCATTCTCGCCATGTATTCAGGAGCCGACTTCATCAAGACCTCTACGGGCAAGGAAACGATTTCCGCCACTCCCGAAGCCGCGCTCGTCATGTGCGAAGCCATCCGAGACTATTACAAGGAAACGGGACGGAAAGTGGGTTTCAAGGTGGCAGGCGGCGTCAATTCCGTCAAGAAGGCTCTCGCCTACTACACCCTTGTCAAGGAAGTGCTGGGCGAGGAATGGCTGAACAACGAGAGTTTCCGCATCGGCACCAGCAGTCTGGCCAATCCGTTACTCTCTGAAATCACCGGCGAAGAGGTTCGCCTGTTCTGACAAACACGCAGCCCGATGAAACCAAGTTC
Organism: uncultured Phocaeicola sp.; assembly: GCA_964469845.1. GTDB lineage: Bacteria > Bacteroidota > Bacteroidia > Bacteroidales > Bacteroidaceae > Phocaeicola. The sequence goes on from CAYXZF010000019.1 coordinate 7,296, forward strand.
ACCGGGCTGCGAAAAGTTACGTATGATGATTGATTATTTGGTGCGGCTGATAACGAAATCCACGTAAGCGATTAACGCTTCTTTCACTTCCGGAGCAGCGGTTTCGGGCAACAAGGCAAAAGCTTTATCACGATACTCACGCATCACTCTTTCCGCATATTCAATTCCTCCCCTCGCTTTAACAACCTCGATGAAACCGGCGATTTCTTCGTTCGAAGCATCCAACGAACGAATACGAAGCGCCAACGCCCGAAGCGTTTCGTCGGCATAAGCGTTCAACACGTAGAGAGCCGGAAGGGTGAGCTTCCCTTCGCACATATCATTGCCCGTAGGCTTGCCGATGTCCGAAGCGGAATAGTCTAAAATATCATCCTTGATTTGGAAAGCAATCCCCAGCATTTCACCGAAAAGATAGGCATCCGACGCCATTCCATCGGAAATATCCGCCGAAATCGCACCGGCTTGGGCGGCAGAAGCAAACAAGACCGCGGTCTTTTTTCGGATGACTTCAAAGTAAACATCCTCGGAAAAATCGGAAGCCCCCGTATTGGAGAGCTGAACAATCTCGCCTTCGGACAAGAACTGCCCCAAGCGAGCCACCAGATTCACGATAGCGAGTTTACCGGTCTGTGCGGCTTTCTGCAAACTGGTGGCCAATAAATAGTCACCTACCAGCACCGACACCTTATTGTCATAAAGGGCATTGACCGATTTCTGTCCGCGACGTTTGTCACTCTCGTCCACCACATCGTCGTGAACAAGGCTGGCGGTATGAAGCAACTCCAAAGAAATGGCGGCATTGTAAGTGGAATCATTGACGACACCGCAAAGTTTCGCCATGAGCAAGGTCAGAATAGGTCGCATCATTTTGCCCCGACGCTGTTTGATGTAGGAAATAACCTCACCCAACAACGGGTTGGAACTTTGAAGCGAACTGTCAAACTTCTGTTTGAAGACCTCAAACTCGTCATTTATCGGTAATTTTATCTGCTGTAATCTGTCCATAACAATTTTTGCCGCTACAAAAGTAATAATAAAACGTGGAATACGGTATTTTTTTGTACTTTTACGATGAAAAAACAAAGATTTTTAAGTCATGGACAAACTTTTTCTGCTTGATGCGTATGCATTAATCTATCGCGCCTACTATGCGCTCATCAAAAACCCGCGAATCAACTCGAAAGGGTTCAACACTTCTGCCGTCTTGGGCTTCGTCAATACCCTCGAAGAGCTTCTCAAGAAGGAAAATCCGACGCATATCGGCGTGGCTTTCGACCCGTCCGGACCGACTTTCCGTCACGAAGCTTACGAAGCATACAAGGCACAGCGTGAAGAAACCCCCGAAGTCATCCGCCTATCCGTACCTATTATAAAAGACATCATCCGGGCCTACCGCATTCCCATTCTCGAAGTGCCGGGCTACGAAGCCGATGACGTCATCGGTACACTGGCCACCGAAGCCGGACAACAAGGACTCACCACCTACATGATGACCCCCGACAAAGACTACGGGCAGTTGGTGAAGGAAAATGTCTTCATGTACCGCCCAAAATTCGGCGACAAGGAATTTGAAGTGATGGGCATCGAACAAGTAAAAGCGAAGTTCGACATCGAATCGCCCTTGCAAGTCATTGACATGCTGGGACTGATGGGCGACTCATCAGACAACATACCGGGCTGTCCGGGCGTAGGCGAAAAAACCGCTCAAAAGCTCATCGCCCAATTCGGAAGCATCGAAAATCTGTTGGACAACACCGACCAACTGAAAGGTGCCTTGAAGAAGAAAGTAGAAGACAACCGCGAGATGATTGCCTTCTCCAAATTTTTGGCTACCATCAAAACCGATGTGCCCATTACTCTCAACTTAGAGGAACTGAAACGGAAAACACCCGATGAAGAGTCACTCCGGAAAATTTTCGAGGAAATGGAATTCCGTTCGCTCATCGAACGGGTGTTCAACCGGGAAGGACTCCCCCACCCTACCGAAGCGCAAGCTCCGAAAAAAATGGGCGGACAACTTTCCTTATTCGGACAAGAACCGGAAACATCGGTTCCATCCGCCGATTCGCAAGGCAATCTCTTTGCAGAATTTACGGCCGAGGGGCAAGGAAGCTCCGAATTCTCAAACCTCGCAAGCCTAAAAACAACCAATCACGACTACCAACTTCTTGATACAGAAGAGAAAAGATACGATTTTATTCAAATTATCAAGACAAAGGATTTTTTCAGTCTGGATACAGAGACGACCGGAACCGACCCCATCACCGCCGAACTGGTAGGAATGAGCTTCAGCTATGCCGAAAATCAGGCGGTTTACGTTCCTGTTCCTGCCGAACGGAGCGAAGCGTTAAAAATAATTAATGAGTTCAAGGAAGTGCTGGCAAACAAGCAGACACTGAAAATCGGACAGAACATCAAGTACGACATGATGGTACTCGCCCGTTACGGCGTGGAAGTGCGCGGCCCGATGTTCGACACCATGATTGCACACTATGTGCTCCAACCCGAACTTCGGCACAACATGGACTACTTGGCGGAAATCTACCTACACTACCAAACCATCCCCATCGAAGAACTGATTGGCGCCAAGGGAAAGAAGCAGGGAAATATGCGCGACCTTCCTCCCGAAGCCGTCTACGAATATGCGTGCGAAGATGCCGACGTGACGTTACAACTCAAACATGCGCTGGAAAAAGAACTGGAAGCGCAAAAAGTCGGCCCTTTGTTTTACGACATAGAAATGCCGTTGGTACCTGTGCTCGCCTACATGGAGCACAACGGTGTGCGAGTGGATACGGATGCCTTGCGAGAAACTTCACTCCACTTCACAGCCCGCATGAAGCAGATAGAAGAGGAAGTACACCAATTGGCGGGAGTCGAATTCAATATCGCTTCGCCCAAACAAGTAGGCGAAGTGCTGTTCGACCGTTTGAAAATCGTAGCTAAAGCCAAGAAGACCAAAACCGGCCAGTATGTCACCAGCGAAGAAGTGCTGGAAAGCCTGCGGGGTAAACACGAAATAGTCGGCAAGATATTGGAACACCGAGGACTGAAGAAGTTGTTGGGTACCTACATTGATGCCCTCCCCTTGCTCATCAACCCCGAAACGGGAAAGATACACACCTCTTTCAACCAGACCGTTACAGCTACCGGACGACTCAGTTCAAGCAACCCGAACTTGCAGAACATTCCCATCCGCAATGAGGACGGCAAAGAAATCCGCAAAGCGTTCATCCCCGAAGAAGGATGCGAGTTCTTTTCCGCCGACTATTCGCAAATAGAGCTTCGCATCATGGCACATCTAAGCGGCGACAAAAACATGATAGAAGCCTTCCGCGAGGGAGACGACATCCATGCCGCCACAGCCGCCAAGATATATAAAATAGGTATAGACGAAGTGACCCGCGAACAACGAAGCAAAGCGAAAACCGCCAATTTCGGCATCATCTACGGCATCAGCGTATTCGGATTGGCAGAGCGGATGAATGTCCCCCGAAGCGAAGCCAAAGAGCTTATCGACGGATACTTCCAAACCTATCCGCAAATCAAGGAATACATGGACAAGAGCATCGAAACAGCACGAGAGAAAGGTTGTATCGAAACCGTCTTCGGTCGCAAACGATACCTACCCGACATCCATTCGCACAACTCCGTGGTACGGGGCTATGCCGAACGAAATGCCATCAATGCCCCCATCCAAGGCAGTGCCGCCGACATCATCAAGGTAGCAATGGTCAAGATTTACCAACGCTTCCAGGCCGAAGGCATCCGCTCGAAGATGATTCTGCAAGTCCACGATGAACTGAACTTCAGCGTCCTGCCCGAAGAGAAAGAAACCGTCCGACAAATTGTCATCGAAGAGATGGAGCGGGCCTACGCCATGCAGGTTCCCTTGCGAGCCGATTGCGGATGGGGCAACAATTGGTTGGAAGCGCATTAACGCTTCCAACCCTTAAAAAAACTTTATTCCCTGACTATTTACTAAATTCGCTGCATTTTCTCGACAAAAAGTTAGGAGCTATCCTATTTTTCACTATATTTGCAGTAGCGTTTAAAGAAAAACGTCATCAACCTTTAAAGAACTAATATCATGAAAAATCCGATGAAGTCCCTGACGTCGCCTGCAATGAGGCTCATTATTTCCCCTGCGATGAACGCAAGCGACCACTCTCCAAAGGAAACTTGATTGACAATATCGAAAAGGTTATGATGTCGTTGCTCGTACAAATGCTTGTAACGAAACAATCTCTCATAAATAAAACAACTTTTCATTTTTCTCTCTTTTGGAAAGGGTAGCCGTGAGGTTGCCCTTTTTTACCCCCTTTTCTTCCTTAGATATAAAAAAGAATAAGTATCTTTGCAGCCGAAAAAAACAGATAATAATCAATTAAACAAACAAATATGGCATTAAAAGCAGGCATAGTAGGTCTTCCCAACGTAGGAAAGTCTACTCTATTCAACTGTCTGTCGAGCGCGAAAGCACAGAGTGCGAACTACCCATTCTGCACCATCGACGCCCAGCAAGGACAGATTTCCGTACCCGATGAAAGATTGAACAAATTGGCAGAACTGGTGAAGCCGGGACGCATCGTTCCTGCTACGTGCGACATCGTGGACATCGCCGGACTTGTGAAAGGAGCCAGTCAGGGTGAAGGACTGGGCAACCAGTTTTTAGGAAACATCCGCGAAACGGATGCCATTATTCACGTGCTTCGCTGCTTTGACAATGACAACATCGTGCACGTGGACGGCTCCGTAAACCCCGTCCGCGACAAGGAAATCATCGATGCCGAACTACAGTTGAAAGACCTCGAAACGGTGGAAAACCGTATCAAGCGTGTAGAAAAGCAAGCCAAAGTGGGCGGCGACAAACAGGCTAAGATAGAATATGATGTACTCACGGCCTATCGCGAAGCCCTGTTGCAAGGCAAATCGGCACGTACAGTCAGCTTCGACACCGAAGATGAACAGGCTGCCGCCAAGGGACTTTTCCTTCTTACCACCAAGCCCGTCCTCTACGTATGCAATGTGGACGACACCGCTGCCGCCAACGGAAATCCGTATGTAGAAGCCGTACGCGAAGCCATTAAGGACGAAGAAGCCGAACTCCTTATCATCAGCGCACAGACCGAAGCCGACATCGCCGAACTGGAAAGCTACGAAGAAAAGCAAATGTTCTTGGAAGACATGGGATTGAAGGAGTCGGGATGCGACCGCCTCATCAAGGCCATCTACAAACTCCTCAATCTGCAAACCTTCATCACCGCCGGCGAAATGGAAGTGAAGGCATGGACCTACCGCAAGGGTTGGAAAGCTCCGCAATGCGCCGGTGTTATCCACACCGACTTTGAGAAAGGCTTTATCCGCGCCGAAGTCATCAAGTATGACGACTACATCAAATACGGCTCCGAAGCCGCTGTCAAGGAAGCCGGCAAGATGGGCGTGGAAGGCAAGGAGTACGTGGTTCAGGATGGCGACATCATGCACTTCCGCTTCAACGTCTAACTTTGTCGAGGAAATACAAATTCTAAAAAATAACGCCAACTTATCCTTTGCGGGACAGGTTGGCGTTATTGTCTTTACTTCCTTTCAGCCTTTTCTTACCAAAGGTCATTTATCGTAACGAATGTGGCGCAATTTACCTTTGAAGCCGTTGCGCACATCCCCTATCTGCTGCATAGGGAACACCAGTGTTTCCTGTATGTACATCTTGTCTTTACGCTTGTAATTTTTGTTGTAGAACAATTGCACACGACCTTCCAAGCGTTCGGATTTCTCACCGTTGATATACAGAGTGGTTCCCTTATAATCGCCTTCGATGCGTACCTTTGTCCATTCGCCGGCAGGCAGTGAAGCGGCATGGAAAACGAAAGTATATCCATCACGACTGAAAGCCAGTTTACCCTTGTTCTCCCAATTGGCATACACCGTGGAATGAGGTCCCTTGAACAGGATGCCGTTGATGTTCTGTTCCTTATCGGGATTGATTTCAAACTCTACCGCATATGGATAACCGATTTCGGGCAAAGCGGTGGCGATACTGTCCGTTCCGTTCAGGGTCAGTTCTTCTTGTTGTCCCGGAAGCGTCACATCACCCGACACACGCGCCAACAGATTGACACCGGGAGCTTCGGGCAGTTGCTTACAAAGTGCTTCAAACTCTTCGTAAGAGACGGCTTCGTTTCTGCCTCTCCAGAGTTTTTCCGCCAAAACTTGGGCCGCGGGGAAAGCGCGATAATGCACGTCTTGCTCGGAGATGCCGTTGCCGCAATGGTCGTTCCAAACGGCAAACATGGCACCCAACAAACCGGGAGTTCCCTCGGGCACTTCTTCCTTACGATTTATCTTACCCACACGCCATTCTTCATACAGCCACTTGCTGTTCAGAAACTCATAATAATATCCGGCAGCCGGAACGATATAGAAGAAAGCATCGCACGTATTGATAAGCTTATAGCCGTCTTTCAGCGAATTGATGGGATCGACCCAGTCATAAGACCACGCATTGATGGTGACGTTTTCCGATTTCACCGGCGTGTTTCCTTTCAGCCAACGCAATGCGCCCCACATACGGGGATTCTTTCCGTATTTCTCGATGTACTTCAGATAACGGTCGGTGAAGTAACGGAACTTCTCGGCTTCCTTGGCGTTGTATTCATCGGTACCGATATGCACGTCGGGACCGATAAAGACGGGTTCTTCGCCCGACAGGTATTCGTCAAACAGGGCATCCAAAAAGCGGTACGTTTCTTCCTTGTGCAAGTCCAAGTGATCCATGCCGTATAGTTCGCTGCCTATTTCGGGTTTGTAGTGCGTAAAAGCCAACGAGTGGGCAGGAACGTCAATTTCCGGAATCACGTTCACGCCATATTCCATTCCCAGACGCTGCAGGTCGGTAAACTCCTTCTTGGTGTACGAACCGTCCTTGGCGGTGAGGCCCGGAAAACGGTCGCTTTCCAAACGGAATGCGGCATAAGTCCGGTTCCAGTCGTTATCAAAGAACTGTACGAAACCGTTGTCGTTGAGGTGAACCTGAAACTCGTTCATCTTGTAAAACGAAAGGATTTTAACGTATTGACGGAGAAAATCCATGGTGAAGAATTTACGTCCCGTATCCAGCATGAAGCCTCGGTTGGGGTATTGCGGATAGTCGCGGGCGACTCCCTTGGGCATCTGTCCCTTTTCATTGAAAAGAATCTGCAACAAGCTTCGCGTTCCCCAGAACACGCCTTGACGGGCGGGAGCGGCAATGTGGGCATAACGTGCAGTAGTCAGCACATAACCTTCTTCGCCCAGTTGCTTGTCGGGTTTCATCAGCGAAAGATAGATGTCATTCTTTCCCGGCTTGCCGGTCTTGACGGTATAATTCCATCCCAACAAGTCTTTCAGGTCTTGCGCCAAGATGTCCGCCACACTTTTCAGCGTCGCCTCATCGGCGGAAGCCACCACAATGCAGCCTTCGGACGGCAATACGAGTTTCCCACTTCCCCCTTTCCATTCTTGCAGGGCAGGGATTACTTTCGGACATGTCTCCTTGGCCGATACACACAGGCACAAGGCCAACAGACACAAAGTCAAAAGGTGTTTCATGATAATGAATCGATAATTAAAAGAGTTAGTAATTAAAAGTGTTTTATAATAAAAAAGGTATTTACTTGCCTTTCACTATCCTCTTGATGTCGTTCAGTTTGTTCAACGCTTCGATAGGCGTGAGGTTGTTTACATCCAGATTCAGTATTTCGTCACGCACTTGGCAGAGTATCGGGTCTTCCAACTGGAAGAAGCTGAGTTGCATTCCCTCTGCTCCGCCGATGGCTTCAACCGCAGGCTTGGCTATGCCTTGCTGGCGATTATCGCTCTCCAACTGTCCTAAAATGGTATTGGCGCGCTTCACGATGCTTTTGGGCATCCCCGCCATTTTGGCAACATGGATACCGAAAGAGTGTTCGCTGCCTCCCCGTTCGAGTTTGCGCAGGAAGATGACCTTGTTGTCCACTTCTTTCACCGATACGTTGTAGTTCTTGATACGCCGGAAAGATTTCTCCATCTCGTTCAGTTCGTGATAGTGAGTGGCAAAGAGCGTACGCGCCTTCGCCTTGGGATGCTCGTGAATATGTTCCACAATGGCCCAAGCGATGGAAATGCCATCGTAAGTGGACGTGCCTCGCCCCAGCTCATCGAAGAGCACCAGACTTCGCGGTGAAAGATTGTTCAAGATGTCGGCCGCTTCGTTCATTTCCACCATGAAGGTAGACTCGCCCACCGAAATGTTGTCGCTTGCGCCGACACGGGTAAATATCTTGTCCACCATGCCTATGCGGGCACTTTCGGCGGGCACAAAGCTGCCTATCTGCGCCAAGAGGGTGATGAGCGCCGTCTGTCGGAGCAAAGCCGACTTACCCGCCATGTTCGGGCCGGTAATGATGATAATTTGTTGCGTGTCGGTATCCAGATGCACATCGTTGGCGATGTACTTCTCCCCTATCGGCAGTTGTTTCTCGATGACCGGATGGCGTCCCTGACGGATGTCTATCACATCGCTTTCATCAACGACAGGACGGATATAGCGATTCTCGCGCGCCACATTGGCAAAAGCAAGCAGGCAGTCCAAACGGGCTATCTGCGTGGCATTAATCTGAATGGCAGGAATGTACTCCGCCAAGGCAAACACCAGTTCGTTGTAGAGTTTGGTTTCGAGAGACAATATCTTGTCCTCGGCACCGAGAATCTTCTCTTCGTATTCTTTCAGTTCCTGCGTGATGTATCGTTCGGCATTGACCAGCGTCTGTTTGCGAATCCATTCGGCGGGCACCTTGTCCTTGTGCGTGTTACGCACCTCGATGTAATAGCCGAACACGTTGTTGTAGGCTATCTTCAGACTGGGAATGCCGGTTTCTTCACTCTCTCGCTGTTGCATCTGTATCAGATAGTCCTTGCCCGAATAAGCAATCTGACGGAGTTCGTCCAGTTCGGCATGAATACCGTCGGCTATCACTCCTCCCTTGTTCACCAGCAGCGGCGGGTCATTCTTCACCTCGCGGGCAATGCGGTCGCGAATGCCTTCACACAGATTCAGATGCTCGCCAATACGACGCAGGCTCTCGTTTTCGGCCTTGAGACAGGCATCCTTAATAGGTTCGATGGCTTGCAGAGCCACTTTAAGTTGCACCACTTCACGGGGCGAGATACGCCCCACGGCGGCTTTCGACACGATGCGTTCCAAGTCGCCAATCAAATGCAATTTCTCTTCAATGAAATCCTTAAAATCCGGCTCGCGGAAGAAGTATTCCACCACGTCCAAACGTTCGTTAATGGGTTTCTCATCTTTCAGTGGAAAGACTATCCAGCGTTTCATCAGTCGGGCACCCATCGGACTGACTGTCTTGTCGATGACATCCAGCAGGCTCGTACCCCCATCGTTCATGCTTCCCAACAACTCCAGACTTCGCACGGTGAACTTGTCCAAACGCACGTAGCGGTCTTCCTCAATGCGCGAAAGAGAGGTGATGTGTCCTATCTGATAGTGCTGCGTCATGTCGAGGTATTGCAAGATGGCTCCCGAAGCCACAATGCCGTTTTTCAAGTGCTCCACGCCAAATCCTTTCAGGTTCTTGGTCTCGAAATGCTTCAACAGTTTCTCGCGGGCGGAGGTTTCGGTAAACACCCAGTCTTCCAGTTCGAAGGTGAAGAATTTGCTACCGAAATTGCCCTCAAACATTCCGCGCCTGCCCCGCTCAAAAAGCACTTCTTTCGGAGCGAAGTTGTTCAACAACTTGTCTACGTAGTCGAAAGGTCCTTCAGCAGTCAGGAACTCACCGGTAGAAATATCGAGAAACGCCACCCCGCACGCCGACTTCCCGAAGTGTACGGCAGCCAAAAAGTTGTTTTCCTTATAAGAAAGAACATTGTCGTTGATGGCAACACCGGGAGTCACCAGTTCGGTAATGCCGCGCTTTACCAGTTTCTTGGTCATCTTGGGGTCTTCCAGTTGGTCGCAAATGGCCACGCGTTTGCCCGCCCGCACCAATTTGGGCAGATAAGTATCGAGGGCATGGAAAGGGAATCCTGCCATCTCCACACTCTTAGCCTGTCCGTTGGCACGCTTGGTAAGGGTAATGCCCAATATCTCGGAAGCCACAATCGCATCTTCCGAATAGGTTTCATAAAAGTCGCCACACCTGAAGAGCATCACCGCATCAGGATGTTTGGCTTTCAGTTCGAAGAACTGTTTCATCATAGGGGTTAATACGACCTCTTTTGCCACGTCGATTTCCTTTCTTTTAAAGTTTAATAATAGGGAAAGCAAAGATACGAAAAAGAACTAAAATAATGGGGGCTTTCCTGCAAAACGTGAAGACATTTTTGGAATAATGCGTTTCTATTTTGCCATGTCCTTTACGGAAGTACGCTTACTTCCTAACAGTATATATCCGCAGAAAAGAGAGAATAGACGAAGTATTGCGCCTATAAAAAAGAGCCGTGAAGTTTTTCACGACTCTTCTTATCAGCTGAATAAACAGGATTCTTACTTGGCAATTACCAAATAATAGTTCTTCTTGCCACGCTGTACCAACAGATACTTTTCATCGAGCAAATCGGCGGTAGTAACCACTTGGTCAAAAGCACTTAATTTCTCTTTATTGAGCGAAACACCGCCGCCTTGAACAAGCTTACGCATTTCACCCTTCGAAGCGAAGATGGCAGCATCGTCTACAAACAAATCGACTGCCTTTACCCCTACAGCCAATGCCTCCTTGGATACTTCAAACCGGGGAACGCCTTCAAATACAGCGAGGAGCGTCGGTTCGTCAAGTTTCTTCAAGGCTTCGGAAGTAGCATTACCGAAAAGGATACCCGATGCCTCTACGGCCGCATTGTAATCTTCTTCCGAATGAACCATCACGGTTACTTCCTTGGCCAAACGCTTCTGAAGCACGCGGAGATGAGGAGCTTCGGTATGTTCGGCAATCAAGGCTTCGATTTCTTCCCGGCTGAGCGAAGTGAAAATCTTGATGTAACGGGCGGCATCTTCATCACTCACATTCAACCAGAACTGATAGAACTTGTACGGAGAAGTGTAATGCGGATCCAACCAGATGTTTCCCGATTCGGTCTTACCGAACTTGCCGCCATCGGCTTTGGTAATGAGCGGACATGTCAAAGCAAAGGCTTCGCCTCCCTTGGTACGACGAATCAGTTCGGTACCGGTCGTGATGTTACCCCATTGGTCGGAACCGCCGAGCTGGAGTTTGCAGTTCTTGGTTTCCCACAGGTGAAGGAAGTCATAACCTTGAAGTAGTTGATAAGTAAATTCGGTAAATGACAAACCATCGCGCGCTTCGCCGTTCAGACGCTTCTGCACACTGTCCTTGGCCATCATATAATTCACGGTAATGTGCTTACCTATTTCACGGGCGAAATCCAAAAAAGTATAATCCTTCATCCAGTCGTAGTTGTTCACCAACTCGGCCTTGTTAGGCACATCGCTCTCAAAGTCAAGGAACTTAGACAACTGCTTCTTGATGCAAGCCACGTTGTGACGCAACGTTTCTTCGTTCAGCAAATTGCGTTCTGCCGACTTGCCCGAAGGGTCGCCAATCATCCCTGTCGCACCACCTACCAAAGCCAAAGGCTTGTGACCGCAACGCTGAAAATGACGCAACATCATCACCCCGCAAAGGTGGCCGATGTGCAAGGAATCGGCAGTGGGGTCAATCCCCAAATAAGCAGTGACCTGCTCTTTTGCCAACAATTCTTCCGTACCCGGCATGATGGTGTGTACCATTCCACGCCATGTCAATTCTTCTACAAAATTCATCTGTATGTATGTTTTTTAATGTTTTGTTATACCTTATAGAATAATATGTGCCACAAAATTACGACACTTTATCCGAACGAGCAACTCTTAACGTCTAAAAAAGACATTCTGAACGTTATTCCACACTTGTCCGGCAAGTTCTTCCGACGACAAGGAACGAATATCCGCCGCTTTCCGACAAATGCTTTCGATAGTAAGCACGCTTTCGTCCGTTTCCAGAAAAAGGCGGTCGGGAGGAGTGACAAGCAAGGCTTCCGGCTGAAAGCGTTCGCCGAAAGAAAGATAAAAACCATGCCTCAACAGTTCCTCCGCCACCGCCCGCTTGCCGCGGAATCCATGAATAATCCACGGCATCGCAGGCTTCAACGCTTTCTTCATGCGAACCATCTCGTTGGTACACCGCACGGCATGAATAATCAAAGGCCGAGACGTTTTCTCTGAAACCTCGGCGCATTTTTGAAAAACCTCGGCTTGTTTTTCCAAACACGCGGAAGCAAATTTATCCAGCCCACACTCCCCTACCGCCAACACTTCCGGTCGGCAAGCCGCTTCCGCCACCCAACGGAGCTGCGCCTCGGCATCTTCCAAAAACCACGGATGGATGCCCACAGAACAATAGCCGCCGACACCGGGCAACGGCAGTTCTTTCTGAAAATACGAACAGATGGCAAATTCAGAAGGTCGATGGGTATGAACATCAAAACACTTCATGGCTATCAGGGAACAGGATCGTAACCGGAACCTCCCCACGGATGGCACCGCAACACACGACGGACAGCCAAATACAAACCTTTGAAAGGCCCGTACTTGCCTATGGCTTCGAGCGCATATTCCGAACAAGTGGGTACAAAACGGCAGGAAGGCGGCGTGAGCGGCGAGATGTATCCGCGATAGAAACGGATGGGAAGCAGCAGCAGGAAAGTCAGTAACCGGTTCATTACACGTTTTCGGCGATATGAGACAAAAGTCTCTTGACCTTGCTTTCCACTTCGGCAGAAGTATAGAGCCTACTGTCGAGCCAGATGAAAGCCAGCACCAGACGCTTCGCTTCATCGCTCTCCTTCAGGGCATCGAGCAAGATGTATTTGTTCCGACGATAAGCATCGCGCACCTGACGTTTTACCCGATTACGCTTCACCGCCCGCTTGAAACGCTTCTTGGGCACACTTATCAGAATGGAGACATCCGCCGTACCTTCTTCGGGAGTTATCTGCATATACACGACACGAAGCGGAAACGCCGGAAACGAATGGTTTCCGCCGGCAAACAGACGCTCTATCATCAACTTACTGTCGAGGCGTTGTTCTTTTGGGAGTGTATATCTTCTTTCTTCCATTAATCCGAATAAAAAACGGAGGTTTTGTCCGCACAAAGTTACGACTTTATGACAACAAAACCTCCTTACAATATGAACAATTTAATCAATCTTTATTGCGCTCGGAAATAAACTTATCCAAAGCGGCTGTCATTGAAGGAGTTTCCACCGTAGGAGCTTCAAGGTCCAAACGAAGACCCGCATCTTTCACCGCCTTAGCGGTGGCAGGACCGAAACATCCGATGGCAATGTCTTTCTGAACGAAATCAGGGAAGTTCTTCAGCAACGATGAGATACCGGCGGGACTGAAGAAGAGCAACATGTCATAGTCAAACTGTTCATCGGCCGTAAAGTCATTACTTACGGTACGATACATCACAGCTTCCGTGTGTTGAATGTTCTTTCCATCAAGAATTTCCTTGATTTCATCATTGTGCACATCAGACAATGGAACAAAATACTTTTCGCTGCTATGCTTCACAATGACAGGAACAAGGTCGGCAAATTTACCGGTCGCACCGAAAAATACTTTGCGCTTGCGATACTGCACGTATTTCTGAATATACAAAGCAATCTGTTCGGAAGTACAGAAATACTTCATGGTTTCGGGAATGGTTACACGGAGGTCCAGACACAACGTAAAGAAATGATCAATCGCATGACGAGAAGTGAAAATCACTGCCGTGTGGTCAAGGATAGAAACTTTCTGTTGTCTGAACTCTTTCGCAGACAAACTTTCCACTTTAATGAACGGTCGAAAATCAATCTTTACACCGTACTTCTCAGCGATATCGAAATAAGGTGACTTATCCGAGGTCGGCTTTGGCTGAGAAACGAGAACTTTCTTTATCTTCAAGGCTCTAATTATTTAATATCAAATTGTTACTAGCTATTACGATTCCCTTCCACATCAAAAGGTCGGGCAAAATTTCAAGGGCACAAAAGTACAAAATTAAATGGATAGCACCATGAAACTTGCCAAAAAAGTTGCTAAAGCATTTATAAAATAATAACATTTTAGCAAAAAACAACACGAATAAAATAAGATACAGGGCTTTTTGCGGAGACAAATCGAAATAAACAATCAATAAGACAACGGGAAGTAACAATATGCCCAGCCACGACACGACATTGAAATAACTTTCCATCCATATCCTATTTTTAGCTTTACTGAAGAAAACCCAATTAATAAGACTATATTCCACCCATTTTGCTATCATATAGACAATGGCAACACCGATAAAAAGAAGCAGCCAAAAAAGATAGGAAACGGAAGACGGAACGACGGAAGAAGAAATAGTAAAGTAACCATACAAGCAGACTCCTATTTGCACACAAGTATGGAAAACCAGCATCAAGTGATAACGGGCATCCGAAACAGCCACATCATCGAAAAGATTCGTCCGTTCGCGAGAACTCGCGAAAACCCGGAACTGTCCCAACAGATGCTTTCTTCCCGCAGAAAAAATATAAGTAACCAACACCAGACACAAGAACAGAATGATTGTAATCACTCCATCTGTCCGCAAAAGATAAGGAACAGGAATACCCGGCATACCGTCCATCAACATTTCACTCATATGGCTGCGATTTTACAGACATTCTTGTCATAATTCGAGGGAATATATATATCAGTTCGCCTGCTTCGGCCGAAGCAGCGGCAAGCAATCGCTCCGGTTCTTCCGCCAAAGCGGAACGAACCGGAGCAATCTTTGTATCGGATGCGCTAAAAGCGCAAACGTATCCGTTCTTGTTCATCACAATCCAAATGCTTCTTTCACCTTATCCACATAATCCAACTTTTCCCAAGTGAAAAGCTCCACCTCCACGGTCTTTGTTTCGCGATACATGGATTCGTATGTTTTGGTCACGACTTTCGGCTCACGTCCCATGTGACCATACGAAGCGGTTTCCTCATAGATAGGATTGCGGAGTTTCAAACGTTCCTCGATGGCTTTCGGACGAAGGTCGAACAATTCGTCAATTTTTTTAGCGATTTCTCCATCGGTCATCTGAACGTTGCTACGACCATACGTGTTCACGTAAATACTCACGGGACGAGCCACGCCGATGGCATAAGACACCTGCACAAGCATTTCATCGGCCACCCCTGCAGCCACCATATTCTTGGCTATGTGACGAGCGGCATAAGCGGCACTTCGGTCTACCTTACTGGGGTCCTTGCCCGAAAAAGCACCGCCACCATGAGCTCCCTTGCCGCCGTAAGTATCCACAATAATTTTACGACCGGTCAAACCGGTATCGCCGTGAGGACCACCGATGACGAACTTGCCGGTGGGATTCACATGATAAGTTATCCGATCATTAAAGAGTTTCAATACATCCGGATTGTGAATGCCGGCAATCACACGCGGCATCAGAATCTCGATAACATCCTTGCGGATTTGAGCCAGCATTTCTTCATCAGCCTTCAACTGCGCTTCCTTGCTATTGTCGGCAGGAAGAATAAACTCATCGTGCTGAGTGGAAACAACAATGGTGTCGATGCGTACAGGCTTGTTATTGTCATCGTATTCAATCGTCACCTGACTCTTGGAGTCGGGTCGCAAATAAGTCATAACCTTGCCTTCACGACGGATGTCGGCCAAAATCATCAGCAACTTGTGCGACAAGTCGAGTGAAAGCGGCATGTAGTTTTCCGTTTCGTTGGTGGCATAACCAAACATCATACCTTGGTCGCCGGCACCCTGATTCATCGGGTCTTCGCGCTCCACGCCTCGGTTAATGTCGGCACTCTGTTCGTGAATGGCACTGAACACGCCACACGAGTTTCCTTCAAACATGTATTCGCTTTTGGTGTAACCGATGCGATTAATCACCTCGCGGGCAATACGTTGGAGGTCTACATACGCTTCCGTCTTCACCTCACCTGCCATCACTACCTGTCCGGTGGTGACAAGCGTTTCGCAAGCTACTTTCGAACCGGGATCGAATGCCAACAGTTTATCAAGTACAGCGTCCGATATTTGATCGGCCACTTTATCGGGGTGTCCCTCAGACACAGATTCGGATGTGAATAAATATCCCATTTTAACTTAGAAATTAAAAATTAAAAATTAGCATACGGGGATACATGAGAGTAGGGCATAGAAAGTCAATGTGTTTTTAGCATTTTTTTCTGTGGTTGCAAGCTACTCAAATCTCTCCACTGGTTTTACGGCGACAAAGATAGGCATAATTCTGCAATCTGCATCGCTTTATGGACATCTTTAACATATATAATAGAACGTAAAAAGGAGAAAATGATTAATTTTGTCCCCGAAATCATTTTAATCAAACAGACGTATGACAAAAGAAACGACAGGATCTGACTTTAAATCAGCGACTGAACAAGAGAAGAAACTGTTTATCGAGACCTATGGCTGCCAAATGAACGTGGCAGACAGCGAAGTGATTGCCTCCATCATGCAGATGGCAGGTTATCAGGTGTGTGATTCGCTTGACGAAGCGGATGCCGTGTTTATGAACACGTGTTCCATCCGAGACAATGCCGAGCAGAAAATTCTGAACCGTCTGGAATTTTTCCATGCCATGAACGCCAAACGCGGCAAACGAAACCAACTCATCGTAGGTGTATTAGGCTGCATGGCCGAACGCGTGAAACAGGATTTGATAGAGCATCACCATGTAGACCTTGTGGTAGGTCCCGATGCCTATCTCACCCTCCCCGACTTGGTAGCAGCAGTGGAAGCCGGCGAAAAGGCCATCAACGTGGAACTGTCTACCACCGAAACTTATCGAGATGTGATTCCTTCACGCATCTGTGGCAACCACATATCGGGTTATGTAAGCATCATGCGGGGCTGCAACAACTTCTGCCACTACTGCATTGTGCCCTATACCCGTGGCCGTGAACGAAGCCGCGATGTAGAAAGTATACTCAACGAAGTGCGCAATCTCGCAGCAAAGGGTTATAAGGAAGTGATTCTTTTGGGACAGAATGTCAATTCCTACCGTTTTGAACGTGACGGAAAAACCATCACCTTCCCTACCCTGCTCCGTATCGTAGCCGAAGCCGCACCGGGCATGCGTGTACGCTTCACCACTTCACACCCCAAGGACATGAGCGATGAAACCCTGCAAGTGATTGCCGAAGTTCCCAATGTGTGCAAGCACATCCATCTGCCTGTTCAGAGCGGAAGCTCACGCATTTTGAAATTGATGAACCGCAAATACACTCGCGAATGGTACCTCGACCGCGTAGCTGCCATCCGTCGCATCATCCCCGATTGCGGTTTAAGCACCGACATCTTTTCGGGTTATCACTCCGAAACGGAAGAAGACCATCAAGAATCGCTCTCGCTGATGCGCATCTGCGGTTACGACTCCGCATTTATGTTCAAGTATTCAGAGCGCCCGGGTACCTATGCCTCCAAGCATCTGCCCGATGACATTCCTGAAGAAGTGAAAATTCGCCGGCTGAACGAAATCATCGAGTTACAGAACCAACTCTCGGCCGAAAGCAATGCCAAAGATGTAGGAAAAGTATTCGAGGTGTTGGTGGAAGGTGTGTCAAAACGTTCGAGAGAGCAACTCTTTGGTCGCACCGAGCAGAACAAGGTGGTGGTGTTCAACCGTGGCAACCATCACATCGGCGACTTTGTGAAAGTAAAAGTAACCTCTTCCAGTTCGGCTACACTGATTGGCGAAGAAATCTAAATGAGACAATCTGACGAATCATTAAAATAAAGAATATCATCTATGGAAAAGAAATTTAAAAGAACTACCGTAACCTCGGCACTTCCGTATGCCAACGGTCCGGTACATATCGGCCACTTGGCAGGCGTGTATGTCCCTGCCGACATCTATGTACGCTATCTCCGGTTAAAGAAAGAAGACGTGCTCTTTATCGGCGGAAGCGATGAACACGGAGTACCCATCACAATCCGTGCCAAGAAAGAAGGCATCACTCCGCAAGATGTGGTAGACCGTTATCATACACTTATCAAGGACTCGTTCAAAGAATTCGGGATCTCGTTCGACATTTACTCACGCACATCATCGAAGACACATCACGCATTGGCCGCAGACTTCTTCCGCACACTCTACGACAAAGGTGAGTTCGTAGAAAAGACCTCCATGCAGTACTACGATGAAGAAGCCAAACAATTTTTGGCCGACCGATACATCACCGGCGAATGTCCGCACTGCCATGCCGAAGGGGCATATGGCGACCAATGCGAGAAGTGCGGAACGTCTCTCAGCCCTACCGACTTGATTCATCCGAAGAGCGCCATCAGCGGAAGCCAACCGGTGATGAAAGAAACCAAGCATTGGTATCTGCCGCTGGATAAGCACGAAGGTTGGTTGCGCCAATGGATACTGGAAGACCATAAAGAATGGCGTCCCAACGTATACGGACAATGCAAGAGTTGGCTCGATATGGGATTGCAACCGCGAGCCGTGAGCCGCGACTTGGATTGGGGTATTCCCGTTCCCGTGGAAGGAGCGGAAGGAAAAGTGCTTTACGTATGGTTCGATGCCCCCATCGGCTATATCAGCAACACCAAGGAACTGTTGCCCGACACTTGGGAAACTTGGTGGAAAGATCCCGAAACACGCCTCATCCACTTCATCGGCAAAGACAACATCGTGTTCCACTGCATCGTGTTCCCTGCCATGCTGAAAGCCGAAGGAAGTTACATTCTGCCGGACAACGTGCCGAGCAACGAGTTCTTGAACTTGGAAGATGACAAGATTTCCACTTCACGCAACTGGGCGGTGTGGCTTCACGAATATCTGCGCGATTTCCCGGGCAAGCAAGACGTACTGCGCTATGTGCTGACAGCCAATGCCCCCGAAACAAAAGACAATAACTTTACATGGAAAGATTTCCAGGCCAGAAACAACAACGAACTGGTTGCCGTGTACGGCAACTTCGTAAACCGTGCCCTGCAACTGACCAAGAAGTATTACGAAAGCGAAGTGCCGGCTTGCGGCGAACTGACGGACTATGACCGGGAGACATTGAAAGAATTTTCGGACGTAAAACAAGAAGTGGAAAAGCTACTGGATGTGTTCAAGTTCCGCGACGCACAGAAAGAAGCCATGAACCTGGCCCGTATCGGCAACAAGTATTTGGCCGACTGCGAACCATGGAAAGTAATCAAGACCGACCCCGAACGGGTAAAAACTATCCTTCACATCTCCTTACAGCTGGTAGCCAACTTAGCCATTGCTTTTGAACCGTTCCTGCCATTCAGCAGCGAAAAATTACGCAAGATGTTGAACATGAACAGCTTTGAATGGAATCAATTGGGACAAACCGACCTCCTGAAAGCCGGTCATCAACTGGGCGAACCCGAATTGCTCTTCGAAAAGATAGAAGACAGTGCTATCGATGCGCAGATGCAACGTTTGGCAGAAATCAAAAAACAGAACGAAGCGGCTGCCTATAAAGCCAACCCCATTAAACCGACCATCGCTTTCGAAGATTTCGAGAAGTTGGACATCCGCGTAGGTACGGTGTTAGAGTGTGAAAACGTACCCAAGATGAAGAAACTCCTGAAGTTTAAGATTGCCGACGGACTGGAAAACCGAACCATCGTGAGCGGCATCGCTCAGCACTATACCCCCGAAGAACTGATAGGCAAGCAAGTGCTGTTCATAGCCAATCTGGCTCCGCGGCAGTTCAAAAACGGATTAGTAAGCGAAGGTATGATTCTCTCGGCCGAAAACTACGACGGTTCTTTGGCTGTGACTTCCCTGCTGAAGGAAGTGAAGCCGGGAAGCGAAGTTAAGTAACGGATGGCTGAGACTTTAAAGGAACAGACAGCGAAAGGCCTGCTATGGGGAGGTATCAGCAACGGCGTACAGCAGTTGCTGAACCTCTTTTTTGGTATCTTTTTGGCTCGTCTGCTTACTCCAGCCGATTACGGAATGGTGGGGATGCTCACCATTTTCTCGCTGATAGCCGGTACAATTCAAGAAAGCGGATTCACCGCCGCTTTGGCCAACAAAAAGAACATCAAGCATGAAGACTACAATGCCGTGTTTTGGTTCAGTAGTCTGACAGGACTTTTCCTTTACACCCTCCTATTCTGCGGGGCACCGCTTATTGCTCGTTTTTTTCATACACCCGAACTGACAACTTTAGCCCGTTACTCCTTCTTGGGTTTTCTGATTTCCAGTACCGGAGTGGCGCATAGCGCTTGGCTGTTCCGTTCGCTCCGAGTGAAACAACGGGCCATGGCTTCTGTTTTCGGTTTGCTGCTTTCGGGAACGGTGGGGATTACATTGGCTTGGACAGGCTTTGCCTATTGGGGCATTGCTACACAGAGTCTGGTATATGTAGCCACTACGACCGGTTGCTATTGGTACTTTTCGGCATGGCGACCTTCCCTTCATATTGACTTTTCTCCCCTGAAGGAAATGATAACATTCAGCAGTAAACTATTAGTGACCAACCTGTTCATTCATCTTAATAACAATCTTTTCTCCATTCTTCTCGGTCGTTATTATTCCGAAAGAGAAGTAGGTTTCTACAATCAAGCCAACAAATGGAACTATATGGGATACTCTGTGGTAAACGGCATGGTGAGCGGTGTAGCTCAGCCCGTCCTTGCCCAAGTATCCGATGACCGTAAACGCCAACTGCGGGTATTCCGTCGGATGATGCGCTTCACCTGTTTCATCGCCTTCCCTGCCATGTTAGGACTTTCGCTCATAGCTCCCGAACTGATAACCATTACCATCACTGACAAATGGGCGGAGAGTGCCCGCATCCTGCAAATTCTCTGTGTGAGCGGCGCTTTTATCCCCGTCATCAATCTATGCAGTTATTTACTCATCAGCAAGGGGAAATCTGATATTTATATGTGGAATACCATTATTCTGGCAGTCATACAGTTAGGTGTAGCGACCGTACTCTATCCCTATGGAATCCGGTGGATGATTATTTGCTATGCGGCAATCAACATCCTTTGGCTGCCGGTGTGGCATCACTTTGTCCGCCGCGAAATCGGCTATCGCTTTCTACATCTGCTGAAAGATGTACTTCCTTATTTGTTCATCGCTGCCGGCGTCATGGCCATTAGTTATTGGTGTACCGCCGAATGTACCCATATTTACGTACGGTTCGCATGCAAGATATTTTTAGCCGCCTCGCTTTATTTGTTGGTGATGTGGATTGGCGGTTCGGTCACGTTCAAAGAAAGTATTCAATATCTTCGTAAAGGCAAAAAGGCAACAAATCGGCTCACTCTGATACCGGTAGGCGGCTTGGCCAATCGAATGAAAGCCATTGACGCTGCCGTTGCGTTGTCGCAAGAAGCACACATAACTTTGCGTATCCTTTGGTTTAAAGACCGGGGACTGAACTGCCGCTTCGACCAATTGTTCGAACCTCTCAATTTAAATGGAATTACAGTTAAAGAAGCAAGCTTCATCGACAAACTGCTTTACGACCGCCCACGGAGAAGGAACTTCTACATTCCTCGTCTGTTTCAGCGAGTTTTCTTCGATGCTTGCATCTATGAGAAAGAAGCGACCCGACTTTTCTATCGACACTTCGACTTTTTGGCATGGGCCAAAGATAAGAATTGCTATTTAGCCAGTTGCGTTTACTTCCGACCACAGAAAGAACGCCCATATTTCAACACGTTTCAGCCAACTGAGCATATCCGGCAGCAAATTTATACTCTTTGTCGGAATTTCAACGAGAGCACCATCGGTATTCATATCCGCCGAACGGACAATATCGCCTCCATCCGTCAAAGTCCAACCGACCTTTTCATCGCAAAGATGAGAGAAGCAATAGCCGAAGATAACCGCTGTCGTTTTTATTTAGCTACAGATTCGGAAGAAGAAAAGAATCGGATAAAAAAGCTGTTCGGTAATCGTATCTTGACTTATCCCCGAGCCGCCAATCGAAACAGCGTGCAAGGCATACAGGACGCATTAACAGAACTTTATATCCTTTCACGGACAAAAAAGATTTTCGGTTCTATGCAAAGCTCTTATTCCGAAACCGCCGCTCAAATCAGTGGCATCCATTGTGAACTTTTAACCATTGAAGCATGAAAGTACTGGTTATCATTGTTTCCTATAACTTCGAGCGGTGGATAGACCGCTGTTTAGGAAGTTTGCGCCAATCGGAGTATCCGGTCGATGTAATGGTGATAGACAATGCATCGCAAGACCATACGCTGCAATGTATCCGAAACAACTATCCCGAAGTCCGCCTGATTGAAAGCAAGACCAATTTAGGATTCGGTCGAGCCAATAACCTTGGAATGAAAATTGCCGTTGAAGAAAGATATGAAGCGGTTTTCTTGCTCAATCAAGATGCGTGGATTGGTTCCGATGTAATAGGAACTTTGGTTGATTTACTCCAACAATATCCCGAATATGGCATTCTCTCTCCCGTTCATTTGACCGGGAAAGGCGACAAGACAGACCCGGGATTTTCTGATTATACCGGCATAGTTCGACAAGAACAACAACCTGAAGAGGTCCCCATCTGTTGCATCCCTTTTCTCAATGCAGCTTTCTGGATGATTCCGACTACCGTATTGACGCAAATCGGAGGCTTCTGCCCGCTGTTCTATCATTATGGTGAGGACAAAGATTTTGTCAATCGGTTGCATTTCCAACACTACAAGGTGGGATACTGCCCAACGATTTTCGGCCACCACGACCGCGAATATCGTCCCATGACTCCTGCCGGATTTTTGCGTACCGAGTCTGTTTATCACCTTTCGGAGCTTGCCAATGTGCATTACAACGGACTACAAGCCTTTGCCTATGGTGTACTGGCCGTAGCCAAAAAAGCTCTACAAAACTTCTTTTCAGGCAAATTCAGCCTATGTCTTGATTACCTGAACATGACTTTCAAACTGTGCATACGCTATCGGGAAGCAAGCAGTTACCGAAAAAAGAACCGTATCTCCAACCCTCATTATATCCAATGATTATGAACTACGCTCCTATCTTATTATTTGTTTATAACCGCTTGTACCACACTCGCCGCTGCGTGGAGGCTCTACTGAATAATCCGTTATCCGGCGAAAGCGAACTGTTTATTTATGCCGATGCCGCCAAAGACACGTCCGGACAAGAAGCGGTGGAAGAAGTGCGACGTTATATCCGTTCCATTCAAGGCTTCAAGCGCATCACTCTTATCGAGCGAAAAGAAAATCAAGGACTTGCACGAAACATTATTGATGGAGTGACCACACAAGTGAATCGTTACGGTCGGGTGATTGTATTGGAAGACGACTTAGTTGTAGCTCCTCATTTTTTGAAATTCATGAACGAGGCGTTGGAAGTTTATCAGAACGAGCCAAGAGTGGGACACATCCAAGCATGCGACTTCACGCAAGACCCATCGCTGCCCGACACCTTCCTTATCAAGTGGACAGGCAGTTGGGGATGGGCCACTTGGGACAGGGCTTGGAAATACTTCAATCCCAACGGTTGGGAATTGTTGGACGAATTGGAAGCAAGAAGACTGACCCACACATTCGACTTCAATGGGAAATACGGTTTTACGAGGATGCTTCGCCGACAGATTGCAGGAAAGAACAACTCCTGGGCTATCCGTTGGAATGCCAGTTTGTTCTTAAGAGACATACTCTCGCTGAACGTAGGTCGGTCTTTGGTACAAAACGAAGGATTCGATGGAAGCGGAACCAATTGTGGCGGAGGGGGACTATATGCTTCTCACTTATATCTGAAACCGTTACCTGTCAAAAAGATAGTCCCCGTATGCGAAAATCAAGAAGCCAGACAAGCCTTTGTCCGCTACTACGGACGCACCAATTCTTTTTTGGCGAAAGCTATCCGCCGTATCAAACGGACATTAAAAGGAGATTTCGGGGCATAAAAAGGCAAAAGGAAAAGTACACCATTCGAGCTTTTTGCTTACCTTTGCAGAAACATTGGAGGAATGAGAG
>CAYXZF010000020.1:0-31223 GCA_964469845.1 uncultured Phocaeicola sp.
TTACTCCCGCGGGGACAAATAAAAAACGCCGCCGCATTTTTTATTTTTGCGGCGGCGTGTATAGGGGAGTCGGTCGGTTTTTCCCTATGTACCGGTTTTGTTTAAAAACATTTCAGCAACGTTTCCCATTGGTCGTTGAACTCGGCCATGGAATGGAAGAGCAGGTTGGCTCCCTTGTCCAGCAATACCCGGTCGGGCAGGGGACCTGTATTTACCGCTACGGTAAAGATACCTGCGCTTACGCCTGCTTGTACGCCTAACGGTGCGTTCTCTACCACGATGGCTTCGTTGGGTTTCAGACCTCCCTTTTGCAACGCCATCAGGTAAGGGTCGGGATTCGGCTTGCCGAACTTGATGTCGAAAGCCGTCACCATCCGTTCCTTTTGGAAGATGTCCGGGAAGTTGCGGTTCAGGCGTTCCAATAGCGAAACTTGTCCCGAACCGGTTACAATCATGCGGGTGATTCCGTCCGCTTTGATTTTCTGTACCACCTCCCATGCGCCCGGCATTCGCGGTGCTTCGGGATAGCTGTTGAACTCTTCTGCCTTTGCCCGGTAAATCCGTTCGATTTCTTCGTCCGTCGCATCGTGTCCCCGTTCTCGGCGGCTGATAATGTTGATGGTGTCGGCGCCGGTGCGTCCTTCGTGCATGTATGCCTCTTCTTCGCTCAGTCCGAAGCCGAATTGTTTCATGATTTTGTGCCACGAGCGGGCGTGGTTGGGCATGGAGTCGAACAAGACTCCATCCATATCAAACAATACGGCCTTGAGGTAGATGCGCTCGTGGCCGTGTTGTTTCAGATACTGATTGATAGCTTCTTGATACATCATCGTTTCCGGAAGTCGGTGGGTTACAAACGAGCCTGAATCGCTTTGGAAGCCTCTTCATAGCCGGGCTTGTTCAGCAGGGCGAACATGTTCTTCTTGTAGGCCTCCACGCCCGGTTGGTTGAACGGGTTCACTCCAAGCAGGTAGCCGCTGATGCCGCAAGCCTTTTCGAAGAAGTAGATGAGCTGGCCGAGATAGTATTCGCTCAACTTCGGAACGATGAGGCGCATGTTGGGCACGCCGCCGTCCACGTGTGCCAGTCGGGTACCGAGTTCAGCCATCTTGTTCACTTCGTCTACGCGTTTCCCGGCGAGGAAGTTCAAGCCGTCGAGATTTTCTTCATCGAACGGGACACGGAGCTCGTTGTCGGGTGTCTCGATGGAAATGACGGTTTCAAAGATGGTTCGTTCGCCTTCCTGAATCCATTGACCCATGGAGTGGAGGTCGGTAGAGAAGTCCACCGCCGAAGGATAGATGCCCTTTCCGTCTTTGCCTTCCGATTCGCCGTAGAGTTGTTTCCACCATTCGTTCATGTAGTGCAGTTTCGGCTGGTAGTTTACGAGGATTTCAATCTTCTTTCCCTGTTTGTAAAGCTCGTTGCGTACGGTCGCATAGACGGCTGCCGGATTTTCGGAGAACGGGGTTTCGGAGCCGCATACCTTTTCCATGTCGGCTGCGCCCCGGACGAGCTGTTCGATGTCGAATCCTGCGACGGCGATGGGCAGCAGGCCTACCGGCGTCAATACGGAGAAACGGCCTCCCACATTGTCGGGGATGACGAACGTTTTGTAACCTTCCTTGTCGGCGGTGACGCGTGCCGCTCCCTTTTTGGCATCGGTTACCGCCACGATGACCTTTTTCGCCATTTCCTTGCCGCGTTGGTCTTCGCATTGCTTCTTCAAGAGACGGAACGCCAACGCTGTTTCGGTGGTGGTACCCGACTTGGAGATGTTGATGACACCAAACTTCTTGTCTTTCAGATACCGGGTGAGTTCATACAAGTAGTCTTCTCCGATGTTGTGTCCGGCAAAGACGATGACGGGACCGTCCGATTCCTTCTTCATCCACCGGAAGCTGTCGGACAAGGCTTCGATAACGGCGCGTGCTCCCAAGTAGCTGCCGCCGATGCCCGCCACTACTACGACTTCGCAGTTTTCGCGCAACACCCGGGCGGTGTTCTTCAGGTCTGCCAAATGTTCGGCAGAAATGGCGGACGGCAAGTGCAACCAACCCAAGAAGTCGTTACCCAAACCGGAACCGTTTTCCAACGTTTCCATGCAGGCTTTCACCTGCGCTTCATAAGCGGCCAACGTATCCTTGGCTACGGCCGCTTTGTCGATATTCAAACAAATATTTTTCATCATGGATTTTATGATTTATGATTTCCTCTCCGCTTACCTTAACGAATCGGTTAATAACTTGATTTCAATCATGGGCGAGATGCGTTCGTACAAGATGTTGTAGATGGCATCTACGATGGGCATGTTTACGTGCAGATGCTTGTTCAGCTCCTTGATGCACTTGGTGCCGTAGTAGCCTTCGGCAATCATCTCCATTTCTATCTGCGCACTTTTCACCGAGTACCCCTTTCCAATCATCGAGCCGAACACGCGGTTTCGGCTGAAGTTGGAGTAAGAAGTCACCAGCAGGTCGCCCAAATAGGCGGAATCGTTGATGGAGCGTTCCATGGGATGCACCGTTTTCAGCAAGCGTTCCATTTCCTGAACGGCATTCGAGATGAGCACCGCCTGAAAATTGTCGCCATACTTCAAGCCGTTGCAGATGCCTGCCGCGATGGCATAGATGTTTTTCAGAACCGAAGCATATTCGATGCCCGCGATGTCGTTGCTCACTGAAGTCTTGATGTAGTGTCCGGACAACTGCTTGGCGAACAGCTTGGCCTTTTCGATGTCCCTGCATCCGATGGTCAGATAGGAGAGGCGTTCCAACGCCACTTCTTCCGCATGGCAGGGACCGGCAATGACGGCGATGTCGTTTTCGGGCACTCCATAGATTTTGTGGAAGTAATCGGATACAATCAAATTCTCGTCGGGGACGATGCCTTTGATGGCGGTCACGATGAACTTCCCTTTCAACTTGACTTTCAGTTTTTTCAGGTGGCTTTTCAGATAGGGCGAGGGGGTCACGAATATCAGTGTGTCCGACTCGCGTACAATCTGATTGATGTCCGACGAGAAATGGATGCGCTTGATGTCGAAGCGCACACCGGTCAGGTAGGCCGGGTTATGACCGAGACGCTTGAACTCTTCGATTCGGTCGTCTCGGCGCATGTACCAGTTGATGGATTCGGCTTGTCCCAAAACCATTTTCGCAATAGCCGTTGCCCAGCTACCGCCACCCATAATTGCTATTTTACCGGGCAAATTCATGTCTTTCAGATTTTGCTAATCCAGTCCGCCACTTCATCGACGGTCGGATTGTTCAATCCCAATTTATATTTTTTATTGATGCCGCAGATGTCCATGTGGAGTTTTTGCGGATTAACTTCTTTCATGCTGTCTACGAGGTTGTAACCCGCTTTTTGGATGACGGGTACCCAGTCTTCGCCGATGCCCAACGCCACATACTTGGCTGCGGAGTCTTTCGGAGCGGTCTTTTCGGGACGCATCTGCGGGAAGAACAACACTTCCTGGATGAACGCGTTGCCGGTCATCAGCATGGTCAGGCGGTCGATGCCGATACCTACGCCCGAAGTGGGAGGCATGCCGTACTGCAAAGCGCGGAGGAAGTCTTGGTCGATAATCATGGCTTCGTCATCGCCCTTGTCCGCCAGACGCATCTGTTCTTTGAAGCGTTCTTCCTGATCGATGGGGTCGTTTAACTCGGAGTAGGCGTTGCACAACTCCTTGCCGTTGACCATCAGTTCAAAGCGTTCGGTCAATCCCGGTTTGTCGCGGTGCATCTTGGTGAGCGGCGACATTTCCACCGGATAGTCGGTAATGAAAGTCGGTTGGATGAAAGTGCCTTCGCAGAACTCGCCGAAGATTTCATCAATCAACTTACCTTTGCCCATGGTGTCGTCTATTTCCATGTTCAAAGCCTTGCACACTTCGCGTATTTCTTCTTCGCTCTTGCCATCGAGGTCGTATCCGGTTTTTTCCTTGATGGCCTCCAGAATGGGCAGACGGCGGTACGGACCCTTAAAGCTGATGGTCTTTCCGTCGACCACCGTTTCCGTGCAACCGTTTACGGCGATACAGATGCGTTCCAGCATCTTTTCCATGAACTCCATCATCCAGTTGTAGTCCTTGTACTGAACGTAAAGTTCCATGCAGGTAAATTCCGGATTGTGGGTCTTGTCCATGCCCTCGTTGCGGAAGTTCTTGCCGATTTCGTACACTCCCTCGAAACCGCCCACGATGAGACGCTTCAAGTAAAGTTCGGTGGCGATGCGCATGTAAAGGTCGATGTCCAACGAGTTGTGGTGAGTAATGAACGGACGGGCACTTGCACCTCCGGCGATGGACTGGAGAATGGGAGTTTCCACTTCGGTGTAGCCGGCTTCATCCATTACGGCGCGCATGGTCTTGATGATGGTGGTGCGCTTCAAGAAAGTATCTTTCACGCCATCGTTCACAATTAAATCCACGTAGCGTTGGCGGTAGCGCAATTCCGGGTCTTCAAACTTATCGTATGCCACGCCATCCTTGTACTTCACGATGGGAAGCGGACGCAACGACTTGGACAGTACAGTCAGCTTTTGGGCATGGATGGAGATTTCGCCCATTTGGGTACGGAACACGAAACCTTCGATACCGATAATGTCGCCGAGGTCCAGCAAACGCTTGAATACCACGTTGTACATGTCCTTGTTTTCGTCCGGACAGATGTCATCGCGGGTGATGTACACCTGAATGCGGCCCTTAGAGTCCTGCAATTCCACAAACGAAGCTTTGCCCATTACGCGGCGGCTCATGACACGTCCGGCAACCGATACTTGGCGAGGTTCGTCTTCGTCTTTGAAATCGGCTTTTATATCTGTTGAAAATGCGTTCGTTACATACTCGGCGGCCGGATATGGATCAATACCCATGGCACGCAGTTCGTTCAGATTGTTACGTCTGATAATTTCCTGTTCACTTAGTTCTAATACGTTCATCAGTTAAAACATTTATTCAATTTGGGTACAAAACTACGAAAGTTTTTGCAAAGTTCCTCATTTTAAAAGGATTTTCTCTGTATTCGAGGCATAAGTTCATGATTTCTTGCCGAAGCCCGGGTCGATTTTCAGCAGGGCGGCTACGAGGAAAGTGGCCGATGTACACGCCATGATCCAGATGAAGAACATGCGGTAGCCCATCCACTCCTGAAGCCACCCGGCGGCCATACCCGGTATCATCATGCCCAGTGCCATAAAAGCGGTGCAGATGGCATAGTGGGCTGTTTTGTGTTCGCCGTCGGCAAAGTAGATGAGGTAGAGCATATAGGCGGTGAAGCCGAATCCGTAACCGAACTGCTCGATGAATACGCAACCGTTAATCAGCCATAGCGATGCGGGTTGCGCATAGCTGAGGTAGACATAGACGGCATCGGGCAGGGAGATGGCGCACACCATCGGCCAAAGCCAGCGTTTCAGTCCTCCGCGTGACACGGCGATACCTCCTAAAATGCCTCCCACGGTCAGACCGATGATGCCCACCGTGCCTTGCACGAAGCCTATTTGTTCGGTGCTCAGTCCCAAGCCGCCTTCGGCGACGGGATCCACCAAAAAGGGGATGGACATTTTGGCCAGTTGCGCTTCGGGCAGCCGGTAGAGCAGCATGAAGAGGATGGCTACACCCGCCTGCTTTTTACGGAAGAAAGAGACGAAAGTCGCCCCAAACCCGTGCGTCAGTGTGGAAATGGACACCCGGTCGGCGGCGCGGTCGGACTCCGGTTGCGGAAGGATGAACCGATGGCGGCACCAGAGAGCCAAAAAGACACCTGCCAGCACCATGAAAGTGATGCTCCAAGCGAAGGGAATATTGCCCGTTGTACTTTCCAAGTGTCCCGCCAGCATGATGAGCAATCCTTGTCCGGCAATGGTCGCGATGCGGTAGAAGGTACTTCGGATGCCCACAAACAAGGCTTGAACGTGCGAGTCCAGTCCCAACATGTAGAATCCGTCGGCGGCGATGTCGTGCGTGGCGGAGCTGAAGGCCAGCAGCCAGAATATCGCGAGCGTGAGTTGGAAGAAATACGCCGTTGGCAAGGTGAAAGCGATACCCGCCAGTCCCGCCCCGATGAGCAGTTGCATGGCGGTAATCCACCAGCGTTTGGTTTTTATGAGGTCGATGAACGGACTCCACAGGGGCTTGATGACCCACGGCAGGTTCAGCCAGCCGGTGTAGAAAGCCAGCTCGGCATTGCTGACCCCCAACCGCTTGTACATGATGACAGAAATGGTCATCACCGCCACATAGGGCAGTCCTTGCGCAAAATAAAGTGTGGGAATCCATGCCCACGGATTGGTCTTTTTCATAAATCAATAAAATCGGCGGATGTCTGCGCCTTTATAATAATGTAATAGGATTTCGTCATACTTATAGCCTTTTTCACCCATCACCGCCGCTCCTATTTGGCAAAGTCCCACGCCGTGTCCCCAACCGGCTCCCGACAGCAAGAACCATTGGGGAATGTGATTCTTCAGTTCGCCCTTGTCCACAACGAAAGCGGAACTGAACAAGTGCGAAGTGGAAAGGGTACGTCTGATTTCCAGTTCCTTGCCGATGGTGAGGGTTTTCTTCGTGCCCACAATCTTCAGCTTGCGGATGCGTCCGGACTTTCCGCGCTCTACGGGAATGAGGTCGATGATTTGGCCATAGTCCGTTTTGGTATTGACGCGGATAAGTTCGGCGAGTTCCTCTTGCGTGTAGCGCACGTGCCACCGATAAAAGTCGGTGGTTTCTTGGTCGTAGTTGTTCAATATCTGCGAGAGCACCTTGGAGTCGTGCGTGTCGCAGAAGGAATAAGGAGCCTTCCGAATCCATCGATCGGCCTCTTTTTCGTCAGTGAGGTCGGGTAAAGGACGGCATTCTTCTTCCTCCGCGTCACGAAGAGTGGTCAAGTAGGGATAGTGCTTGTCCTCCCAACTGTTCTCAAATTCCTCGGTCGCTCCTCCGCAACACTTCGAGAAGCGAGCGTCGCACACTTTGTTGTCGTACATCAGTAATTGCCCCCGGGTGGCATGCACGGCCTCGGCTACGGTGGCGTTCGAGGCTTTGGTGATGCCTTGATAACGCTGGCAATGGTCATCGGCGCACACATCGAAGATGGTGTGGTCTTCGCAGTCGTACCAACGGATGTATTCGTTTTTCGTCTTGACGAACGAGAAAAATCCGTCTCCTTGTTCGCTCATGGCTTTCCGTTTCTCTATCTGCGCGAAGAGCCAGCTTCGAGATACCACAGCGTGCGCCTTTAGCAACTCCGGCGACGAGGTGGCGCTCATTTCCGATGAGATGACACTGGTCAGATAGTCTTCTACGGGCAATTGGTTGATGGCTGTGATTTTTCCTTCGTACACCACAAAGCGGAGAGTTCCTGTGAATTTTTGAGTCTCCTGCCGCTCCCAGTGGAAATTGATGCCGATGGTCACATCGTAGAGCGAGAAGGAACAACTTTCCTCTTGAGGAGTGAAAGTCAGTTCCCTGTACAGATTCCCGTTCCACAAAATTCCACCTTCTTTGAAGGCGACGTGCTGGTTGTCGCATACGGTTTCTCCTTTGGCAAAGAAGTTGCCGCTCAGGGTGAAATGTATCTCTTGGGCATTGACGATGCCTACACTGATTTCAGGTTCTTTCATAAAACGTCTTTTTGTGAGCGTATTTTTTCTTTTATTTTCCCGGCTTGCTTCTCCGACAGACCGACTTCCCGGAAGATTCGTCTGATGTCATCTGCCGTAATCCGGCGGAAATCATCCTCGCGTGCGGTGATGATGATGCCCGCCATATCAAGTGCGCCCGGACTGACGAGCAGTTGTTTCTTCCCCTCGGCGTTATAACACGCCGGACGATGTTTGTCGCGCGGAATGAAAACGAAGATGCTTTTCTTTCCCTCTCTCCACGCAAGGATGTTGAAGCGCGGTTCTGTCTCCTCTCTTTTCTTGGAGAACATTTTGAGAAACTTCTTGAAGTCGAAAGGCTTGTCGTTGTCCGTTTCGATGGCGAATAGCGGACATAAGTAATCGTTGATGTAATACAGATTGGTCTCCAGATATTCAAATTCATGTCGGTCGCAATGCGTTTCGGACAGGCGGTAAATCAGTTCCTTTGACCACTTAGGATATTGTGTGATGAGTGGAATGCTGGCTTTGGCTCCTCCCTGCAAATGGTAATGGTCGGGAGCCGACGCACCGCAGTGCGCCCCGTTGTAGAACACGGCATAATCATCGGGGATAAATGTGTGCAGCATCTCAATGACTTCCTCCATGAAGCCTTCGTTCAGCCTTTGGGGGGTGTGCTTACGGGCGGGCAGTGTGATGTGTCCGGGAATGATGGGGTACGGATTGACGCACAGATTGTAGTGCAGGTAAAGCGGCATCCTTTTCTGTTCTTTCGGCTGATTCTTGGCGCAAAGAAAACAGGGACGCTTCTTGATGCTCTGTTTGTCCGTCCGGGCTGCGGTGGACACCATACGTGCCGGGTTGAACTGTATACTGACCATCGTCCCGTCTACTTCTATCTCTTTGGTTTGGATGTGCCGGAGTGCTTCGTGATTGTTTCGTGCCAATTCCCATTGATTGATTTGCGTTTCGATGAATGTCTGCGCCTCTTCTTTGAATGTTTGGTAAATAATTTCAAAATTTTCATCGCTCGCCTGACTGTTCTTGCTTTTCCGAATTTCGATTTCTTGTGTGCGGAGGCTGTCCTTGTACAGGTTGTTTGCGTTGATGCGTTCGATGCCGAGAGCGGCATCCGAATTACCTTCCCAACGGCGGCATAAGTACAATTCTTCGTAGATGCGCCCAATCTTGTACGTGCGCGAGAAAGCAAGTCCGAGGGCGTAATCCTCTCCGTAGCTCACGTTGGGCACGCCGATTTTGCGCAAGACGGGGGTGAAAAAAGCGCGTGGAGCACCCAGTCCGTTGATGCGAAGCGCGTTGTTGCGTCCGTTTTCTTCTGTCCATTCCCGGTGGTCGATGAGTCCCGGCGGCAGGGTGTTCAGATGGAAGTCCGTGATGCGGTACGAACCTATCAGCATGGCGCAACGCTGTTCGTAAAAACCGTTGACGATTCTTTGCAACGTGTCCGGTCCGCTGTAAATGTCATCGCTGTCGAGTTGTACGGAAAAACGTCCGCATCGCGGATGATGGATGGCAAGGTCCCAACATCCTCCGATGCCCAAATCGTGACGCTCCGGGCGAATGTGTACGATTTTCGGATGGTCGCCATACGTTTCAATCGCTTCCGTTGTGCCATCATCCGAATGGTTGTCTATAACAATCACGTTGAATGGAAAGTCCGTTTGCTGGCTCAGTGCGGAGTCGATGGCGTCTTTGATGGTTCGCACGCGGTTCTTGACCGGAATAATGACCGAAGCCTTCACCTCGAAAGGTTCTTGTTCGAAGTCGGGTGAAATGAAGTTCGGGGAAAGACAAGCCCCTTCGGATTTCAAGTAAGCGGTAAATGCTTTTTCCATCTCTGCTTGTACTTCCCGATTGCGCGGATTGACATAGTCGAATTGTTTCTCGCCGGACAAACGAAGGTCTTCTTCCACTTCGGTATAGAGAAATTCTTTGATGTGCTCGATTTTACCGAAGTGGGTAATGCGCAGGCGGAGGGCATAAAGTCCTGCATAAAAATAATCGAATGTTTCGTGCGGAAAGGAATAGACTCCTGCCTTGAGGTAGTCGGACGAAAACATCAAGAGTGAACCGAAGTCGAAATCATCGCGAACGCTTCCTGTCTGGTAGTCGATGAGCGGGTGCTTGGTTATTTCCCCGTCTTTCCATTCGCAAAAATCGGCATAAACCATTCCTGTGCCGGGAACGATAAAGTCGGTCATCCGCTCCAAGGCTCTGTAACCCAATTCCAACGGGGTGGTTTTGAGATAGAGCAGTGTGTGCGGGGTATTCGTAAGGTTGGCTATCCGGCGAAGTGTTTGGGCACTTCTGCTTCCGTCGATAGAGAGAACCGGACATCCTTCAAATTCTTCCCCGTCGGAAGACGTAGTTGAAAGAAGATAGATATATTTTACTTGTTCGCTATTCCTGAACGAGGCTATGGTTTTTC
The DNA here is from genome assembly GCA_964469845.1 of uncultured Phocaeicola sp. GTDB lineage: Bacteria > Bacteroidota > Bacteroidia > Bacteroidales > Bacteroidaceae > Phocaeicola. Next base: position 10,058 of record CAYXZF010000020.1, read on the forward strand.
GGGTAGAACTTTCGTCCTCATAGGGCACAAAGCAGGTGATTGTTCGTCTCATATTCTTAATTTTTCTAATTATGGGTACAAATATAAGTATTATATCTTTATTTTTGCTTACCTTTGTATATTTAAAAGCGGAAAAACAATACATGGAAACTTCAAAAACACCTTTATTAGGAAAGACTTTGTACGAAATTCAGCAGATTACCGCCCTTTTGGGGATGCCTAAGTTTGCTGCCAAGCAGATAACCTCTTGGTTGTACGATAAAAAAGTGTCTTCGATAGACGAGATGACCAACCTGTCTTTAAAGCATCGCGAAGCATTAAACGAAGGTTACGAAGTGGGCGCCTCTGCTCCGGTGGAGGCGATGCGGTCGGTAGACGGTACGGTGAAGTACTTGTTTCGTACTCCGACGAATGACTATGTGGAAGCCGTCTATATCCCAGACGATGAACGAGCCACGCTGTGCGTATCTTCGCAGGTGGGATGTAAAATGAATTGCAAGTTTTGCATGACCGGCAAGCAAGGATTCACGGCTAACCTGACCGCCAATCAAATTTTAAACCAGATTTTTTCCATTCCCGAACGCAACACACTGACCAATTTGGTGTTTATGGGGATGGGCGAACCGTTTGATAACTTGGACGAAGTACTGAAAGTGCTCGAAATCTTGACTTCGGACTATGGCTATAAGTGGAGTCCCAAGCGCATCACCGTGTCGTCCGTGGGGCTGAAGAAAGGTTTGGAACGTTTCCTTAACGAGAGCGATTGCCATTTGGCCATCAGCATGCACTCTCCCCTTCCGGCACAACGCCGTGAACTGATGCCGGCGGAAAAGGCTTTTTCTATCGCCGACATTGTAGAGGTGTTGAGTCGATACGATTTCAGTAAGCAACGCCGCTTGTCGTTCGAATACATCCTGTTTAAAGGGGTGAATGATTCGTTGGTCTATGCCAAGGAAATCGTCCGCTTGCTCAGAGGCATTGAATGTAGGATGAACCTGATTCGCTTCCATGCCATCCCGCATGTTGACTTGGAAGGAACGGATATGGAGCATATCATTGCTTTCCGCAACTATCTGACGCAGCATGGCGTGTTTGCGACAATCCGTGCATCGCGAGGCGAGGATATTTTTGCTGCTTGCGGGATGCTTTCTACCGCCAAGCAACAAGAGGAAAAAGGTAAAGCAGAGAAAAAATAGTAAAAAAACGTATAGTGTATGAAAAAACTTTTATTAAATGTGATGTGTGCGGTGCTGGTGACATTGGCATTTACATCGTGTAAAGACAAGGGAAAGGGAGGGGCAAGTCTCTTTACTCCGGTCTCCAGTGGCAGACCTTATGAAATGCTGGTGGTGATTGATAAAAACTTGTGGGAACGTCCCGCCGGTCGGGCTTTGTTCGATGTGCTTGATAGGGATGTGCCGGGACTTCCCCAGCCGGAACGTTCTTTCCGTATCTCGCAGATTATCCCCGACAAGTTTACCCGTGGAATGCGCATTTTCCGAAACATCATCGATGTAGACATTCAGCCCATTTATACCCAACCCAAACTGAAATTTTCGCGTAATCCGTATGCCTCTCCTCAGATGATTATGACCATTCAGGCTCCCGATGAGGCTTCGTTTGAAGAATTTGTAACTAAAAACGGACAGGTCATTCTGGACTTCTTTACCAAGGCGGAACTGAATCGGCAGATTAATCTGCTCAAGAAGGAGCATAGTGGAATCGTTTCCACTAAAGTGGGAAGCATGTTTGGTTGTGATGTATGGGTACCGGCTGAATTGGAACGTTATAAGGAAGGTAAGGACTTTCTGTGGATTTCCAGCGACAAGCCACACTCGGATGCCAGCGTCAATTTTGTGATATATTCCTATCCATATACAGACAAGGATACCTTTACGAAAGATTACTTCGTCCATAAACGCGATTCGGTGATGAAAATCAACATTCCCGGTTCAAACGAAGGACAATATGTCCAAACAGATGCCGAACACGTGGACGTGAAAGAATTTTCCGTGAAGGGTGAATATGCTTTCGAAGCTCGTGGCTTATGGTACATGAAGAATGACATGATGGGTGGTCCGTTTGTCTCTCACGCTCGCGTGGATCGACCTAACGGACGGGTCGTGGTCGTTGAAGGATTTGTCTATGCGCCCGAAAAGAAAAAGCGCGACTTGATGCGCAAGATGGAAGCATCGCTTTATACGCTCAACTTACCGCAAGAACAACAATTGGAAGAGATTGTGGTTAGTGTGGATGGCATGGAAGAAGAGAAACCTGCCGAAGCACCGACCAATCTGTAATAAATAATTAAGTCACTCATGGAAGACAATAGAAAAGTAAGAGTAGGAATTACTCACGGAGATATTAACGGAGTAGGATACGAAGTGATTTTAAAAACTTTTTCCGATCCCGCAATGCTTGAATTGTGTACGCCGGTTATCTATGGTTCGCCTAAGGTAGCTGCCTATCATCGGAAAGCGATGGATATTCAGGTGAATTTCAGTATCGTCAATTCGGTTAACGATGTACAGGACGGTCGTCTGAATATCTTGGGATGTACCGAAGATGAATTGAAGGTAGAGCTGACCAAGCCGACGGCAGAAGCCGGAAAGGCTGCCCTCGACGCGTTGGAAAGAGCTTTGAAAGATTATAGCGAAGAACTGATAGATGTATTGGTTACAGCTCCTATAAACAAACATACCATTCAATCGGATGTTTTCCGTTTTCCGGGACATACCGAATACATTGAAGAACGGGCAGGGGAAGGAAAGAAGGCATTGATGATTTTGACGAAAGGCGACTTCCGCATGGCACTGGCCACCGGACACATCCCAGTAAAGGACATTGCATCCATGCTGACGCAGGAGTTGCTGATGGAAAAAATTACCATCTTCAATCATTCATTGAAACAGGATTTCGGTGTGGATTGTCCGCGCATCGCCGTGCTTTCGTTGAATCCTCATGCCGGTGACAATGGTTTGATAGGAAGCGAAGAAATTGAAATCATCATTCCCGCTATCAAGGAAATGGTTGGCAAGGGTATTCAATGTTTCGGTCCCTATCCGGCTGACGGTTTTATGGGGTCGGGCAACTATACTCATTTTGATGGTATTCTTGCCATGTATCACGATCAAGGATTGGCATCGTTTAAAACGTTGGCGATGGAGGAAGGAGTGAACTTCACGGCGGGTCTGCCCATCGTTCGCACTTCACCGGATCATGGTACGGCTTACGATATTGCCGGTCAGGGAATAGCTTCGGAGGCTTCTTTCCGTCAAGCCGTTTATGCCGCTATTGATATTTATCGAAATCGCCTCTGGGAAAAAGAAATTCATGCCCATCCGTTGCGTCGTCAGTATTACGAAAAACGTGATGATAGCGATACGTTGAAGTTGGATTAAACGAAGATTTGTTCCGAAATAACTTCAGAAAACAAGAAACCCTTTCGAGGTGCGAAAAGTATCTATCGCCTCGAAAGGGTTTTTCTTATGAAATATATGCTACATATCTGTCGATGAATCCGGCAAATAATTTCCACTTCATTAGTCCTTTCTCGAAAATTAAGATGCCTGACAGGGCGCAACCGGCTCCCAAAATAGCGTCAATCACATAGTGGTGACAGGAGTAGATGGCGGTAAACCAGATGCCGAGCATAATGATTCCGAAGACAAATCGCCAAAAGTTAGGATAGCGTGCTTGAAACGAATAGTAAAAAGCGATCACCATATAAGCGGAGTGAAGAGACGGTACAGCGGCAAAGACGTTGGCATTGCGAGCGTAGATGGAATGGAAAATGTTCATCCCTGTCAACTCGTCAAAACGTCCCAATCCCGCTACGGAACCGGGGGTGTTGAGAATGGACTCGAATCCGTATTCCATGACATACCAGGGCGGAGCAGCCGGATGAATGTAATATCCACAGAATCCGATAAGGTTTACGAATAGAAATACGATGGCGAAGCGCAGATAGACATTTCGTTGGCGGGTAAAGTAAAGGCTTAACCCGAAAAGGATGGGGACGGGTACCCAACATAAATAGAAGAATCCGGCAAAGAAGTCCATCAATGACCAATGATGGCGTGCGAAAAATTCGTTGGGAGTCAAGATGCCTTCGCCGGTGGTGATGCCGAAAAGTGACTTTTCAGTTTCGTATAATCCCTGTATATCAATCGGATTGACTTTGTAGTTGGGACAGAGGTTCATCCAGTCGTAGGAGATAGCGAATGCGACGAAAGGAAGAAGGCCGATGGCCAGCTTCTTGGTTTGCGGATGGATACAGAACAGACCGACTAACAGCATTGCCATCAGCGGGTGTTCGGGACGGATGCCGATAAACAATGCGGTCACGATCATCCAGATAGCCAGACAGCTTATCAGAATGATGATTTCACGCGTTTGAGGAAGTTGAAGACCTTTCATGATGATGTTATTGTTTATTTTCAAGCTGTTTGCGGCAATGCATGACGCGTGCATAAGCAGTCATGTTGGCGAAAATGGCGATAATGGACATGGCTACAATCAAAATCAGCATCGGGTCGAAAGACGGATTTTCCACATGACAACCTACCCATCCGCAAATGATGGCTGACAGACCGGTCACTACCACGCGTTCCGGTCGTTGCATGAAGCCTATTTTGCACTCGATGTCCAGACCTTCCGCACGTGCGCGTACATAACTTACCATGATGGAGCCGACAAGAGCTGCGAAAGTAATGATGGCTCCGGTGGTGTAGCCTGCGTCAATTAAGAAGAAACTGATTCCTCCTAAGGTGATGAGTTCGCAATAACGATCGAGAACGGAGTCGTACATGGCACCAAAGGTAGAAACCATACCTCCGAGGCGGGCTACCTGCCCGTCCAACATATCGAATAGAGAGGAGAGGATGATGGTTAATCCCGCCCATCCTACCCAGTGGTAAGCCGGTGCTTCGGGGGTGGATTCTTCACAGGCGTAGATGAACATGCCGGCAGCTGCGAGATTGCCTAAAAATCCAATGGTAGTCACGGCGTTTGGCGTAAAGCCGATTCTAATCAATCTGCGAACGATAGGGTTGATAACGAAGTAGATGGCTTGTTGCAGACCGTCCCTTCTTTTTTTGAAAAAACTCTTGATACTCATTTTATATTCTTTTTTTGAAAAAACGTTGGATTCGAGATTGGATGCCTGCGTCACAAAATACGAAATAGCGATGCAGAAGGTAGTTCCATCCGATGGATACCAGAAACGAAATCACTACTTTGGAAATCATCAGATAAAAACTGCTATGTTGTTCCCATAGGGAAGTATTTGCTTTTAAAAACTCTATCAACAGGTAAAGTCCACCCACATTCAGCGAAAAACTCCCGGTCCATACCAAGGCATATTTGAAAAGAACCCACTTGAACCGGCAAGTTTGCGTGTTGAATGCCCACTTGTAATTGATGAGGCAGTTGATGAGTCCGCCGGAGGTCGTGCCGATGGCGGTAGAAAGCAAGTAATGTAGTCCGAACCATCGGAAACAGGCATAGGTCAGCACATAGTCGGCCAGCGTGGCGAACTGAGCGGAGAGTTGCGCGCGCAGGAACATGAAAACGCTATGTCGATGGATGGTTATCCTCATAGGGTTATATGAATGAGGTAAAGAACGAGGGCACCGTAGATGCCTGACAAAACATCATCGGCCATGATTCCCCAACCATCTTTCAGCTTTTCCATACGGCGAATGCCCAATGGCTTTACAATGTCGAAGAAACGGAACAGACAAAAAGCGGCGAATACGTGCCACCATTGGAATGTTGCGGGAACGGCCAGTAAAGTAATCCATTGTCCCACCACTTCGTCAATAACCACACGTGACGGATCTTTTCCCCAGTAACGCTCGGCGATGGTGGATGACCAGGCACCGATAAAGGTGAATAGAACGACAAGCCCCCCTGTGATATACGTCAAAAACGGATGGCCGATGGCGAGAAATAATAAATACCACACAAGGATGGCTAATAGGGCACCCATTGTTCCGGGACCGAAAGGACAAAAGCCTACACCCAGACCGGTGGTTATCAACTGATGGTAAAAAGGTAGATTTTTCACGAATAGGATTCTTAAAATTTCTGCAAAATTACGAATTATATTTTAATTGAAGAACACTCTAAAGGGGTATTTGCTGGTTTGTTTGTGCTTTTTTGCCGGAAAACGAGTTCCTGTTGCGGCATGTTTTTGATAATTATTCTAAAAACAGCTCTTAAAGTTGAAAAAAATGTTCTATTTGGAAAATAGATTCCTCCTTGCGCTTTGTATATTTGTTTGTGTTTTGTAATTTTGCACCGTGATTGACAAAAAGAGTTATTGTTAAGTTAGTAAATATGCAAAAAAGACTTTTCCTGGTTGTTTTTTTTATTTGTTCGGTGTGGTGTTGTTTGTCCGCCCAAATAAAAGGTGTGGTGAAGGATGCGGATACGGGGGAACCCTTGCCCTATGTGAATATCTTCTATGAAGGTAAAGGAGTGGGGTGCATTAGCGACATCGATGGAAATTTTACAGTAGATGAAATGGTAGAATGGAAGGAATTGGTGTTTTCTTCCATCGGTTATGAAACCCAAAAGGTTCCTATCAATGCAAAGACTCAAACATTGACGGTGTTGATGAAAGTTTTAGATCACACCTTGGGCGAGGTAGTGGTGCGTCCTAAAAGAGAAAAGTATTCGCGCAAGAATAATCCGGCTGTGGAATTAATGAAAAAGGTGGTGGCCGGTAAGGAACTGGATGACTTGAAACAGAAGGACTATTACAGCTATAACATTTATCAGAAACTGACTTTGGCCTTGAATAACATAACGGCCGACTCTTTGCGTGAGTCTAAACTTTTTAAACAATACCCTTTCTTTCGTGAGCAGGTAGAGTATTGTCCAGAGATAGATAAGAATATCTTGCCGCTTTCTGTGGATGAAACATTGACCCAGACGGTCTATCGCAAACATCCCGAAAGTGAAAAGAACCTGATTAAGGGTTTGAACTCGACCGGTGTGAACGAACTGTTTAATACCGGTGATATGTTGACTACGGTCTTAAAGGATGTCTTTCAGAATGTGAATGTGTACGAAGACCGAGTGCGCTTGTTGCAATATCCGTTTGACAGCCCCATTTCGGACAATGGTATCGGATTCTATCGTTATTACATCATGGATACCGTTTACGTGGAAAAGGAGCGTTGTTTCCATTTGAGTTTTGTTCCGAACAATTCGCAGGATTTCGGCTTTACCGGACATCTTTATATTATGGCGGATTCTACCTACCGATTGAAGCAGTGCGTGTTGAATCTGCCGAAGAAAACCGATGTCAATTTTGTGGAAAACATGCAGATTCATCAACAATTCGGTGCGTTGCCTTCCGGAGAATGGGTACAGCTTTCCGATGACATGCTTTGCGAATTGAACTTTTTCGGCGGTAAGTTTGTGGTTCGTCGGGTGACTCACAATTCCGATTACAGCTTCTTGGAAGTTCCTGAAAAGATATTTAAGAAAAAAGGAAAAGAAATCAAGGATGTGAACGCCATGATGCGTAACGATGAATTTTGGAACCGTTATCGCACTACCGAATTGACTCAATCGGAAAGTAATATGAGCAATTTCGTCTCTAAACTTTCGGATATCAAAGGGTTTAAGTATATCTTGTTCGGTTTGCGGGCTTTCATTGAAAACTTTGTGGAAACCGGAAGTACCAAGACTCCCAGTAAGGTGGATATCGGTCCCATTAATACCATGTTTACGAGCAATTATGTTGATGGATTCCGTTTGAGAGGATCGGCGCAGACCACGGCCAATCTTCATCCCAACTGGTTCTTCAAAGGATATGTGGCATATGGTTTTAAGGATGAAAAAGTAAAATATATGGGACAAGTGGAGTATTCGTTCGACAAGAAAGAATACTTGGCTCGCGAATTTCCCAAACATGCTTTGGCTGTGTCTTATCAGTACGACAACATGTTGCCTTCCGATAAATATATTCATACGGACAAGGATAATGTGTTTACCTCGTGGAAAGTGACAACTGTCGATCAATATAATTACGAACGTAAGTTTACGATTAATTATGAACACGAACGTGAGAATGGGCTGAAGACCACGGTCATGCTTCGTCATGCAAATTATGAACCTTGCGGAAGACTGTTCTATCGTACCATGTCGGGTGAAAGCCGGTTGCAAGACGCAATCCGAGACGGCTCAATAACTGCCGGAGGCGACTATATGCTGACGCCTTACAATACAAAAGATATAACCGTAGCCGAAGCGACCTTTGGCGTTCGTTTCGCTCCGGGTGAAACATTTGTCAATACAAAACAGCGTCGTCTGCCCATCAACTTGGACGCGCCGGTATTCTCTTTGTCGCATACGTTCGGTTTGAAAGGTGTGTTGGGGGGTGAGTATAATTACAATTTTACGGAAGCAACCGCTTACAAACGTTTGTGGTTGGGCTCGTGGGGTAATATTGACACATATCTGAAGGGAGGTATCCAATGGAACAAGGTGCCGTTCCCGTTGCTGATTATGCCGGCAGCCAATTTGTCGTACATCGTTGAAGATGAAACGTTCAATTTGATTAACAACATGGAATTTCTGAACGACCGTTACGCTTCATTGGACGTCTCGTGGAACATGCAAGGAAAGTTATTTAACCGGATACCGCTGTTGAAAAAGTTGAAGTGGCGCGAATTTCTGGGTGTGAAGTGTCTTTGGGGACAGCTCACCGACAAGAATAACCCATTTTTGGAACAAAATCGAGAAGACGACATGCTGATGATGTTCCCCGGACACTATCGCGAAGGAGGTGTGTTCGATTACTCCACCAGTGTGATGGATTCGAAGAAACCATACGTGGAAGCGATTGTCGGCATTCATAACATTTTCAAATTGGTACACGTGGAGTATGTACGGCGCTTGAATTACAACAATTTGCCGACGGCTAATAAATGGGGTATCCGCTTGATGATTCGAACGGTATTCTGATGGGTGTAAAATAAAGATAGAGAAGAGTATTTATTGGTGATGGAAAAAGAACAAAAACGACATACGTTGGTAGGGAAGGAGTATATGTTACCTTTTATCTTGGTTACTTCCTTATTCTTTCTTTGGGGCTTTGCTCATGCTATACTTGATGTGCTTAACAAGCATTTTCAAGAGGAACTTGAGATAACACGGACGCACTCTGCTATGGTGCAGGTCATGTTTTATTTGGGATATTTTGTTATGGCCATACCTGCCGGATTGTTTATCACCCGGTATGGCTATCGGAAGGGTGTGGTCTTTGGACTCTTGCTTTATGGCATCGGTTCGTTGATGTTCATACCGGGAGAATTTCTCATGTCGTTTAATTTCTTTTTGTTTTCTCTGTTTGTTATTGCATGCGGATTGGTATTTCTCGAAACGGCAGCCAATCCTTATATGACCGAATTGGGGGAGCGTGAGACGGCGGCGAGCCGTTTGAATTTGGCTCAGTCGTTTAACGGCTTGGGATGTATTTGCGGCCCTTTGTTAGGAGGATTGTTGCTCTTTTCGGAGGGAGGAAACTCCAATATCTCTCTTCCTTATACATTGATGGGGGGTGTGGTTCTTTTGGTTGCTAGGGTGTTTTCGAAAGTACGTTTGCCCGAAATTGTATATGACGAAGAAGTCGGTTCGGATTGTCCGGTGAGTGGCAGAAAGGGATTATGGACACGGAAGATGTTCGTTTTCGGCGTGTTTGCTTTGTTTTGTTATGAAATAGGTGAAATCTCCATTAATAGCTTCTTTATCAACTATGTAGTGGATGAAAATTTCATGAATGCCCGTGATGCGGCGGTTGTTCTTTCGTTTGGTGGCTTGGGGCTGTTTATGTGCGGACGCTTTGCCGGGAGTTGGGTTATGCGTTCCGTTCGTGCTGAAAAGGCATTGTTCTTTTGCGCGATAGGCACAGTCGTGACGACAGCGTTGGTTGTGCTCGATTTGGGAACTATATCTTTGGTTTCGGTCGTGTTGATTTATGTTTTTGAAGCCATTATGTTTCCCACAATCTTCGCCATAGCGTTGCGGGGATTGGGGAACTACACTAAGCGTGCCTCCTCTTATCTGATGATGACTCCGATAGGCGGTGCGGTCGGTCCATTGCTGATGGGTTATGTAGGCGACCAAACCACTATGTCGCTTTCGTTTATCGTTCCGTTATTTGCTTTTGTGGTGGTATTGATGTATGCTTCCCAAGTGAAACGAATCCTTTGAAAGCGGTAGAGGGGATTATTCCTCTATCACTTTCAAAGGTGAATTCTGTATGATTTCAAATAAAGCTTCTTCCGTTCCGTTGAAGGGACTTGAATGCTCTAATTTTAGCGTAGACATGGCAGCTGCAAAGCATCCTGCTTCGGAGTAGGATGCTCCTCGGTTACGCATATAGAGATAGCCGGTCATATACGTATCGCCGCATCCGGTAGCATCCACTACTTCGTGTGGAGGGTAGGCGGGGATGTGATAGAATTTGTTTTCCGCATAAATCATTGAACCTAAACTTCCCAAAGTGATAAGCACTTCTTTTACGCCCCATTGCGCCAATCGGATGGCCGCTTTTTTGGGGTTGGTATATCCGGTCAGTACTTCCATTTCCTTTTCGTTTACTTTCAAAATATCAATGTACTTCAGTGCTTCTCTCTTTTCTTTCCAGTCGGTGGCGAAGACTTGTTCATCGCGCACTTCGCGCAAATAGCCTTGCGCATCGGCCGACAGAGTTCCCTTGGTCGCTAAATATCGGATAACTTCCAATGAAAAGTCATCCGACAACAAAGTTCCCAAATGGAATATGTTGGCTTCCACGTCTTGCAGATTTTCAACTGTGAAAGGGTCGGCTTTTGCCAGCACTTTTTGTTTGCGGTTATCTTGGTTTTCTTCATAAATATTTTCGAAATAGACGGTCTTTCGGCTGGGAATGATTTTTACTTCAATTCCCAAAGCACGTATTTCTTCAGCCGATTGTCGTTCGCTTTCCGCCAAAGCCGTGACCAGCTTGTAATGTTTGTAATCTTTCAAGCGACTCATCCCGTGCGAAAAGTAGTACGAAGTACCTCCGGCCATGTAAGTCGTTTTCTTTGGAGTTACGATTTTGTCTAATGTAATGTGACCGATACAACAAATATCTTTCATAGAAATTCTGATTTTTGTGCAAAAGTACAAAAAATCCTTGACATCTATATAAAAATAGGTGAAAGATGACTGAAGATGAATCCATGTAACAGCTCTGTTCGGTTTACTTAATGGAAGAAAAATGGGATAGCTTCGGGGCTTTAAAGGATATGTTATTGTCTAAATTATTCCATGAAGGTAAAAAAACGATAAAAAGTATGCGAGTTTAGAAAAGAAAACGTAACTTTGGCGAAAAATAATAATCTTAATCTCTACTGTGGGATAAAAAAAGAAATAGAATGGAAAAAATGAATGTAAAACCGGCTTCTGGTAAGTTGGGTGTTTTGTGTGTCGGCTTGGGTGCCGTTACATCGACCTTTATGACAGGCGTTCTTATGGCTCGCAAGGGTTTGGCTAAGCCTGTGGGTTCTATGACTCAGTATGATAAGATGCGTGTTGGTCGTGGCGAAAACAAAAAGTATTTGCACTATGGTGAAATCGTTCCCTTGGCCGATTTAAATGACATCGTGTTCGGTGCATGGGATGTTTATCCGGCCAATGCGTTTGAGTCTGCTGTCAATGCGGAAGTACTTAAAGCTAAGGATATTCTTCCTGTACAAGATGAACTTGAAAAGATTGTTCCGATGAAGGCTGCTTTCGACAAGAATTACGCAAGTCGTTTGGAAGGTAACAATGTAAAGGAATGCAAGAATCGTTGGGACATGATGGAACAGGTTCGCGAAGACATCCGTAACTTTAAGGCTGCCAACGGTTGCGAACGTATCGTGGTTTTGTGGGCTGCTTCAACAGAAGTTTATGTTCCGGTTGATGAAAATGTACATGGCACTTTGGCTGCTTTGGAAGCTGCCATGAAGGCTGACGATAAGGCTCATGTGGCTCCGTCCATGTGTTATGCGATGGCAGCTTTGCTCGAAGGTGCTCCTTTCATTATGGGTGCTCCTAATACGACAGTCGATATTCCGGCTATGTGGGAATTGGCCGAAAAGACCAAGATGCCTATCGCCGGTAAGGACTTTAAGACCGGTCAGACTTTGGTGAAGTCCGGTTTCGCTCCGATTATCGGTACTCGTTGTTTGGGATTGGCCGGTTGGTTCTCAACCAATATCCTTGGCAATCGTGACGGCTTGGTTTTGGATGAACCTGCCAACTTCCGTACAAAAGAAGTGAGCAAGCTCTCTACTTTGGAATCTATTTTGGTTCCCGAAGAACAACCTGATTTGTATACAGACTATTATCACAAGGTACGTATCAATTACTATCCTCCTCGCAATGACAACAAAGAAGGCTGGGATAACATCGATATCTTCGGTTGGATGGGCTATCCGATGCAGATTAAGATTGACTTCCTTTGCCGCGACTCTATCCTTGCCGCTCCGTTGTGTCTCGACTTGGTATTGCTGAGTGACTTAGCTGCCCGTGCAGGACGTTATGGCATCCAGCGTTTCTTGAGCTTCTTCTTGAAGAGCCCGATGCACGATTATACTCAGAACGAGGTTCCCGTAAACCACCTCTTCCAGCAGTATGTCATTTTGAAGAACGCTATCCGCGAAATGGGCGGTTACGAGCCTGATCAGGAAATCGACTGATAAAGGGCGATATATTATTCACCACAGATTATACGGATTTGCACCAAAGAAGGTAAAAATCAGCCTTTGTGCATCTGTATAATCCGTGGTGAATTTTTGTATAATAGGTTAATGTTCTAAAAAACTGCCATTATTGCTTGCCGGATGCTAACTAATTTGTAATTTTGTCATAGTTTTAGCGTTTGATTATGGTGAAATCAGAAATTCAGAATATAAAGCTTCGTTTCAGACTTATCGGCAATGCGGAAGGTTTGAATCGTGCCATCGACATTGCCATGCAGGTGGCGCCCACCGACTTGTCTGTATTGATAACCGGTGAAAGTGGAGTGGGAAAGGAAACTTTTCCGCAAATCATTCATCAGTTCAGCCGGCGTAAGCATGGGCAGTACATAGCCGTGAACTGTGGAGCTATTCCCGAAGGTACCATTGATTCCGAACTTTTCGGTCACGAAAAGGGGGCCTTTACCGGAGCAATCGGCGACCGTAACGGTTACTTTGCCGAAGCCAACGGCGGCACCATCTTTCTTGATGAAGTGGGTGAACTGCCTCTGGCTACCCAAGCTCGTCTGCTCCGTGTACTTGAAAGCGGTGAATACATCAAAGTAGGTTCGTCTAAAGTACAGAAAACGGATGTGCGCATCGTGGCAGCTACTAACGTAAACCTGACACAGGCCATAGCGGAGGGGCGTTTTCGTGAGGATTTGTACTATCGTTTAAATACGGTGCCCATTAAAGTCCCTCCCTTGCGTGAGCGCGGTGAGGATATTGCTCTGTTGTTTCGAAAGTTTGCTTCCGATTTTGCCGAGAAATACCGAATGCCCTCCATTCAGCTTACGGAAGATGCCAAGGCTATGTTGCAGGCTTATCCGTGGCCGGGCAATGTGCGGCAGTTGAAGAATATAACGGAACAAATCTCCATTATCGAGACACATCGCGAAATCAACGCTGCTATTTTGCAAAACTATTTGCCGGCTTCGCAGACAGATTCCCGTCTGCCGATGCTTTTCGGTGCTAAAAGCGGAGGAGGCGGAAAGACTTTTGAAAGTGAACGCGAAATTCTCTACCAAGTATTGTTCGATATGCGTCGGGATGTGACGGACTTGAAGAAACTGGTGAATACGCTGATGGCGGAACGGGGCGGACAGCCGCTGGATGCATCCCGGCAGTCGTCTTCCGTGACTTATTATCCCGAAGCGTCTTACAATCTGATGCCTCCCGCGCCTGCGTCGCCCACCATTAACATTTCGCCGTTGAAACCTGCGGGAAGTGTTTCAAAGTCGGATGATGATATTCAGGATACGGAGGAATATATCGAAGAAACCTTGTCGTTGGACGAAGTGGAGAAAGAAATGATTCGAAAGGCGTTGGAGCGTCATCACGGACGGCGCAAGAATGCAGCTCAAGACTTGAAAATCTCAGAACGTACACTCTATCGTAAAATTAAAGAATATGGCTTGGAATAGAAAACTGATGAAATGTGTCGGAACCCTGATGACGATGGCGGTGCTGCTGACAGCCTGTTCCATCTCTTATAAGTTTAACGGTTCGTCCATTGATTATACAAAGGTAAAGACAATCTCTTTTGAAACTTTTCCCAATCGGTCGGTAGGTTTCGTGTGGGGACCTATGGAGAGTATGTTCAATACGGCTTTGCAGGATATTTATATGCAGCAGACCCGACTTCAGCAGGTGGCTCGTAACGGCGACTTGCAGCTATCCGGTGAAATCACCAATTACGATGCCTACAATAAAGGGGTGGGTGCCGATGGTTACTCTACGATGGCGGAACTTCGTATGACAGTGCGCGTCACTTTTGTCAACAACTCCAATCCGCAGGAGAACTTTGAGGCTCAACAGTTCTCGTCCAGCCGCGAATATGATGCCACGCAGCAGCTTTCGGCGGTGCAGGATGATTTGGTAAACCAGATGATTAAGGACATTGTGGATCAAATCTTCAATGCCACGGTGGCAAATTGGTAATTTGAGAGAGGATGTAATGATGCAGCAACAAATTTATGAATGGATTAAGCATCCCGAACAGCTGAATAGGGAAAGTCTGTACGAGCTTCGCACGTTGCTCGCACGCTATCCTTATTTTCAAACCGCCCGTTTGCTGTATCTCAAAAATCTTTTCTTGTTGCACGACATTGCTTTTGGCGATGAACTTCGTCGGGCTTCCTTGTATATTGCCGACCGAAGAATGCTTTTTTCGTTGACGGAAGGTGAGCATTATACGCTGAAAAATCTGGAAAAGGAGATACAGCCGGAAGAACATTCGGGGGGCGACCGTACGCTTTCGCTCATCGATGCTTTTCTTGCTTCGGTGCCTGAGGAGCCAATGAAGAAAACGGTTGTTGTCCCGATGGATGCCACGTTCGATTATCTGAATTACCTGACCGGGCAGTCGGAATCGCCTGCGGCCGAAACGCAAGAAAGTCCCAAACTGAATGGTCAGGAATTGATAGACCATTTTTTGGAAAAGTCGGAAGAAGAACCCTTGATTGCTTCCGTGGCGGCGGAGGAAATGAAAGACGCATCGGCAGAGGATGAAGAGGAAGAATCGGATATGGCTCAGGGAGCGGATGAGGAAGATGAAAGTTATTTTACGGAAACTTTGGCGAAAATTTACGTTAAACAGCAAAGATATTCCAAGGCTCTTGAAATAATTCAGAGATTAAATTTGAAATATCCCAAAAAAAACGCTTACTTTGCAGACCAAATAAGATTTTTGGAGAAATTGATTATTAACACTAAATCAAAATAAGGAAAAAATGTATTTTTTATTAATCGGATTGATTGTTGTCGCAGCACTGTTGATGTGCTTTGTCGTTTTGATTCAGAACTCAAAAGGTGGTGGTTTGGCTTCCAGCTTTGCTTCATCCAACCAAATTATGGGTGTACGTAAGACAACAGATTTTATTGAAAAGCTGACTTGGGGGTTGGCCGGTTTTATGGTAGTGATTAGCGTCGCTTGTGCGTATGTACTTCCTTCGGCCACTGCAGAATCTTCGGTAATAATGGAACAGGCCGTAAAGGAAAGCGCGACTAACCCGCTCAATGCGCCTGCCGGTTTCGCTGCACCTACAGCGACCGATACTCCGGCTGAAGCACCTGCTGAAACTCCGGCAGAAGAAACGCCTGCCAACTAATCAGACTTTTATCGGAATAAAAATCGCCCCGTTCTTCTTGATGGAGAACAGGGCGATTTTTTGTGTTGAATGGGTGACGTTTTTATCTTACTTCCTGATAGAGGAAACGCTTGATACTCTTCTTTGGAGTCTTTTCAAATTCTTCCGGATAAATCTTGACGCGGGCGATTTGTGAATAGGCGGGAAGTTCGTTGTTCAGGTTTATGCGGTTTTCTTCCATCTTTTCTTCGATGCCGTTGTTGTCTAATCCGTGAGCGAAGGCATCGTCAAAATCGGGGTAGATGAGGGCTGCCAGTTTGCCGTCGCCTTGCTGGATGATGATGCTTTCGGCCACAAAAGGCATGTTGTTCAACTTATCTTCGATTTCTTCCGGGTAGATGTTCTGTCCGGATGGGCCGAGAAGCATATTTTTGCTTCGTCCCTTGATGGTGACATTGCCTTCTGCGTCCATGATGCCGAGGTCGCCCGTGTGCAACCAGCCGTCTTTGTCGATGACTTCGGCCGTAGCTTCCGGGTTCTTATAGTATCCTAACATGACGTTCGGACCTTTGCAAACGATTTCGCCCACCATGTTTTCGGGGTCCGGACTGAGTATTTTCACTTCCATGCGCGGTGCTGTCTTTCCGCACGAGCCTTGCTTGAAGCGTTTCCAGTCTTCGTAGCAGATGATGGGACCGCATTCGGTCATGCCGTAGCCCACCGTGTAGGGGAAGTTGATGCTTCGCAGGAATTGTTCCACTTCTTGATTGAAAGCGGCTCCGCCTACGATGATTTCATAGAAGTTTCCTCCAAAGGCGTTGATAATCTGTTCGCGTACGGTGGCTTTTATCTTGTCGCTCACGATGGGTACTTTGAGCAGTATCTTCATGGCGGGAGTTTCCAGTTTGGGGAGTACGTTCTTCTTGATAATCTTTTCGATGATGAGGGGTACGGCTACCACCAGATTAGGCTTTACGTCGGCAAATGCCTGCATGATGATTTTCGGGCTGGGGATGCGGGTGAGGAAGAAGATGTGGCATCCCACGCTGAATTCGTAGAGGAACTCGAAGGCGAGTCCGTACATGTGAGCCATCGGAAGCATGGAGACGAGTTTGTCGCCCGGACGCAGATTCAGCACTTCATGGGCGAAGCATGTGTTCGACCACAGGGAGCGGTAGGGAAGCATCACACCTTTTGAGTAGCTGGTGGTGCCCGATGTGTAGTTCAGTACGGCCAGTTCATCGGGGCTGTCCTTGTGGTAGGAGATATGTTCGCGTCGGAAGTTGCGGGGAAATTTGTGTCCGAACAGTTCGTTGAGGTGTTCTCGAGCGTAGTTCAGCTTTTCGCTTCTCGATACCAGCAGGGTGAAGTCGTTCATCAGGATGATGCCTTCCAGATTCGGCATGGCGTTTTCGTCGAGGTTTTCCCACACGACATCGCCCACGAAGAGAAGTTTGGCTTCGGAGTGATTGACGATGTTGTGTACGTTGTCGGCTTTGAATTCGTGCAGGATGGGCACGATGACGGCTCCGTAGGTGACGGTGGCGAGGAAGGTTACTCCCCAGTGCGAACTGTTGCGTCCGCAGACGGCAATCTTGTCGCCTTTCTTCACGCCGCTCTCTTCAAAAATGATATGTATTTTCTCTATCTTTCTGGCTACATCTTTATACTGAAGGGTGGCCCCCTTGTAGTCTGTCAAAGCATCTAAGTCCCAATGTTTCTTGATGCTTTCTTCAATGTAAGCGTTAAAACTTTGTTCCATAATTTCTTTTTCTTTCTTGTTTAATTATTGCACATTCTTGCAAACTTTGTGCAAATATAGTCTTTTATTACTATTCGTCAAAGAAAAAGAGGAAAATATGTGTGCGTTAACCACGGCTCTTTCATTAAAAATCGGTCGAAGTTTGCAAGAAGAGGTGTATTTTATGGCAAAACAGACGGTCGGATTTTGTTTCGTTTGTTCCCGATTTCCGTAGGTCGTATAAGGGAAACATCCGCTGCCGATAGCATAGAATTCGGCAGGCACAACATCCATAGATTCCGTAAAATCAAAATGTGTGCAGATGTCATTCAGATTGTCTTCATCGTTACAGTATCTTTTTTCAAGGGTTCACTCCTTTCACACATCTACAACCCGTTGTCTGACAATATGTTAGTGTGAAGGGAGAGCAAATAATCTCCTTTCACCCTTTCACACCCCCTCGGATTTACTCGAAAGTCACACAATCGCGATGTCTTACGACACTGCCAAGTCTGTGTTATACGATGGCAGAGTACTGCCACCTAGGTGGCAGAAAAATGTCATCGAGGTGACACAACGTGCATTTCAGCATCTTTATACGGATGCAAGAAGAACTTCCGAACTGTTTGTTCTTTTTCATACAGCCGGATGGGGAAAAAGCTCCAAGCACTCGGCGTGCGACACCCGACAAGGAAATGCTAATCTTGTCGGGTCGGTGTGAAACGGTGAAAGGAGCTTTTTGAAGCTCCTTTCACATGGAGAAATTGATAATCAGTGCGTTAACGGCAGGTGAAAGGAGTGAATGCAAATGTATGGAAGAACTGTGGAGGCATCAGGTGTAGAATCTGGATTTAAGAAACTTGTATTGTTTCTGTAATTTGTTAAAAACAAGTATTGTCTTTCTTTGCGCTTGAAAAAAATAGTATAAAAATCAAAACAAAGAAAAATGAAAAGTAAACAGGTTTGGTTATGCCGAGGTCTTGCTGAACTATGCTGAAGCCAAAGCCGAAATGGGAGAAATGGATGAGGAGGTATGGAATAAAAGTATCCGTCTTTTGCGCGAGCGTGCGGGAGTAGACGGTGGTATTTCTACCCACTATGATTCCTATGTGGCTGAATACTTTGACAATCAGACTACCGACAAATGGATTTCCCGATGTGTGCTTCGTGGATGTCACTCCCGCGGATGCGGACAAAGTGAAAGGCGTAAAATACATTGTACTTGACGGAAAGCGATTCCGCCTATCCGATGGTGATTCTGGTAATTTGGAATATGGCTTTTCTTTAGGACGCAAGTGGTTGGAAAAGAAATATCTTCGTCCTATTCCGCTGACTGCAACTCAAATAAATCCGGCTCTGCTTCCACAAAACCCCGGTTGGAATTAAGAATTTATCGGAATCGGTTGTAATGGCTATATGCAGAGCAGTAGAAATTTATCTGAATAGGATTATTTTCTACAGCTCTGATTGATTTTATTTCAATAGGATGGAACAGTAATCTTGGTTGTCGTACAAGAGATAACTCAATAAAAGTTTTCCCCTTCTCCTTTGTTTATATCTTATTTCGACATAAATGAAAGAACCGTGTGCGTTAATAGTTCCTTTCTCCGAAGATTCGGCTTCCCACGCGGACCAAGGTGCTTCCGGCGGCTATCGCTTGCGGGTAATCGTCGGACATGCCCATTGAAATTTCGCGGAAGTCGGGGTGTCCGTCAAAGTGGCGGGTTTTGATTTCGTGGAAGAAGTCGGTTAGGGAAGTGAATTCGCGGCGGATTTCTTCTTCGTCGTCGGTGTGGGTGGCCATGCCCATTACGCCGGCGATGCTGACGTGTTGCAAGGATTTCCATTCGCCTTTGTTCAGCATGTCGCGGCATTCATCGAAGCTGAACCCGAATTTGGTTTCTTCTTGCGCGATGTGAATTTGAAGCAGGCAGGGGACGATGCGTTCCGCTTTGGCCGCTTGTTTGTTGATTTCGGCCAGCAGTTTGTAGGAATCTACTCCGTGAATCATGGCTACGTAGGGAATCATGTATTTGATTTTGTTTGTTTGCAGGTGGCCGATGAAGTGCCATTGGATGTCTTTGGGCAGTGATTCGTACTTTTGTGTCATCTCTTGCACTTTGCTTTCGCCGAAGATGCGTTGTCCGGCGGCGTATGCTTCCTCCAGTGCTTCGTTGGGGTGGAACTTGGACACGGCGACAAGGCGGACTTGTGCGGGGAGGGTGGAGAGGACTTCTTTCAGATTGGTTGCGATGCTCATGGCGCTTTATGAATAAGTTGTTTGGATTTTGTTTTGCAGCAAAGAGAGACACAAATTCGCAGGAATTTTAAAGAGATAGATGGACGAAAAAAACTCTCTGCGCCTTTGTGTCTCGGATATTGTTTCGGATTTACGCTTGCGGAAACTCCGGTTTCACATCGGGTTCGGCAGTATACGGGTAAACGTCCATGATGGCGGTTTCGGCCATGGAGGAGATGATGTAGTCGGCCATGCTTCCCTTCATGCCTTCGTCCAGTTTTTTTACGGCGTCGCGCAGGTCGGCCGCCTGTACCAGTACGTTGGTCGAGGTTTTCTTTTCCGCTCCGCTCTTTTCATCGAGGGTAATGAACGAGAGTTTGCACTTGAACCATCGGTCGGCCGCTTCCTCTTCGGCGAAGAAGAGTTCGCTGTAATTGGCACGCTTGATGTCGCTTACGGTAAATTCGCCGCTGATGAACGGGGTCATTTCCTCGATGATGCGTGCTTCGGCTTCGGTAAAGCTGAGCGCATCCACCAGATAGGGTTCCGTCACTTTCTTGTTCATGCCGTTTTCCAAGGTCTTTTCATATCGAATTTTGCATTCGAACCACGTGTGTAACATAGGTGTAAATGAATATTAGTTGTTATAATTCTATACTTAGCGTACCGTTTGTTGAAACGGTGCTGCAAAGATAGTGTTTTTTTGGTGTACCGCTATGGATTGGGTTAGAAATTAAATCAGTTTTTTCCTGTACATCGCCGGGCGAAAACTCTTAGGTGTTTTTTTAAAAACGCAGCCGCAAAATAAAAAAACGCGGTGAAGTTTTTCTCTATTTGCGGCGGCGAATGTTGTAATGGGTGACAATATGATAAAGAGAACGGCAGAGCCTGTTGCTTAATATCCCAATTCAGAGAACTTTTCTTGTACTAATTTTGCAATGAGTTCGTATCCTTTGGGCGTAAAATGGCAGCCGTCGGTCAGAAGTTGTGGCGGTACTTGTTCATGTCGGATAGAGTCTCTGTCCGCCGTTGTAGGAGTCAAACCGGCGTCTTGCAGTCCTTTTTTGACCAAATAGCCTCGAAGATTTATGTATTGTTTTCCAAATTCATGAGATAGCGAGTCTTCCATCTCTTTCATGCGCTTGATGGTTGGCATGCGCTTGTTAGGTTTGTGAAAACTGATGATAACATATTTTTCAGTCTTGCCATAAGCTATCATTTTCTTGAGCTGCGCAATCAAGTCGGCTGCGTCTTTAAAACCTCCGTTTTGCCCGATGAAAAAGAGGTTTGCATGCGGAGAACGAAGTGTTCGCGACGCTTCAGTTTGTAT
>CAYXZF010000021.1:0-30382 GCA_964469845.1 uncultured Phocaeicola sp.
GGTAACCGTTGATAAGGTCGTCTGTGGTAAAACTACGCCCGGACGCTTCCCATTCCAGAACGATGCGGTTGATGCGCCTTTGTTGCCACCGGATGCATTGCCGGATGTCCGTCAGCCGGATTGCACGAAAAGAGTCGGCGTTTTTGTCCGACAGGCTGTTTGTGCTTGCGTTCCATTCTTCGGGCATAATTTTGCAGCCGGTTGCCAGTTGCCGAACGTTGCGGCGGTGAATCACTTGGAAGTACAAACTTCCTTCTTTGCCCTCTACGTGTGAGGGTCTGAACTTTAACTTTATTGACACCATATATATTTGTTGGATATAGTTGGGATGAACGGCTAAGATAGTGTCTTTATTTTTGCTTTCGTTTCGTCCGTATTTTCATCCTTATTTATTATCTTTGCCGAAACAATTAATCATTCAATACTATGGCAAGATTTAAAAGAATACTTTTGAAATTGAGCGGCGAAAGCCTTATGGGCGAAAAGCAGTACGGCATCGATGAAAAACGGCTGGCTGAATATGCCTGTCAAATCAAGGAAATACACGATATGGGCGTGCAGATAGGCATCGTTATCGGCGGAGGCAACATCTTTCGCGGCTTGAGCGGAGCGTCCAAGGGATTCGACCGTGTGAAGGGCGACCAGATGGGAATGCTTGCTACCGTGATTAACAGTCTCGGCCTGAGCAGTGCGTTGGGAGCCGCCGGCGTAAAGACCCGTGTGCTGACCGCGGTACGTATGGAGCCTATCGGCGAGTTCTACAGCAAGTGGAAAGCCATCGAAGCCATGGAACGGGGCGAAGTGGTCATCATGTCGGGCGGTACCGGCAATCCGTTCTTCACCACCGATACCGGCTCTTCCCTGCGCGGCATCGAGATTGAAGCCGAGGTCATGCTGAAAGGTACCCGCGTGGACGGTATCTATACCGCCGACCCCGAAAAAGACCCCACCGCCACAAAGTTCGACGATATAACTTACGATGAAGTGCTTCGGCGCGGCCTTAAGGTCATGGACCTCACCGCTACCTGCATGTGCAAGGAGAACAAGCTTCCCATCATTGTGTTCGACATGGACACGGTGGGCAATCTGAAGAAAGTGATGAGCGGCGAAAGCATCGGCACGTTGGTGCATCCGTAAACGAAAGTTTTGAAATGAATAAACAGAGAGAAAGTCTGTGTCGTTATTGAAGTTTGAAGTGCACTGCGAAAGTTTTTGAATCTGACTTTTGGAGTGCACTTCAGTTTTCTTGGATTTGACGTGAAACGGTGTCAAATCCGTTCATTTCTCCGCTTTTACAGCGATGCCGTTTTCCGTACTTCCAAAAAGAAGTAGACGGCGGTGGCTATCATGAGCACCCCCAAAAGCGTGTAGAAAAGCCGGGCACGCTTGCGCCCTACGTTATGGACGATGAACCGGGCGTTTTCCGACCGGAAGAACCAATCCCAATTGAACTGGGAAGCCAAGAGGGCGGTCAGCCCCGCCAAGGCGAAGATTCCCTGTATGAAGTAGTGCATGTTCATGTTTATTCCATGCTTTCCAGACGGACATTGCGGCTTCCGTCTTCGGTTTCTTCAATCGTAACCTTCACGGCATCGCCGGGCAAGACTTCTTCTATCAGTTCCGGCCACTCGATGAAGCAGAGCGCGCCGCTGTAGAAATAATCCTCGTAACCCATGTCGTACACCTCTTCCAACTTTTTGATGCGATAAAAGTCGAAGTGGTAAATCAGTTCGCCCGTTTCGTCCGAACGATATTCGTTGACGATGGCGAATGTGGGAGAATTGATGACATCCGTCACGCCCAGCTCTTCACAGACGGCCTTGATGAAGGTGGTCTTTCCGGCTCCCATCTTGCCGTAGAAAGCAAAGACGGTGTTGTCTTCCATGGCTGCGATGAACTGTTTGGCGGCTTCGTGTATACTGTCCAGTGAGTTGATTTTGATTTCCATAATGCTTAATGTTTATATGTGTAAGTACGTTTGCAAAGATAAAGGCTTTTGCCCACTTTGCAAAACGCGTAGATTAAAATCGAGAAAAAGATGATGGAGGCACCCGAAGGCACTTGCAAACGGTAGGAAAGGAGAAGGCCTCCCAAACATCCCACCCAACCGATACCGATAGACAACCAAATGATGCGTTTGAAACTGTGGGTAAAGAGGTTGGCGGTCATCTGCGGAAGCGTGAGGAGCGAAATGACCAGTACGATACCTATCATGCGGAGACACGCCACAATGGTCAGGGCGACAAACATCATCAGGGTATATTCGAAAAGCACGACCGGAAGCCGTTGTGAACGGGCGAACTCACGGTCGAAAGCAATGTATATAATCGGTTTCAGAAACAACGTGAAGAACACGATGAGCACGACCGACAAGACACCCAGTATCGCGATGTCTGTCAAGGTGATGGTCAGGATGTTGCCGAACAGGAACGCCGAGAGGTCGGGGGCGAATCCGGGTGACAGGAAGCTGAAGATGATTCCGACGGCCATGCCCAATGTCCAGAAAACGGCGATGGCGGAATCTTCGCGCATGTCTTTCCGCTTGCTGAGCCATTCCACACCGAACGCCGAGAGCACTGAGAATACCGCGGCCGACAGGATGGGCGAGATGCCCGTGTAGAGTCCGATGCCGATGCCGCCAAACGAAGCATGGGTGATTCCTCCGCTGATAAACACCAGCCGGCGCGTCACGATGTATGTGCCGATGATTCCGCAGGCGATACTTGCCAGCAGACTTCCCAACAGCGCATGTTGGAAAAAGGTATAGCTCAATAATTCAATCATGTTCTTTTATACTCCCGATTATTTTCCTTCATGCGTTGTTCTTCGTTCTCCGACAATCAGGAACAGTTCGTCTTTCAATTCGTCGGGCAGGTGAATGCCTCGGAGTTGGAGGCTTCGACACCATCCCGCCACTTCCTCTTCGCGGCATGTGTACATCACTTCCCGAAATTCTTCCACTTCTTCCTCCGTATATTCATCGGAAGCCCGTCCGCGGAAGCGGTCCAGTTCTTCATCGTTATAGTATTCCACTCCCTTGCTGACAGCCGCCAACAGGCTCTCTTTTTCGCATATCTCGTGTTGTCCGCAGCATTCCGCGTCGGCTTCTACCACGGGCGGAACCTCGTCCAGTTCGCCGTTGGCTATCTTCCGATTGATGCGGCGGTAGTACAGTTTGCCTATCAGCATGGCTGCCAAGGTCAGTACGATGAGTGCTACAAATAATATCCACATACAGCTTATTCCTCCTCTTTAATGATGAATCCCGCTTTTTGCAAGTCGTCCCAATAGCGCGGATAAGACTTGCTAATCACCTGCGGGTTGTTGATACGGATGTTGGGCAGAGCCAGACAAGCCGGCGCAAAAGCCATGGCCATGCGGTGGTCTTCGTAAGTGTCGATGGCTTCTCCGCTTCGTTCACAGCGCTTGCCTTCCCACGACAGGATGGACCCTTCGGATTCTTCCAGTACATATCCCAGTTTGCCCATCTCCTTGATGAGTGCGGCCATGCGGTCGGTTTCCTTGATTTTCAGACTTTGCAAGCCGCTGAAGCGAAACGGAATGTCCATCAGTGCGCAAGTCACGGTGAATGTCTGCGCCAAGTCGGGCTGGTTGACGAAATCGACCTCCATTCGTTTGACGGGCGTGCCGCTCTTGCGCAGGGTGACGGTGGAGCCATCGTAAAGGGTTTCCACACCCAACCGGCGGAACAGGTCGGCTACTTTGCTGTCGCCTTGATAGCTTTCTTTGAACAGTCCGGGGAGGGTGACGGTGGCTTCCTTGGCAAGAGCCGTTATCTGATACCAGTAGGACGCCGCGCTCCAATCGCTTTCTACATAGAACGGGATGGAACGGTAGGGCTGAGGTTCAACCTTCAACGTATGGTTGTCCACCCAACCGGCTTGTGCTCCGAAGTCGTTCATCAACTTCAAGGTCAGATTGATGTAGGGGCGTGAAATGATGTCGCCTGTCAGACTGACGGTAAGTCCGTAGCGAAGCGAGGGACCAATCATCAGCAAGGCCGAGATGTATTGTGAACTTACATTGCCGGGCAGGGCGATACTGTCTTTCACGATTTCTGTCCCCCGGATGCGAAGCGGAGGGAAACCTTCGTGTCCGGCATAGGTGATGTCTGCCCCTAATTCGCGGAGGGCATTGACCAATACTTGGATGGGGCGTTGCTGCATCCGTTGTGTGCCGGTGATGATACGGTTTCCGGGAGTGACGGACAGGTAGGCGGTCAGGAAACGCATGGCTGTTCCGGCGGCCAGAATGTCAATCGTGTCATCGGGTTGTCCAGCAAGGGCGCGAATCATTACCTGTGTGTCATCGCAGTCCGACAGGTTGTCGGGGTGAAAGTCACCGCTTCCCAACGCATTGATGATGAGTACCCGGTTGCTGATGCTCTTGGAAGAGGGCAACAGTATGTCGGCACAGACTTGCCGGGGAGCCGTTATTTCGATTACATGTTTTTTCTGTTTCATACGTTTATCTATGAAGAGATTTGCAAAAGTACGAACTTTGCCTTAGTTGAGCAAATGATTTTCTATTTATCCATTCTTTCTACTCTTCAAACTCCAGCTTCAGTTGTCGCCATTGTCCGTGTACCTCCTCGTCTTTTTCTTTTTTAGGATTGGATACGGTGAGACCTATCAGACGGATGGGACGAAGATCATAGTCCACTTCTTTCAACAATTGCTTGGCAAGGGGGAGAATGTCTTTCAGGGTGCGCAGTTCGTTGTCTTGTGTCAGGCTACGGGTGATTTGCGTAAAGTCATGGAACTTGATTTTCAGCGTCAGGGTAGTGCCGCAGAAACCGCTTCGCTCCAACCGTCCTGTCAGGTCGGTGGCCACATGATACAGTTCGATGATGACAGACGAAGTTTGCCGAATGTCTTTTTCCAGCGTATGCTCGCACCCTACGGACTTGCGGATGCGTTCGGCGATAACGGGACGGAGATCGATGCCTCTGGCAAAGTCATAGTAAAGAAATCCCGCCTTGCCAAACTGTTGTACAAGCATTTCTTGCGTACACTGTTGCAGGTCGTGTCCTTTGTGAATCCCGATGGCGTGCATCCTTTTGGCCGTGACGGGACCCACTCCCCAAAAAGATTCAACGGGAAGTCCGGCGATAAATTCCAAAGCCTGGTCGGGATGAATGGTGCATAGTCCGTCGGGCTTCCGGTAGTCCGAAGCTATTTTGGCTAAAAACTTGTTGTACGAGATGCCTGCCGAAGCTATCAGATGCAGTTCTTCGCGGATGCGCCGCTTGATTTCTTTCGCAATGTCTACGGCAAGCGGAATGTTCGGCTTGTTGCGGGTGACATCCAGAAAGGCTTCATCCAGCGAGATGGGCTCAATGAGGTCGGTGTAGCAATGAAAGATGTCGTGAATCTGTGCCGATACCGCCTTGTAAACATCCATTCGTCCCGGGACGAATATCAGCTGCGGGCAAATCTGTTTGGCTTTCAATGACGACATGGCCGAATGTACTCCATACTTCCGGGCTTCGTAACTGGCGGCAGCCACCACACCCCGTTGCTCGGCGTGTCCTACGGCTATCGGCTTTCCGCGCAGTTCGGGATGGTCTCGTTGCTCTACCGAGGCATAGAACGCATCCATGTCGATGTGTATGATTTTTCGTTCTTCCATTGCGGGACAAAGATAGGAATTCCTCGTTAAATTCTGATGCACTTTGAACCGAAATCGCCTCATCTTGTTATTAGAGGAAACGCATTTTAAACATTAACTAAATTGAGATGAGTATGAAAAAAACTATTCTTTTGTCGGTATTTGCCTTAGGCTCACTGACAATGAACGCACAAACCGTTCCCGTCCTTCGTGGCGGTGATTTTTGGGATAACTGGTATGTGGGCGGCAGAGCCGGAGCCACAATGGACTTGAGCGGCAGTGGATTCTTTAAGAGCGCCCGTCCGGCTTTCGGCTTGAGCGTAGGCAAACAGTGGACACCCATCCTGGGTACTGAAATTCAAGGACTCGGATTTATTAATACGACCAACAGCAGCACGGCCATTGATGCGACGGATATCAGTTTGCTGGGCACGTTGAACCTGATGAATCTGTTTGTCGGTTACGAAGGTATTCCCCGTGCTTTTGAAGTGGAGGCTATGGCCGGTATCGGCTGGCTTCATCATTATATGAACGGTCCCGGTGATACGAATGACCTCTCTTCCCGCGTAGGTTTGAACTTCAACTTTAATCTGGGTGAAAGCAAGGCTTGGACGTTCAGTCTTCGTCCGGCGGTAGCATTCAACCTGACCGGTGATTTTCCCGAAAAGAAAGTGAACTTTGATAAGCAGAATGCCCGATTTGAACTTTTGGCGGGGCTGACCTATCATTTCTCCGGCGGTAACGGTGAACATTACTTCACGATTGTTCCGGTAACCGACCCTGCTGCAATAGCCGCCATGAATGCCGAAATCAATGGTCTGCGCGAAACGGTTGTCGCTCAAGAAGCGGCGTTGGCCGGTACGGCGGCAGAGATAGCCGCCCTGCAAGGCAGTTTGGAAGAATGTCAGGCCAATGCCGCCAATAATCGCTCATCGGCTCCTATAACCAGCATTTTGGAATCCATCGTTTCCTTCCCGTTCAATGAATCGGTTATTCAGGCTTCGCAAATGCCTACCATCGATCGCGTGGGCACTTACCTGAAAGAACATCCGAATGTAAATGTGGTCATTAACGGCTATGCTTCTCCCGAAGGTTCGGAAGCGTATAATCTGAAACTCTCCCAGCGGCGTGCAGATGCCATGAAGGATTTGCTTGTCAGCAAATATGGCATTGACGCTTCGCGTATTGAGGCTGTGGGACATGGTATCGGTGACATTTTCTCCGAACCGGCTTGGAACCGCATCGGTATCTGTACCATCGAAGTGAAATAGCATCATTTTAAAACATAAAAAGACACGAAGACAAGGAATGGTTAAAGGTATGATTCCTGTGTCTTCGTGTCTCCGTGTTCTGTTCGAGGGCTTTATGACTCTTTCATCGACTCGTCTATCACTGCTATCTTTTGCAGGATAAGGTTCAAGTCTGCTTTCAGTTTTTCGACCTTTCGGTTCATTTCCGTTACCAAACTGTTGCCTTTCTTTGAAGAACTGCTCAAGAATCCGAGGTTGTTCTCATACGTCTTGATTTCGTTCTTCAAATTGTCGTGCATACGTACCAGCTTCTCGCGTTCGCGAAGGCGGTTGCTCTCCTTGCCGAGGTTCGACTTGAAATTGTTCAACTTCTTTTGCGAAGCCGAAAGGTTCAGCTTGTCAAATAAGGCATCTACCACCGTGCGGTATTGTTTGTAGATTTTGTCCTTTTCTTTGAAAGGAACGTGGCCGATGCTGTTCCATTCCTTAATCAGTTTGCGGACTGTATTGCCGCTATCGTCCGTCGGAGCTTCGCAGTCGATGGCATTCAGCTTGTCGATGATTTCCTTCTTCTTTTCCAGATTCACTTGTTCGGCGGAGCGGTTTACAGATTCGGCCTTGCTTTTCTGTTCAAAGAAGTAATCGCATGCGGCAACGAAGCGTTTCCATACGGGTTCGGAATGTTTCTTGCTGATGGGACCAATCTTTTTCCATTCTTTCTGCAACTTGGTCAGGGCTTCGGCGGTGGCTTTCCAATCGGTGCTGTCTTTCAGAGCCTCGGCCTGTTCGCACATGTGCTTCTTCTTTTCCAGATTGTCGTTCATGTTGCTTTTCAGCACTTTGAAGTATTCAATCTTACGCTTGAAGAATTCATCGCAGGCGGTGCGGAAGCGTTCGAAAATCTTGGTGTTCATTTTTTGGGGAGCGAAGCCGATGGTTTTCCATTTGGCTTGCAGCGCCAACACTTCTTCGGTCTTTTCATGCCAGTCCTGAAAGGTTAGCAACTTATCGTATTCCATCGCTTCCACAATTTCGCAGATGACGGTCTTTTCGTCCAAGTTATGTTGTTCTTTCTCTTTGATGGCCTCAAAGTGTTGCTGATGGCGGCGGTTCACTATGGTTGAGGCGGTTTTGAAGCGTGTCCATATCTCTTCGCGCAATTCTTTGGCTACGGGACCTGTCTCGCGGAATTCCTGATGCAACTTCTGTAATTGGTGGAAGGCGGAAATGACATCGTCTTCGGCAGCCAGTTTTTCGGCGTTTTCGCACAGATGCAGTTTGGTCTCCAAGTTCTTCTTGAAGTCGTACTCGCGGAATTCGTTGCTCAGTTTGATGAGGTCATAGAACTTTTCTACGTACAGTTGGTAGTTCTTCCACAGTTCGTTGGCTTTGGCTGCGGGGATGTTCTTGATTTCGTTCCACTCGGCTTGAAGTTGCTTAAACTCGGTATATGCTTTGTTGGCGTCATCAGACGACTCTACCAGTTCTTTCATCCGTTCGATGAGAACCAATTTCTTTTCCAGATTCTCTTGTTTCTCCAGCTCGTCTTCGGCTTTCAAGGCGTTCCTTTTTTCCTTGATGGAACCCATGATTTCCTTAAACTGCGTTTCCAGTTCGTCTTTCGGACTGACAAACTCCTCGGCTTTTCCTCCGCTTTCTTCGAAAGTTTGGCGGGCGGCTTCCACTTCGGCGTTGCGCAGACGGTAGAAGATTTGTTTTAACATGTCTAATTCCGACTTATCGGCCGCTTCTTCTTGCAGAGCCAATTCCTGCAAG
The DNA here is from genome assembly GCA_964469845.1 of uncultured Phocaeicola sp. GTDB lineage: Bacteria > Bacteroidota > Bacteroidia > Bacteroidales > Bacteroidaceae > Phocaeicola. The sequence goes on from CAYXZF010000021.1 coordinate 8,658, forward strand.
CGGGCGATAACGTCTTCTTTCGACCGGATAGAGGGCGTAATCACTTCGGTTACTGCCACATTCTCAGCAGCGTTCTGTGCTGGTGCTTCCGTCAAAGGACGGATTGTTTCGTTTGAGACCATCGTATTGATTTTAAAAGTCAGCAATCATGGTTGTATATACAACATTTTACAAATTAAACGAATAATTTTAGCATATCATACTTTTTTATCGTTTTTTTTGCGTTAAACCGGTAATTTTCTATGAAAGCAAGACCGTAATGCCCATAAAAATCAGCATACCGATAATGTCGTTGGTAATGGAGATAAAGGGTCCCGTGGCAATGGCGGGGTCTATCTTCAGTTTTTCCAGTGTCATGGGTACCAGCGTTCCGAAGATGGAGGCGAACATCACGACGGCAAACAGACTGAGCGAAACGGAATAAGACACCGTGGCCGATGCGCCGAAGCGGACAAAGTTGTAAATGTAAACCAACATGGAGATTATGGTGGCGTTGATAAGCGCCACGACCGATTCCTTCAGTATCTGCTTCCAAGTGTTGTTGGCATCCAGCGAACTGTTGGCCAGACCTTGCACAACAAGGGCGGAGGACTGGGTCCCCACGTTACCGCCCGTACCGCCTATCAGCGGAATGTAAAGTGCCATTTCGGGATGTGCGGCAAAAGTGCTGTCAAAGTTGCCGAGAATCATGGAGTTGCCGATACCTCCCAGCATACCGATAAGCAGCCAAGGAAGTCGGGCGGTGGTCTGACGGAACACGCTGTCGTCCGTTTCTACGTCCTGCGACAAACCGGAAGCCAATTGGTAGTCGCGTTCTGCCTGTTCGCGGACTTCATCCATCACATCGTCTACGGTGATGCGTCCCACCAAACGTCCGATGCTGTCCACAACGGGAACGGCGACCAAATTGTATTTTTCGATGGTTTGAATCACCTCGTCGATGGGCGTATCCACATGGACGGATATGGGGTCTTTCCGCATCACGTGTTTTACTTTCGATACCGAGGGACTGGTTATCATTCGCTTCAAGGGGAACACACCGCGCAAGCGTTCTTCATCGTCCACCACATATACATAGTAGATTTCGTCCATTTCCTCGGCCTGGATGCGCATCTCGCGCAGACATTCGGGCATACTCAGGTTTTCTTTCACGATGACCATTTCCGTACCCATCAGACCGCCGGCGGTGTCTTCGTCGTATTTCAAGAGGTCTACGATGTCGCCGGCCTGTTCGATGTCTTCGATGTGCGAGAGGATTTCTTCCTGTTTGTCCTCGTCCATCTCTCGGATGATGTCTACGGCGTCGTCCGAGTCCATGTAGTCCACAAACCGTTTGGCGATGGTTTCCGAGGGGAGGATGTCGAGGAAGTCCTTACGTGCGTCCTCGTCCATTTCGGTCAGTACTTCGGCGGCTGTTTCGTTGTCCAATTGCATATAGATGAACCGGGCTTCTTCCACGTCCAGTTCGTCGCACAGCTCTGCGATGTCGGCAGGGTGCAGGTCGGAGAGTAGCTCCTTGATGCGGCTCGAGTCCTTCTGTTCAATCAGTTCTCTTATGTTATCCAATTCTTCTTTGTTCATCTTGCACGTCAATGTTTAGAAGGTTGATGTTTCCTTTGTTTATGCTTGGGCCTTGGCTTCCGCCAGTGCGGCCTGCACTCGGTTGGTCAGTTCCACGAACTCGCTTACGGACAATTGTTCGGGTCTTTTGTTGAATATCGGGTCGGTGCTGAGCGGATGGCTCTTGTCCAATATGCCGGAGATGGAGTTCCGCAGCGTTTTTCTCCGTTGATTGAAAGTGGCCTTTACAATCTGTTTGAACAGTTTCTCGTCGCAGCCCAGTTCGGTGGTGTCGTTGCGGGTCATGCGGATGACGGCGCTTTTCACTTTGGGAGGAGGGTTGAACACGTGTTCGTGAACGGTGAAGAGGTATTCCACCTTGTACCATGCTTGTATCAGCACGCTCAGAATCCCGTAGGTCTTGCTGCCCGGCGAGGCGGCGATTCGTTCGGCCACTTCCTTTTGTATCATTCCCGTGCAACAAGGAATCAGGTCTTTGTAATCCAACATCTTGAAGAAGATTTGGCTCGATATGTTGTAAGGGTAGTTGCCTGTCAGTACAAACGGTTTTCCGTCGAATATGTTTTCCAACTTCAGTTTCAGAAAGTCGTCTTCGATAATGTGGCCGTCCAGTGCGGAGAAGTTCTGTTTCAGATAAGCCACCGATTCAAAGTCCAGTTCCACGACCTTTACTTCCCGTTCTTTTTTCATCAAGAACTGGGTGAGTACACCCATACCCGGTCCTACTTCCAAAATCGGAAGTCCGGGGCAGGCATCCACGGTGTCGGCAATGTCGTTCGCGATGCCCAAATCCTTTAAAAAGTGCTGTCCTAAGAACTTTTTCGGTTTTACTAATGCCATTTTAATGTTTTTTCTGCCGTTAATCACTCGGTTTATTTCGCCAAGATACTATCTTTGCATCTTGCAAAGATAAACAATGTAAATTAAAAAATGTCGATTTTGGAACAAAGTAATAGAAAAAAGTTGTTGAATAAAGGTCTGCAGGTGGTTTTTCCCTTGCTTTTGGGGGCTTGTATCTTGCTTTGGACTTACCGTGACTTCAATTTTCGCAGTGCATGGGAGGTTCTTCGGAACGAGATGGACTACGGATGGATGTGTTTTTCATTGGTGTTCGGCGTGCTGGCCAATCTGTTTCGGGGTTGGCGTTGGAAATTGGCGTTGGCACCGCTCGGCGAACATCCGCGTACCTCCAACTGTGTGTATGCCATCTTCCTTTCCTATGCGGCCAATCTGGTGATTCCGCGGGTGGGAGAGGTGTCGCGCTGCGGTGTTTTGGCCAAGTACGATGGCGTGTCCTTCCCGAAGTCGTTGGGCACCGTGGTGTCCGAACGTATGGTCGATACGCTTTGTGTGGGATTGATTACGGGCCTGACCCTCTTGTCGCAGGCACCCGTCTTTGCCACTTTTTTTGACGAGACGGGAACCGATGTCGGCCGTTATACCGAGGTGCTGACTTCCGTTCACTTTTATGTCGTTGTGGCGTGTGGGGCGGCTGTTTTGCTGCTTGCTTTCTTCTTGATACGCAATGTGGCTCTCTTTGCCCGCCTCAAGGGATTGTTGCAAAACATTTGGTCGGGCATCATCGCGCTGAAGGATGTGAAGAACGTTCCCTTATACCTTATATATAGTATCGGTATCTGGGCGGCTTACTTCTTGGAGTTCTATCTGTCTTTCTACGCGTTCGGTTTTACGGCTCATCTGGGGCTTGCCGCGGGGGTGGTCATGTTTGTAGTCGGCACCATTGCCGTTATAGTTCCTACCCCTAACGGAGCCGGTCCGTGGCACTTCGCGGTCATCACGATGCTGATGCTTTACGGGGTGGGAAAAGAAGATGCGGCGATTTTTGCGCTTTTAGTGCATGGAATCCAAACCTTTTTACTAATTTTGTTGGGCATATATGGATTATCGGCTTTGCCGTTCACTAATAAAAATAAATAACTATGGAAACAATTCTTTCTCTTGCTCCGCAGAATGTGTGGAAGCATTTTCATTCACTGACTCAGATACCTCGTCCTTCCGGTCATCTGGAAAAGATTCAGGCATTCCTGTTGGAATTCGGAAAGAGCGTGGGTGTAGAAACCTGCATGGACGAAGCGGGTAACGTGATTTACCGCAAACCCGCTACTCCGGGTATGGAAAACCGCAAGACCATCATTCTTCAGGCACACATGGACATGGTGCCTCAAAAGAACAATGATACGGTGCACGACTTTGTGACCGACCCTATCCAAACATGGATTGACGGCGAATGGGTCAAGGCCAAAGGTACGACACTGGGGGCCGACAACGGTATGGGGGTGGCTGCCATCATGGCCGTAATGGAAGACAAGACGCTGGTGCATGGTCCGCTCGAAGCGTTGATTACTTCGGACGAAGAGACCGGCATGTACGGTGCTTTCGGGTTGAAGCCGGGAACCGTAAACGGTGACATCCTTCTCAACCTCGACTCGGAAGACGAAGGCGAACTTTACATTGGTTGTGCCGGAGGCGAAGACTTGAGCGCGATGTTGGAATATAAGGAAGAGGAAACCGACCCCGAAGACGTGGCTCTGAAGGTGACGTTGAAGGGACTCCGCGGCGGACACTCCGGCTTGGAAATCAACGAAGGTCGTGCCAACGCCAACAAACTCATGGCTCGATTTGTCAATCAGGTGATTACTTATGATGAGGCTTGCCTCGTGTCTTGGCACGGTGGCAACATGCGCAATGCCATCCCCCGCGAATGCGAAGTGGTGATTACCGTTCCGGCCGAAGAAGAAGCCGATGTGTTGGCATACGTCAAGGAATGTGAGGCGTTGTGGAACGAGGAATACCACGTACACGAAACTCCGATTTCGTTCACCGCCTGCCGGGTGGAACTTCCGAAGTACATGGTTCCCGCCGAAATCCGCGACAATTTGGTGGATGCCATCTATGCCTGCCATAACGGCGTGCTTCGTATGATTCCGACCATCCCCGACACCGTGGAAACGTCCAACAACCTCGCCATCATCGAGATTGGAGGCGGAAAGGCGGAAATCAAGATTCTGACCCGCAGCTCGCGCGACTCCATGAAGGACTATCTCAATACCGGCCTTGAAAGCTGTTTCGCTATGGCGGGTATGCAGGTGGTTCGTTCGGGCGGTTACTCCGGTTGGGAACCCAACGTGGATTCTCCCATCCTGAAGGCCATGAAGGAATCTTATCAGGCGCAGTTCGGCGTAGAACCCGCCGTGAAGGTGATTCATGCCGGTTTGGAATGCGGCATCATCGGTGCCGTGATGCCCGGCTTGGATATGATTTCGTTCGGTCCTACGCTCCGTTCTCCCCACTCGCCCGACGAACGTTGCTTGATTCCGACCGTGGCAAAGTTCTACGACTTCCTGGTAGCGACTTTGGCGAATGCGCCGGTAAATGAATAATCTTCAAACAGATAGAGAGGAGCCTCGATGACAGGTTCCTCTCTTTTTTTATGGAGGATGCGCTCCGCGAACTCCGCAAGTTTGTCATCGCCGGCAGGGGCGTTTGTGTAATTTAACACCCCTCTCTGCGCTCCTTTCCCGGGATTTTCGTTTCTTTGCGGACGAACATAAACGAAAACAAATGAAGACTCGTGGAATATGGATATTGACTCTCCTTTTGTGGAGTCTTTCTGTCGGTCTGTACGCGCAGAGCTACGACCGCCTTTGGAAGCAGATTGAGTGGTGGGAAAAAAAAAATTGCCGCGGTCCGTGCTGAACGAGGCGCGGAAAGTGTACGACAAGGCAAAGACCGAACGGAACGTGCCGCAAATGATGAAAGCCTACCTCACCCTGATGACTTGGCGGGGAGAAATCTCACCCGACAGCATGGCCGTGGATGTGCGGGGATTGGAGGAATGGGCTGCCGACCCGCAGACGCTGCCGACCGACCGGGCGGTACTGAACTCCATCTTGGGAGAACTCACCCTTGACAAGGACTTTGAGAAAGGAAATCGCTACCTGACCCTGTCTCTGACAGACAGCTTGACCTTGGCCGACTATCCGGCGGAAAAACTGGTACCGATGGTGGTGACCGGCGAAACGAGCCGTCTTTACTTCGATAACAACCTCTACGACCTGTTGGCGCGTCGTGCCATCCGCCTTTGGGAGCAACACCGATGGCGCACCGAGCAGGAACATATCTTGCGTTCCGTCAGGCAGACGTGGCAGTCGTTGCTGCACATCTATCGGATGAAGAACCTCCGGGAGGCTTGGTTGCTGACCGCTCTCGGCGCATATCCCGAAGCCGATGAAACGCAGTTGCGGAAGTGGACGGACGAATACGGCGATTTGGATGTCTGTGCCGAAGTCTATCTGCAGCGGGCCATGCGGATACGCTACAAGCGGCCGGATGAATCTCTGGCCTTGCTTCGCGAGGGAATCCGTCGCTATCCCCGCTATTCCCGCATCCGGGCGTTGATAAACGAAGAGAAAGAGATTCTCTTGCCCGCTTTGCGCTTCTCCGTGACCGATTTCTTTCCCGACCGCCCCATCCGGATGCCGGTGACTTACCGAAACCTTTCCGGATTCACGACTTCCATCTATCGGTTGAGTCTGTCTGCCGATTCGCCCGACCTCTCCCGCATTTCTCCCGAAAACGTGACGAAATACGGCACTTTGCTGAAGCGGCAGCATCATGACTTGCCGCCCACACCCCATTATCAGAATCGGAAGGACACATTGCTGCTGGAAGCCCTGTCGGCAGGCATTTACTATTTGGTGGGGATGCCGGACGGGCATCGGGACATTTCGCAGGGAGCCTTGCTGCACGTTACGGGGTTGCACATTCTTTATCGTTCACCGGCTGACCACCGTCGGGAAATCGTTGTTCTCGACAAGCAAAGCGGTCGTCCCGTTCCCGGTGCTCAAGTGCGTGTCTATACGGAACGCGACGGACGCTTCCGTCAGGACAACGCCTATACCGCCGATGCGGACGGAACGGTAACGATAACCGATATAAAGAATCGTTCATGCTGCTTGCAGGCACGGACGGCGACGGATTCGGCGATGGCCGTCACTCCGGCTCGGATGAATGACTATCGTTCCGAAAGAGCCGCCCGACGTCAGAAACATGTGTACTTGTTCACCGACCGTGCGCTTTATCGTCCCGAACAGACGCTTCACTTTGCGGGCATCGCTTACAGCCAACGGCAGGATTCGGTGCGTGTCGAGGAGGGAGCCGCTTTTGCCGTGACCCTGCTGGACGCCGACCGAAAGGAGGTGGCGAAGTGCGAGGTGAAGACAGATGCGTTCGGCACGTTCCGCGGGCAATTCAGCTTGCCCCGGTCGGGAAAGACGGGCGTCTACCGGCTGCAAACCCGGCTGGGAGCAACCACGTTCCGGGTGGAGGAATACAAACGTCCCACTTTTGAGGTGACTTTCGACACCGTGCGGACCGCTTATCGTCCCGGCGATTCCCTGCGGCTGACGGGGCATGCCTGTACGTTGGACGGTGTTCCGGTGCAAGGGGCGAAGGTCGGCTATCAGATTGTTCGGTTAGAGAACCGGTTGGGCAGAATGGCAGGGGTGGAAACCCTTCGGGTAAAGGGTACGGCTGTGACCGATGAATGGGGACGCTTTGAAGTCCCGGTACGTTTGCTGCCCGTTTCCGACGATATGCGCAATTGGTTTTATACCTATCGGGTGTCGGCGGATGTGACCGCCTTGTCGGGTGAAACCCAAACGGGCGGATTGGACTTGCCGTTGGGCGGTTCGTCGTTGCAGCTTTACATTCCCGATTGGAACGAGTCGAACCTCCTCAAGGAACACCTTCAACCCCTGAATTTTCAAGCGCGCAATCGGCTGAATGTCCCCGTCCGGACGGAAGTAATCTATCGGGTTTCCGCTCGAGGCAGGCAGGTGTGGCAAGGGAAGGCATTCTCGAACGAGCCTTTCACGCCGCAGGCTCTCTGCGCTCTGCCCTCCGGTCGTTACAGGCTGGAATCGGAGGTGGCGGACGAGTCGGGGCGACAGGTGCGACAAACGGTGAACTTCACGCTGTTTTCATCGGGTGATAAGCACCTGCCCGAAGATGTGAAGGTGTGTGGATGGCAGTCGGGTGACACGTTTGATGCCGATGGCAAGGCGACCGTCTATTTCGGCAGCAGCGAACAAGAGGTTTACCTGTTTTGCGATGTGATGTATGGCGACAATCGCTTGGAGAGCAAGCGCGTCACCTTCTCCGATTCACTGTTGGCTTTTCATTACACCTATCGGGAGGAGTATGGTGACGGCTTGCGGTGTTGCTTTGCCTTCGTGAAGAATGGAGATTTGTACGTCCGTAATTTCTATATCAAGAAGCCTGCGCCCGACAAGGCGTTGCGGCTGAAGTGGAAGACCTTCCGCGACAAGTTGCGTCCGGGACAGTGCGAAACTTGGACGCTGAGCGTTCTTCGTCCCGATGGCACGCCTGCCGATGCCCGGCTTATGGCGACTTTGTACGATGCCTCGTTGGATGGTTTGGCTTCGTTCGACCGGACATTTGCCTTGCACTTCGACCGCCGCTTTCCGTCAGTCGTCTGGAGACAGACAACGGATCGTCCCGTTTATTTGGGTTTCCCTTTTCCTGTAAATCGGTTGAAAGTAAGTCCGCTGACATACAGTTCGTTGGATATACCTCATCGGTCGTATGCATACAGCCGGATGCGGACGTATCAGAGTAACCTTCTCGCTACAGGCGCGACGGCCGAAGCGATTGAAACCGCGCAACCTGAAAAAGCGTTGCTTGCGGCGGACGCCTCCGGTGAAGAAGCCTTGGCACGACCGCTGTCCGTTCGTTCCGACTTTGCCGAGACCGCTTTCTTCTATCCGCAGCTCCGTACCGATGATTCCGGTGAGGTCCGCATCGAGTTTACTCTGCCCGAAAGTCTGACCGAATGGCGGTTCATGGGCTTGGCGCACACCCGCGATTTGGACTATGGTACACTGACCGCCACTGTTCGGGCGAGCAAGGACTTCATGCTTCGTCCCCGGTGGCCTCGTTTCGTACGGGTAGGAGATGAAGCGAGCGTATCCGCTTCGCTTGTGAATCTCTCGGACAAAGAGGTGAGCGGCGACGTCCGGCTGGAACTCTTCCATCCGCACACGGGACAGGTCTGTGAAAAGAAAAAACAGCGCTTCTTAGTCGCTCCGTTGTCCACAGTCGCGGTGAATTTCGGGTTCGGGGTGACAGACCGATGCGACACGTTGGCGGTTCGTATGGTGGCGGACGGCGGCACTTTCAGCGATGGCGAGCAATGTATTCTGCCGGTTCATAGCGACAAGCAGTGGCTCACCGAAAGCGTGTTGCTGGATGTGAACGGGGCGGGCACTTACACCTTTTCGTTGAAGAGCCTGTTCAACGGCCACAGCTCCACCGTCAGCCATCCGCGGTTGTCGGTCCGGTTTACGGGCAATCCCGTGTGGTATGCCGTGGAGGCTCTGCCCGTGCTGGCCAATCCCGACAGTCGGAACGCCTTGTCGTGGGCGGTGGCTTATTATGCCAACCGTCTGACCCGTTTCCTTGTCCGCCGCCATCCGTCCATCGCGAGGGTGGTGCGCACCGACAGCCTCGCTCACCGGCTTCGCGAAGCCGAAGCGCAGTTAAAGAAACTTCAGAACGAGGACGGAACTTGGAGTTGGTATCCCGGAATGTCCGGCAGCCGTTACATGACCGCTTGGATAGCCCTATCGCTTGCCCGCCTGCAAAGTTTGACGGCCGGCGAGACCTTGGATGCGGAAGTGACGGCGATGTACCGCCGGGCGATGAACCGCTTGGCGACCGAGGTTCGGAAAGAATACGAATGGGCGAAAAAGACCGGATGGCAGGAGGAATACTGTCCGTCGGAACTCGTGCTGCAATACCTTTACATCTGTGCGCTTGATGCCGATGCGCCGATGGACAAGCGTGTGAATGCCTGTTTCATCGACCGATTGGCATCGTCCGGCTGTTTGGGTAAGCAGACCCTTTACGCCCGTTCGTTGGCTGCTATCATCCTGCACGAAGCGGGGCGCACGGCAAAGGCCGGTGAGTTGCTCCGCTCGGTGCTGCAATACTCGGTGCTGACCGAGGGCATGGGACGCTATTTCGATACGCCGAGGGCGGAGCAGACTTGGTTCTCCTACCGGCTTCCTACTCAGGTGGCGGTGATGGAAGCGGTCCGTCGGTTGACGGGCGAAGAGCAGACCTTGGAAGAACTTAAACGCTGGCTGTTGAAGCAGAAGCAAGGTCAGACTTGGGACAATCCGCTGACCGCCGCCGATGCGGTTTATGCCTTATTGACCACCGGTGACAACGGACTCGCTCACGGTTGCGAAGCGGAAATCCGCTTGGGCGGTAGGGTGATACATGCTTCGGATACCCTCAGGGGGACTGTCGGAGACACCCTTTCGGGACAGGTGATGGACATTCGCGAAGTGCAGGTGAAGAAAACTTCGCCCGGACTTGGTTGGGGAGCCGTTTACGCCCGTTTCCGGGAAGAGTCGGACAAGGTGAAAACGCAGTGTGCCGGACTGACCGTGACGCGGACGCTCTGGCGGAACGGCCGTTCGCTGGCGGAAGGAGAAGCGTGTAGCGTAGGCGACCGGCTGACGGTACGTCTCACCCTCACCGCCGATCGCAATCTGGACTTTGTGCAACTTACCGATGAACGCGCCGCCTGCATGGAGCCGACGGAGACTCTTTCCGGTTATCGTTGGAAGGACGGTTCGGGTTATTACTTTGAACCGAAGGATGCGTCCGTTTCTTTCTTTTTCGACCGCCTGCCCAAGGGTACCCGTACCGTGGAATACGAAGTGTTTCTTCATTCGGCGGGCACGTATCGGCAGGGCATTGCCACCGTTCGTTCGGTCTATGCGCCGGAGTTCGGCGGACACGGAGCGAGGGACGCTCTGTTGCGGGTGAAGCGGTAAAGTCTTTCAATTATCTAAAATCTGTCCCGACAACCGATGAATCCCAAAATAAATACCTATCTTTGCTGTGATAATCAGAAACAACGAAAGAAATGAAACAATTACTACTGACCATATTCCTTTGGACTTCCGTCTGCCTGACAGGTATGGCGCAGCCCAAAGCGTCGTTCGACAAGCAGACCTGCGAGTTCGGAACCATTCTGTGGAAGAATCCCGCCACCGCCACTTTCAAGGTGACCAATGAGGGCGACAAGCCGTTGGTTCTCACGAATGTCACCACTTCTTGTGGCTGTACGGTGGCCGATTGGACCCGGACACCCATCGCTCCGGGAGCTTCGGGCACGGTCACTGCCACGTTCGATGCCAAGGCGTTGGGGCACTTCCACAAACGTGTCGGCATCTATTGCAACGCGGCCGAACGTCCCCTCTACCTTTCCATCCGGGGCGAAGTGACTGCCGATCCGCACAAGGCTCTTGTGCTTCCTTACCGGATTGGCGACATCAAGTTGGATAAAGACATGATTGAGTTTGACGATGCCAACAAAGGCGGTAAGCCTTCCGTGGAACTGGTGGTGGCCAATTTCTCGGACGAGCCCTACACTCCCGTGCTGATGCACCTGCCTCCCTATCTGACCGCGGAGGCGACACCGGAGAAATTGGCGAAGGGCGGCTATGGCAAAATCAAGGTGACGCTTGATACCGACCAACTGCCGAAGTTCGGTCTGACCACCTCTACCGTTTACCTTGCCCGCTTTCCGGGCGACAAGGTGGGTGACGACAACGCCATCCCCGTGTCGGCGGTTCTGTTGCCCGACTTCAGTCACCTCACTCCGCAGCAGCGCGACAATCCGCCTGCCGTCCGGCTGTCTGCCACCGAACTGACCCTGTTGCCGTTGGGCGAGAAAGAGAAGAAGTCGCAGACCGTTCTGGTGACGAATGTCGGCAAGAGCGATTTGGAAATCACCGACCTTCAAGTGTTCAACTCCGCCCTCGGCGTACAGCTGAAGAAACGCGTGTTGAAGCCGGGCATGTCCACCAAGATGAAGGTGACCGCCTATGGCAAGTATCTGAATCGGGTGAAAGGTACGCCGCGCGTATTGATGATAACCAACGACCCGAACTGTCCGAAAGTGATTGTAAAAGTGAATGTAACCGCAAAGAAATAAAGATACTATGGAACATCCGGAAAATAGCGAAGAATACAAAGGTCTGACCGTCAATGCGGGCATTGAACAGCCCTCGACCGTCAATCCCTATCTGAAGTCGCGCAAGAAGCCCAAACGCCGCGAGTTCACCGCCGGTGAGTATGTGGAGGGTATCGTCGGCGGCAATATGACGGTGCTGAGCCGTGCCGTCACGCTGGTCGAGAGCGTGAAGCTCGAACATCAGGCGTTAGCGCAGGAAGTCATCGAGAAGTGCCTGCCTCATTCCGGGCGTTCCGTCCGCATCGGCATCAGCGGGGTGCCGGGTGCGGGGAAGAGTACGTCCATCGATGTTTTCGGACTGCATGTGTTGGAAAAGGGCGGTAAGTTGGCGGTGCTGGCCATCGACCCCAGCAGCGAACGCTCCAAGGGCAGCATCCTCGGCGACAAGACCCGCATGGAGAAGCTGTCCGTACACCCCGACGCATTTATCCGTCCCAGTCCTTCGGCGGGTTCGTTAGGCGGCGTGGCGCGTAAAACCCGCGAGACCATCATTCTGTGCGAAGCTGCCGGGTTCGACAAGATTTTCGTCGAGACGGTAGGAGTGGGGCAGAGCGAAACCGCCGTCCACTCGATGGTCGATTTCTTTCTGCTCATTCAGTTGGCGGGTACGGGCGACGAGTTGCAAGGCATCAAGCGCGGCATCATGGAGATGGCGGACGGCATTGTTATCAACAAAGCCGACGGCAGCAATGTGGAGAAGGCAAAGTTGGCGGCCGCCCACTTCCGCAACGCGCTTCATCTGTTTCCCACTCCCGATTCGGGGTGGACACCCCGGGTGCTGACCTATTCCGGGTTCTACGGACTGGGCGTCAAGGAAATCTGGGACATGATAGACGAGTACTTCGCCTTTGTGAAAGAGAACGGTTACTTTGATTACCGCCGCAACGAGCAGGCCAAGTATTGGATGTACGAGACCATCAACGAACACCTCCGCGACAGTTTCTATCAGCATCCCACCATCACCGCCATGTTGCAAGCCAAGGAGAACGAAGTGCTGAACGGTCAGGTCACTTCTTTCGTGGCGGCGAAGCATCTGTTGGACACTTATTATCGCTTGTTGAAATAAGCACCCGAAAAAAACGAGGGTGTGCATCCATGTTGTCAAGACACGGGATGCACACCTTTCTGTTTGCTCTTAATGTAACTCTATTATATGGATAGTGCATGCAGCACGTTCACCAATTCTTTGTCTATCGGCTTGTCGTTCTTGATGGCCTTGGCGAAAGGTACATAAACGATTTCATCGTCGTCGATGCCAATCATCACGTTGCGCTGGCCTTCCAGCAAAGCCTGAATACTTGCCACGCCCATTCGGCTGGCGATGATGCGGTCGTGTGCCGTGGGTCGTCCTCCCCGCTGCAAGTGTCCGAGGATGGTGACGCGTACGTCATACTGCGGATATTCGTTCTTCACACGTTCGGCGTAGTGCATGGCGCCTCCGGTCAGTTCGCTTTCTGCCACCAGCACGATGCTGCTGCTCTTCGACTTTCTGAAACCGTGCTCGATGAACTCTTCCAACTGGTCCACCTCGGTGCTGAATTCGGGGATGATGGCGGCTTCGGCACCGGCGGCGATGGCACCGTTCAAGGCCAGGAAGCCGGCGTCTCGTCCCATCACTTCCACAAAGAACAGGCGTTCGTGCGAGGTGGCGGTGTCGCGAATCTTGTCCACGGCATCGAGGATGGTGTTCAGTGCGGTGTCGTAACCGATGGTGGTATCCGTGCCGTAGAGGTCGTTGTCGATGGTGCCCGGCAGTCCGATGCACGGCACGTCGAACTCTTGCGCGAAGATGCGCGCGCCCGTCAGCGAGCCGTCTCCTCCGATGACTACGAGTGCGTCTATTTCGTGTTTCTTCATGTTTTCGTAAGCCTGCGCGCGTCCTTCGGGAGTGGCGAACTCCTTGCAACGGGCCGTCTTCAAGATGGTTCCGCCCATTTGGATGATGTTGCTCACGTTCTGGCTTTTGAACTCTTGGATTTCGTCGGCCACGAGTCCTTTGTAGCCTCTATAGATGCCATATACTTTCAGACCGTTGTAAATGGCGGCGCGGGTCACCGCCCGAATGGCAGCATTCATGCCCGGGGCATCACCTCCCGATGTCAATACGCCGATGCTTTTAATTGTTCCCATAATATGCTATTTCTTGTTTGATGTAAACTTGGTGCAAAGATAGCAACTAAATCCGTAGCACGTTTGTTGTTTTCTTCGTTTTTTCGGGTGGACTTATTAAGAAATATTAAAGCCTTTTCTCCGAATGTTCTTCTATTGCCCGCTTGCATTCCTCCATCAGCCACTTCGGGGTGGAGGTGGCTCCGCAGATGCCGATGGATTCGGCGTTCGCCAGCATCTCGGCGTCTATTTCTTCGGGGCGGTTGATGAGGTAAGAGTTCGGGTTCACCTTTCGGCACTCCTGAAACAGAATCTTTCCGTTCGAGCTTTTGCGTCCGCACACAAAGAAAATCAGGTCGTGTCCGGCGGCGAAGGTCCGGATGTTCGGCATTCGGTTGGCTACCTGCCGGCAGATGGTGTCGTGGTATTCGAAGGTGGCTTCCGGCGCGATGTGTGCCCGGATGTACTCCACGATTTGACGGAACTCGTCGAGCGACTTGGTGGTCTGCGAGTAGAGGCGGATGTCCTTTCCGAAGTCCAGCCGGTTCACTTCCGACAGACTTTCGATGACGATGGCGGTGCCGTGTGTCTGTCCCACCAGTCCCAGCACCTCGGCGTGTCCGTTCTTGCCGTAGATGACGATTTGCTTGTCCGCTTCCTTCTCCGTGCCGTCGTATTCCTGCTTGATGCGTTTTTGCAGTCGGAGCACCACGGGGCAGGTCGCGTCGATGATTTCGATGCGGTTCCGCTGCGCCAGCACGTAGGTTTCGGGCGGTTCGCCGTGCGCTCTGAGCAGCACTTTTACGTCGTGCAGGCGTGCGAATTCCTCGTGGTTGATGGTGATGAGTCCCATGTTCTTCAGCCGTTCGCACTCCCGTCCGTTGTGTACGATGTCGCCCAAGCAATAGAGCGTATTGCCCTTTGCCAGTTCCTCTTCCGCTTTTCGGATGGCGGTGGTCACTCCGAAGCAGAATCCTGAGCCTGAGTCTATTTCAATGTTTGCCATTTCCGGGTGTGTACTTACGCTTCTTGAATCTCTTCGCTTTCTTGCAGCCGTTTTTCAAACTGTTCGCGCAGCCATTGCTTTTGCTCCTCGATGCTCAGGTCGCTGTTGTCCAGCAGCAGGGCGTCTTCCGCCTGCCGCAGCGGACTGACCGTGCGGTTACGGTCGATGTGGTCGCGTTCTTTCACGTTGGCGAGGATTTTTTCAAACGAGGCTTCCCCGCCTTTGGCTTTCAGTTCGTCGTAGCGTCGTTGCGCCCGGATTTCCGCCGAGGCGGTGACGAAAATCTTCAGTTCGGCGTCGGGGAACACCACGGTACCGATGTCGCGTCCGTCCATCACGATGCCCTTGGCGCGGCCCATTTCCTGTTGTTGGCGCACCAGTGCTTCGCGCACGAATCCCAGTGCCGCCACGGGGCTGACGTGTGCCGCCACCTCCATGCTCCGTATCCGGTCTTCCACGTTCCGTCCGTTCAGGCAGGTCTGCGGGCGTTGGGTTTCGGGGTCGGTACGGAAAGAGATGCGCAGGTCGGGCAAAGCCGCTTCCAGCCGTCGGGTGTCTATCTGTCCGTCGGCGGCAAACAGGCCGTTCTCCAGACAATAGAGGGTGACGGCGCGATACATGGCGCCACTGTCTATGTAAATGTATCCCACTTCGCGGGCCAAATCCTTGGCCATGGTGCTTTTGCCGCATGACGAGTAGCCGTCGATGGCGATGGTTATTTTCTTCATATCTGCTATATATAATTAGGATAGGATGACAAAGATGATGCGCAAAGATAGGAAAAACCCGTGTGTCTCCCGACGAAAACCGAAGAAAATAACCGCTTTTTGCATATTTTTCTTCCCAAATGGCTTTTATTTAAAAGAAAAGTCTTAAATTTGCCCGCAAAGTGAGAAACCTCAATTTAATAATTAAATAACATTTTATGGAAGTTAAAAAATCTCCCAAGGCAGATTTGGAAGGTAAATTCACCACCCATCTGCTGGCCGGTGCCATTCTGGCTTTGGCATTGATGTTCATCGCGTTCGAATGGAGTGAACGCGAAAAGCGCATTGCCGTGGATTCGGGTATCACCGAAGTAGTGTTTGAAGAAGAAATCATCCCTATCACCGAACAGGAACAGCCCAAGCAGGCTCCCCCTCCTCCCGAGGCTCCGAAGGTGGAAGAAGTGTTGGAAATCATGGACAACGACGCCAAGGTGGAAGAATCGACCATTCAGGCTTCCGATGACACTCAGAAGGCCGTTGAAGTGAAGTACACTCCGGTGGAAGTGGAAGAAGAAGAAGTGGAAGAACAGCAGATTTTCCAAGTGGTGGAAGAAATGCCCTCGTTCCCCGGCGGTACGGCCGAATGTATGAAGTTCTTGAGCAAGAACATCAAGTACCCCACCATTTCTCAGGAAAACGGCGTTCAGGGTCGTGTTATCGTACAGTTCGTGGTGAACACCGACGGTTCTATCGTTGATGCGGTGGTAGCTCGCGGCGTAGACCCCTACTTGGATAAGGAAGCGCTTCGCGTGGTATCCATGATGCCGAAGTGGACACCGGGTAAGCAGCGCGGTAAAGCGGTGCGCGTGAGATATACATTGCCTGTCATGTTCCGCTTGCAGTAATATTCTTTTAAATTATAAATCGGGTGGATGTGCTGTGTGTACATCCACCTGTTTTTTACCCCGTAGCGACATCCTCTCGCGGTGTCCTGCTTAATTCATTGATTGATATGACGACTCTCTATACTCCCTCCCGACTTCTCGAAATGATTAACGACTACCTTGCCGGCATGCCTTACGCACGTTCGCCGCAGGGGTTGTACGACCCCATCCGATACGAGCTGTCCCTTGGCGGAAAGCGGGTGCGGCCTGTGCTCATGCTCATGGCCTACAACCTCTATCGCGACGATGTGGAACGTATTCTGCCGCAAGCGGCGGGACTTGAAACCTATCACAATCACACCCTCCTCCACGACGACCTGATGGACAAGGCGGACATGCGGCGCAACAAGCCCACCGTGCACAATGTGTGGAACGAAAACACCGCCATCCTCTCCGGCGACGCCATGCTTATCCTGGCCTACCGCCTCGTGTCGGACGCTCCGGAAGATAAACTGAAAGAGGTGCTGGACGTCTTTACCCGCACGACGATGGAAATCTGCGAAGGTCAGCAGTGGGACATGGAATTTGAAAAACGAATGGATGTCACGGTGGACGAATACATCGAGATGATTCGCCTCAAGACCTCCGTCCTGCTGGCGGCGGCCCTCCGCATCGGTGCCTGCATGGCCGAAGCCCCCGCCGCCGATGCCTCCGCGCTCTACGACTTCGGCGTCAAGATGGGCCTTGCCTTCCAGTTGCAGGACGACTGGCTCGACGTTTACGGCGACCCCCGCGTGTTCGGCAAGAACATCGGTGGCGACATCCTCTGCAACAAGAAAACCTTCATGCTCATCACCGCCCTTGCCGAGGCCGACGAACGCCGACGCGCCGAACTGGAGCATTGGCTCTCGATGGGAGAGAAGGAGGTACGCCCCGAAGAGAAGATAGCCGCCGTCACCCGCCTTTACGATGAACTCGGCATCGGCGACCGTTGCATCGCCCTGTCCGACCGATATTATAAGGAAGGACTGGACATTCTGGACCGCGTCGCCCTGCCCGATGAACGCAAGGCCGCCCTGCGCGGATACGCCTGCGGATTGATGAACCGAAAACTGTAAGCCGCCGTATGATAGACACGCATTCCCACCTCTTCTTGGAAGAGTTCGCATCCGACCTCCCCGAGGTCATCGCCCGCGCCCGCGCCGCCGGTGTAGACCGCATTTACATGCCCAACATCGACCACACCACCGTGGACGACCTGCTTCGCACCTGCGACCGATACCCCGGCTACTGTTTCCCTATGTTAGGGTTTCACCCCACCTCCGTGGAGGCCGACTCCCTGCCGAAGGTCAGAGAACTGCGCAGGCTCTTGACGGACGTACACCCTTTCACCGCCATCGGCGAAGTGGGGATGGACCTTTATTGGAACCGGACCTACCTCCGCCAACAGCAACACGTGCTGGACGAACAGGTGGGGTGGGCGTTGGAACACCGCCTGCCGCTGGTGCTTCATTGCCGCGAAGCTTTTCCGCAACTGTTCGAGGTGCTGCGTCCCTATCGCGATACGGAACTGTCGGGCATCTTTCACAGCTTTACCGGCACGGCGGATGAGCTGGCAGAGGTCGCAGAGGAATACCCCCGCTTCCTGATAGGCGTAAACGGAGTGGTCACGTTCAAAAAGAGCCACCTGCCCCGACTCCTGCCGTCCGTTCCGCTTACCCGGCTCGTGCTCGAAACCGATTCGCCCTATCTCGCTCCCGTCCCCTTCCGCGGAACGCGCAACGAATCCTCCTATATAATAAAGGTGGCGGAGAAGTTGGCGGAGATTTACGGACTCACCGTGGAAGCCGTGCAGCGGCAGACCGACGAGAACGCTTTGACGCTGTTTGAGGGATAGATTCCCTTAAAAGTGTTCAAAAACTCCCCGAAGTCTTTAAAATTTATTAATTTTAGCAACTTCCACGAAGTTTCCTTGCCCGAAAACTTCATCGGAAGAAAAAAAAAAGTACATTTGTAGCAGAAATCGCTTGCTATTCACGAAATTCTTCGTAATTTGCGCCCGATTTCAGAAAAGAGCCTTGAAACGGTGCGAAAAGGAGAGATGCTCGAGTGGTTGAAGAGGCACGCCTGGAAAGCGTGTATACGCCAAAAGTGTATCGCGGGTTCGAATCCCGCTCTCTCCGCTTCGCGGTGGAACAAGACTTGAACGTGAAACGAAAAACAATAAATAATAAAAATAAATTAATTGATTCTTAATCTTAAAAAATTACACACAATGAAAAAGTTATTTGCAATGCTTGCATTGATGGGAGTTTTGACTCTCGGTTCAGTACCTGTAATGGCTCAGGACGCAGCTCCGGCCGAAACAGCAGTTGTTGAAGAAGGTGGTATCCACAAGGAACTCAAGACCAAGTACATCGAAGGTGACGCCGGCTTTATGTCTTTGGTATCTGTAGCCCTCGTTATCGGTTTGGCTTTCTGTATCGAACGTATCGTTTACTTGTCATTGGCCGAAATCAACGCCAAGAAGTTCATGTTGAAGCTGGAAGAATCTTTGGAAAGAGGTGACGTAGAAGGCGCAAAGAACCTTGCACGCAACACTCGCGGTCCCGTCGCTTCCATCTGCTATCAGGGTTTGATGCGTATCGACGAAGGTCTTGACGTGGTAGAACGCTCTGTAGTAGCTTACGGCGGTGTTCAGGCAGGTTACTTGGAAAAGGGTTGCTCTTGGATTACATTGTTTATCGCCATGTCTCCGTCACTCGGATTCTTGGGAACTGTGATCGGTATGGTTATGGCGTTCGACGACATCCAGGCAGCCGGTGATATTTCTCCGACAGTTGTTGCCGGTGGTATGAAGGTGGCTTTGATTACAACAATCTTCGGTATCGTTGCCGCATTGATTCTTCAGATTTTCTACAACTACATCTTGTCTAAGATTGAAGCTTTGACAGCCAACATGGAAGACGCTTCCATCACTTTGCTGGACATCGTTACCAAGTACAACTTGAAGTACAAGAAGTAATCCGAACTCACTTAAAAGTCTAATCAATTTTTATAAATTAGAAAATGGGTAAATTATCATACATGGCATCCTACTACATCCTGTACGCGCTTTTCGCAATCATCGCGGTTGTATTGGCGTTGTTCTTCGGAGTAGGATATAATACGGAAAACGCTGCTGGTTTGGTTGAACCGCAGTACACCGATGCACTGCTTTACCTGAAGTATGTGCTGGTGGCAGTGACCATCATCTTGGCTGTATTGGCCGGTCTCATTCAGTTCTTCTCTGCTTTGAAGGACGACCCCAAGAGCGCTGTCAAGACTATCATCGCATTTGCGCTTGTTGTTGCTTTGGTTGTCGTTTGCTACGGCATGGGTTCTGCCGAACCTATCTTGGTGAACGGTGAACCGTACGCCGAAACCGGCTGGTTGAAGGTAACAGATATGTTCCTCTACTCCATGTATGCGTTGGGCGTTATCGCAACCATCGCTACAGTAATCAACATGAGCGGTATCTTTAAGAAAAATAAATTTTAAAAAAGAAAAGCAATGGGAAGAAAGAAAAGAGAAACTCCGGGGCTTAACTCGAGTTCTACTGCTGACATGGCTTTCATCTTGCTTATCTTCTTTCTTGTGACCACATCCATGGATACTGACCGAGGCCTGGCTCGCCGCCTCCCGCCTCCGCCCGATCCAAGCGTGAAGCAACAAGATAATCTTAAAGTGAAGGAACGTAACGTTCTTCAGGTCCGTGTCAATAAGGACAACCAGTTGATGGTGGGTTCCGAATACTTGGACGTGAAGCAGCTGAGAGCAAAGGCAAAAGAGTTCATCGCCAATGAAAACAATGACGAGAGCATGCCCGAAAAGCACCTTGTAAACATCCCCTTGTTGGGTGGTGACTGCATGGTTACAAAGAATCACGTGATTTCGGTAACCAACGACGTGGGTACCAGCTATCAGGCTTACATCGATGTACAGAACGAGTTGGTAGGTGCTTACAATGAATTGAGAAATGATTTGGCGAAAGCCAAGTTCGGAAAGATTTACGCGGAATGCAGCGAAGACGAACAAAAAGCCATTCGCGAGTTCTACCCGCAGAAGATTTCCGAAGCTGAACCTAAAAAGTATGGAGGTAAATAAGCATGGGAAAATTTAATAAAGGTGGAAAAAAGGGAATGCCTGAGTTGAATACCTCATCTTTGCCCGACTTGATCTTTACCATGTTGTTCTTCTTCATGATTATTACAACCATGCGTGAAGTGACTTTGAAGGTACAGTTTAAGGCTCCTCAAGCAACCGAACTGGAAAAGTTGGAGAAGAAGTCGTTGGTGACTTTCATCTACGTAGGTCAGCCTACCCAGCAGCTCCAGGCCAAGATGGGTGCTGAAACCCGTATTCAGTTGAACGACCGTTTTGCTGACGTATCGGAAGTGCAGGACTACATCTATCAGGAACGTGAAAACATGAAGGAAGAAGACCAGCCGTTCATGCAGGTATCTCTCAAGGTGGACAAAGACACCAAGATGGGTATCGTGACAGACATCAAGCAGGCTCTCCGTCAATCGTACGCGTTGAATATCAATTATTCTGCGGCTACTCGTGAATAAATTTGATTTTAATCATTTTTATATTGTTAAATTTAAGAAGAAGCGGGCAGGTTCCTTTCGGGGTTCCGCCCGCTTTTTTTTACGCCTTTCCGTCCCGCGTCATTGCATCAGCTTCATGCACGAGCTTGTGCCCAGCGAGGTGGCGATGGCCGTCAGGACGGTGATGGCGAAGTGCAGTATTTTCCGCCAAAGTTCTTTCTTGTTCATCATCGGGGAGAGGTTAAAAGGTTACACGTTGTTTTCTTTCGGTTCGGCGGCGGTCGCTTTCGAGGTCTTGGTCGCCACCTTGCGGTAGGTCAGTTCGGACAGCACCCCGTTCAGCGCCACGCCGGGACGGAAATTGATGCGTGCGCCGGTGATGTGCGACTCGTCATACTCGTCCTCCTTCAAGACGCCCTTCGACGAGATGCTTATCCGGAACGTGCCGAGGTCGCCCAGACGGACGATTTCGCCCCCTTTCAGCGATTCGGCGATGACATCTTCCAGCGCGACGAGCACCGCATACACGTCCGCCTTGGTCACGGTACACGTCTGCTGGATGCGTTCCGACATCTCGCGGAGGCTGACGTCGCCATTGGCCTGCACGTGGCCATAATACTTGGGTGCGGAGTCACGGTCGTTCGGGTTTACACGCGGTGAAACGGAGTAGTTAACATTCTTTGCCATAATCTGTTTGTGTTTTAAAAAGTGAATAATACGAAGTTGGATTGTGTTTGTCGATTCATGAACCTT
>CAYXZF010000022.1:0-26876 GCA_964469845.1 uncultured Phocaeicola sp.
AACCGGAGCAAAAACATCCTTCTTCTTGCAGAAATGCGTCCTATAAAATAAAAAAACTTTTTGAATGCCCACAGCCATTTTAAACGAAAGAGCCGTGCAAAACAGGTAAATATCTGACGGATAATTTGTGATTGAAAAAAGTTTTTTGTTATTTTGTCGGTCAATTCAAAGAATATAAGCGGAATAAGTCATGAAGTACCCAATTGGAATACAAAGTTTTGACCAAATTATCGAAGAGGATTATGTTTATGTGGATAAAACTGCACTCATCCATAAACTCGTAACCGAAGGAAAAATATATTTCCTCAGTCGTCCACGTCGTTTTGGGAAAAGTCTGTTGGTCTCTACCCTCAAAAATTATTTTCTGGGTAGAAAAGAATTGTTTAAGGGACTTGCCATTGATGCTTTGGAGAAAGACTGGCTGGAATATCCGGTATTTCATATCGACTTTAACGGAAATGACTTTACCCGCCCCGAAACATTATCACAAAAGATTGAAAGTGCTGTAGCCACATGGGAAACGGCATACGGAAAAGACCCGTTAATGACAACATTAGGCGACAGGTTTACTTATGTATTGGCACAAGCTCATAAAAAAACAGGAAAACGTGCCGTTGTGCTGATTGACGAATACGACAAGCCTGTTTTAGATGTACTTGATACCGGACTTTCTTCAATAATAGCCGGAGAAAAACGCTTGTTGGAAGATCAACATCGTGAAATCCTAAAAGGCTTCTATTCAACTTTCAAGGCAGCAGACGAGCATCTGAAATTCGTGCTCCTTACGGGTGTGACCAAGTTTTCGCAAGTGAGCGTGTTCAGCGGTTTCAACCAACCGGCAGACATCAGTATGGATCCCCGCTACGAAGCGCTTTGCGGTATCACCGGCGAGGAACTTTACCATTACTTTGACAAACCAATACAAACATTGGCTGTTAAGTTCGGATTCACAATCGAAGAAATGAAAAGTTTCTTGAAACAAAAGTATGACGGTTATCATTTTGGCGAGAATTTGATTGACATATACAATCCCTTCAGCCTGTTGAATGCTTTTGCTTCGCAACGGATAGACGACTATTGGTTTCGCAGTGGAACACCCACTTATCTGGTACGACTTCTTAAACACAATAAGGAAAATCTGAATGAATTGACAGGAAAGTATTATGATCCAAGCCAGTTTGTCGATTACAAGGCAGATGTAGAAATGCCGCTTCCTATGATATATCAAAGCGGGTATCTTACCATTAAGGGATATAATATGAGGCAGAATACTTTTTTGCTCGATTTTCCGAATAACGAAGTGAAAAAAGGATTTGTCACCATCGTAGCCAATGACTATTTAGGCACAAAAACAGATACCGGTAGCTGGGCACGTGATGTGGTCAATGCTTTGGAAGCCGGAGATACGGAAAAGTTCCGCAAATTGCTCACATCATTTTTAGCAGACATTCCTTATTCCATGCGCCGTAAAGAAGATGAACGGGAAAAGGAACGCTATTTCCATTACACTTTCTATCTGCTTATGCGCATGATAAGTTGCTACACGGTTTATACCGAAAAGGAACAAAGTGAAGGACGGGTGGATTGCATTGTGGAAACTCCCGATTACATCTATATTTTCGAGTTTAAACTGGACGGTACAGCCGATGAGGCTTTACGGCAGATAGAGGAAAAAGGCTATGCCCGTTCTTATGAAACAGATAAACGTAAACTATTTAAGATTGGTGTCAGCTTCTCTTCTAAAACAGGAACTGTGAATGACTGGAAAACAAAGACTGTGTAATTCAATAAGACAACAAAAGTTTGGCATTGTTCGAATATAAAGAAGGACAGTATGTGGCGCAGATTTGGCGCACCATTAAACGAAAAGTCAGCGTAACTTGTTGCTTTTGCAACTCGTTACGCTGACTTTGGCGGAGAGAGAGGGATTCGAACCCCCGGTACCTCTCAGTACAACGGTTTTCAAGACCGCCGCGATCGACCACTCTGCCATCTCTCCAGACTTCTTTTTAGAAGTGCTTCTTTTCAAAAGCGATGCAAAGGTACGACTTTTTTTTTATACTGCAAGGATTTGAATCTTTTTTTTGCAAAAAAGTTTGATTATTGATTGTTTTTCTCCACCAAGTTGGTGATGTAGACCGTAAAGATGGGAAACATCATCATGCCTACGGCTGCCAGCATGACAGAGAGTATCTTGCCGGTGCCCGTTGCGGCGATGATATTCGAACCTACGGTGGTGGCGTCCATAAAAGCCCACCAAAGCGCGTCCGGATAGCCCTTGACCAAGGGGTTGATGCCCTGTTCGCTGTAGTAAAAGACCAGACTGCCGAAATAGATGCTCAGCAGAAGAATGACCAGATAGGCCACAAACAGGCCGGTTATCTTGTTCTTGGTGAGCCAGCGAACGATGATGGCCATGGCATAACCGCCGCGGATGAGAGGAATGAACCGAAGGATATACGCCCATTCGCCCGACGTGCTCCATCCGAAGGCGGAGAAGAGGGCGTGATAGGGGATGGCGACCAGCAGGAAAATGAAGTGGGTGAAGAAGTAGCACTTTCGGCAGGGTGCCAGATATAGTTCGAAAAAGAAGTCGGCAAGGAACAGCATACATACCCAAAACTGGAGTTTCATGTACTCTGATTTGGTGTAGAAAGGAATGTCGAGAAAGGTGTCGACGGAGATGTTGATGACCAGTATCAGTGAAAGGAACACCACCGCTACGTCGAGTAGGCCGTTGATTCCTTTTAGGCGGGCGAAATCATAAAGACTTGTTTTCATAAGCATGTTTTTTTAGCGTCGCTTCTAACAACAAGTCAGCCGGGAAATTGTTCGCCGGGCGGACGAAGACCGGTCTTTTCCTGCACCTCCGTATCATATAATAAGGTGTGCGTCTCGCCATCGGCGATGAGCCGTCCTTCGTGCATCACTAAAAGGCGCGGGCAAAGTTCCCACATCAAGCCCACATCGTGCGTGGCGATGAGGCAAGTGTGGCGAAAACCGTGTATCAGGTCGATGAATTGCCGCCGTGCCTTGGCGTCGAGGTTGGAAGTCGGCTCGTCCATGACCAGAATGTCCGGTTGCATGGACAGTACCGTAGCGATGGCGACACTTCGTTTCTGTCCGCCCGACAACTGATAGCCCGCCCGCTTTCGCAAGGCGGTGACTCCTACGCTTTCCAAGGCTTCCGTCACCCTTCGCTCCACTTCATCGGGAGGGAGGTGCATGTTCTGCGGTCCAAAAGCCACGTCTTCCTCGATGGTAGGCATGAAAAGCTGGTCGTCGGGATTCTGGAATATCAGTCCTACCGTCTGCCGAACCAACGGGAGGGTTTGCCGCGTGACGGGAATGTCGCCCACATTCACGCTCCCCTCAGCCGGCAGCAGCAGACCGTTGGTGTGGAGCAGGAGGGTGGACTTGCCCGAACCGTTGGTGCCGGCCAAGGCGACTTTCTCGCCGTGGCGAAGCGTGAAGGAAATTCCTCGAAGGGCCGGATGACCGTTGGGGTAAGCATAGTGTACGTGGTCGAAGCGAAGGTAATGATGGCTCATGGCGATAGGATTTGAAACGGGAAAAAACGGATGAATAAAAGGAAGAGGAGCCGCGAAATCAGGTAGGCGGTATCCTTTTTCTGCCAACAAAGTTGGTTACGGACCGGTATGCTTCCGTTGAATCCGCGGGAAAGCATGGCGCGGTGAATGCGTTCGGAACGGTCGAGTGTGCGGAGGAGGAGCTGTCCGATGAAGACACCCCATTGCTTCAAGGGGTAGGAAGTACGTCCGAAGCTCCGCGACCGGCAGGCGCGTTGCATGTTCAAGGCTTCCTGGAGCAGCACGAACAGGTATCGGTAAACAAACAGCAGTTGGTTGGCCGGCAAGGCGGGAACTCCCAAGCGTTGCATCGCACGGCAAAGCGGAGGGAAGCCGGTGGAAAGAATCAGCAGAAACACCGCCTGTGCCGAGGCGAGTCCCCGTCCGGCAATGCCGACAAAACTCATCCACGGATTGAAGAGCCCGATGAACAGCACTACGGGAAGCACTACCAGCGAACGGCGGAACAGCAGGCCGTAACGGATGTCCGCCCGCCTGCATTCCATTATCGGATAAAGGAAAAAAAGTCCCAGCCGAAAGAGATTGTCCGGACGGACGGAAAGCAGGCAGAGCAGGAACGCAAGGCATACCAGCAGTTTGGCCCGTGCATCCGTCCGGTGGAGGGCGGTGTCGCCTTCGGTACTTCGTTCGATGCGGTTCAGCTCGTACAGGGCACGTTCCGTTTTATTCATCTATCCTCCTTCCGTTGTCCGTTCGATGCTCCATTCCAGTCCGTCGGGCAGGGACGAAGCCCAGAGGTACCCGCAAACAGCCAGTATCACGGCAATACCGATTCCTATCCACACCCCTTTGCGAGGGAGGCGGGGAGAACTCTCGGCGTGAAGAAACAGTTCGGGACGATAGCGATTGAGAAAAGCCAGTATGGCCCCCGTGGCGAGTCCTTCGCCGATGCCGATGAGGAGATGGATGGGCAACATGAACTGCAGGAAACGCACCATCGGCAGAGCGGTGACACCCGAAGCTTCGGTTTCCAAGGTTACGGCGAAAGCTCCAAGTTCCAACGCCACGACGCCTGCCGCTACCGAAGCGATGAAAAGCCGTCGGGTGGAAGCCAGCGGATGGACGAGCGGGCGAAACACCAACGGATAGGCGATAAAGCAGGAACATACCGCCATGTTGAATACGTTGCATCCCAAGGCCGCCAATCCGCCATCGGCAAAGAGCAGGCACTGGATGATGAGAACGGAGGTCATGACAATCAGAGCCGCCCAAGGTCCGAGCACTGCCGCCAGCAGCACACCTCCGATGAGATGACCGCTGGACCCCGTGCCCGGGATGGTGAAGTTAATCATCTGTGCGGCGAAGATGAAAGCGCCCATCACTCCCATAAGGGGGACGAGGCTTTCGTTGTTGCCGGCTTTGACTTTCCAAACGGCGACCGCCAGCAGCGAAACCGAAACGATGCTTGTGACCCCGGCGACCGCCGGACTGACAAGCGCATCAGACATGTGCATACGTTTAAAGCGTTTTAAAGGTTGTTATGTTTATGCCAATGCGAATGATTGGGCACTTTTTCGTCAAAGCGATACATCGGAAGCAAGAACAGCCACGTGGCGATGCAGAACGGGGCGGTCAGCGATGGGAGTCCGAAGGGGAGTGTCAGCATGTCTGTCGCCCCTTGGATGAAAACGGTGACAACGATGCCCAGCAACGCCCATACGGCGGTGCGCTTGTTGGGACGGTAGAACGTGCATCCGAGCGCGATTCCGGTCAGGACGGGACTGAATCCGTACAGACCGTTGGCGATGTCACTGCCTGCCCCTTGGTAGAGAAGTACGACCCCCAGCGCGACCGCCGAACCGACTGCCGCCCAAAGCGCCGCCCACTTGTTGCTCAAATACAGACCGATGAGGAACAAGACACCCGTCACCCACGAATTGAGCAGGAATACCTGCGAGATGCCTTTCAGCCAACCGACTATCAACGAGCCGGCGGACAGGTCGATGTCTCCTCCCCAATGCATCGAAAGTTCGGGAGCGGAAAGGTATTCGGGAGGCATGCCGTGAAACATCCGCGCGGCCAGCAGGAACAGCCACGTACAGAACACGAAGGGGAATGTGAAGGAATTGACTTTCCAGGCTTCCATCACGTTGTTGAAGCCGGTGCGTACCCATGTGGTGAGTGCCGCGCAGAGGATAAGGGCAGGCCACATCAACGGGGTGTCGGCCAGAAAAGTAGGAAAGGCGCATCCTACCAAAATGCCGTTGAAGCCCCACACCCCTTCGGCGCCGTCGCTTTTGGGCTGGTTGAGCGCATAGCCTGTAAAGGTGGAGACCACAAGCCCCACTACGGCTCCGATGAAAACGGAAGGCTGTCCTTCCGCGATGGCACCCCAAAGGATGCCCGATAAAAAGAATACTCCGGTCAAGGCGTTCCCTTGGAACATCACTTGAGCGGCGCCCTTTAAGAGCGCGTTGAGAAATGCGGCGCCGGCGGGCGGTTGAAATTGAATGGTTTCAGTCATAGTTCTTGTTTTTACGTTTATCGCCAAGGAAATTCTTCAGGCAAGGGTTTTCCTTTCACCGCTTGCCGCACAATGCTGCCAAACTCCCTCACCTGTCGCTTTACGGGAGACGCCTCGCTTCCCAAAACCTTATATATAAGGCCGCAGTCGTTGGGAAGGCGGGTGACGCCCGCCGCCAACTTCCGCTCCGGGTCGATAAAGGCTTCCGTGCGGGCGTAGATGGTGGAGGCGGTCTCCGCGGGAGTGAGCACCAGCACATTGGCAAACACATCGTAATCGTCCATCCCGCCCATCGTCTGTGGAGAGTGTAGCTCCGGGCGGATGATGAACTTTTCCCGAAAAAGCGGACTGCCGTCGGTCCGCTCTGCGTGAGTACAAACCGACAGCACGTCGTAGCGGAACCGTTCGCCCGTTCCGTAATGTTTCCTGCCGCTGCAAAATATCTCGGCGTAGAGAAGGGTGGCGGTAGGAGCCACTACCAACCGCGCATCGCTGATGAAGCGGGTGTGGCGGCAGGGAATGACCGGTTCGGGCAGATACTCCAAATAGGCATTTTCCTCCAGTGTAAAGGTTTGCTCCAAGGCGGAGTAGTTGTAACGCATCTCGGCGAGTTTGGTGGCGGCTCCGGTGGAGAGATGGGCGAAAGCGTTCCGGCGTACGGTAATGTCCTGCCGGTAACGGTCGCCGTCTACATTCGGTCCGCCCGACGAGAGGATGTAGACGCACGGCATTTCGGGCATCGCTTCGTCAAAGTACAGGGCTTGCTGCACGATGAGGGGATGCCGACGCTCCAGATTCCGCAGGATGCTTTTGCCTTGTGCGTCAAGTTCGAAGTCTAAGCGGAGGTAGCCGTGCTTGCCGGGACTGCCGATGTGCATGGCTTGCGGCTCGTTCAGGTAAGGAGCCATTTCGGGAAATCGGTCGAAGTTCATCATAAACTTATTTCTTGTCAAACAATGCGAGTGCGAATAGCATGTCCACCAGTTCGGTGATGCCTTCGCCCGTCATGCAGTTGGTGAACAGGAAAGGTTTTCCGGGTCGCATCCGTTCGGAGTCCTCGCGCATCACTTCGAGCGAGGCGTGCACGTAGGGAGCCAAATCGGTCTTGTTGATGACGAGGATGTCCGATTGCGAGATGCCCGGTCCGTCTTTGCGAGGGATTTTGTCGCCTGCCGCCACATCGATGACGTAGATGAAGAAATCCACCAATGCCGGACTGAAGGTCAGTGTCAGGTTGTCGCCGCCCGACTCTATCAGCACGATGTCGGTGTCGGGAAACTTGGCTTCCATTTCCTCCACGGCGGCGATGTTCATCGAGGGGTCTTCGCGAACGGCGGTGTGCGGACAGGCTCCGGTCTCCACGCCGATGATACGGTCTTCCACAAGGATGCCTTTCAGCATTTTGCGTACGTGCTTGGCATCTTCGGTGGTTACAATGTCGTTGGTGATGATAAGGACTTTCATTCCTTTCGCCAACAGATGGGGAGTGATGGCTTCGATAAGGGCGGTCTTGCCGGAGCCGACGGGACCGCCCACGCCTATTCTGCAAGTATTGCTCATAAGAATTTGTTTTTTAGTTCATAAACATTCGCATCGTTCCTTTCTCGTGCATCGAGGCAAGGATGTCGGCTTGCGGGGCGAAGGCGTTCATGTCTTCCAATGTCATGCGGCGTGCTTCTTCATAGAGGCCGGCGGCATAGGCATGAAGACGTGACAGTATCTGCTGTGTGTCGTAGTGCGACACTTTGACACATCGCAAGGCGGCATTCAGCACCGTGCCGGCGGTGCCGTATTGAAGCGCGGCGAACAGGGCTTCTTCCGACAGTCCGGTTCGGGCGAACAGGATGCCTTGCGTCGCGGGGTAAGTGCCGGGGGTGATGCCCGTCCGGAGGTCGTCCAACCAGCGGTTCATCACACCGGAAGGCAGCAGACGGATGCCCAGTTCGGCCAACTTCCGCCCCATGCGCTGCTGCATGAGCCGCGTTTCGCTGTTCGGCTTGTTGAGGAACAGTGTACGGTCGGCATGCAAGAGGGCTTCGTAGTCGTCGGCACGGACGGCCCGATGGGCGTGAAGTGCCGCCACTCCATCGGTGAACGCCGCTTGCAAGGTCATGGACCGGACGTAGCTTTCCAGCGTGTCGGCATCGTGTACCAAGCCCGCATGGGCGGCGGTCTCCAGTCCGTTGGAGAAAGAGAACGTGCCGACGGGCAAGGCGGAGTCGGTGAGTTGCATCAGTTGCATCAAGGGGATGAGGCTTGTTTTCATAAATGCTGTTCTCCGTATGCTTCAGTGAGGATGCGCGTGACTGTCTCGCTCCGCTCCGCCGAACAATCGCCTCACCTCGTGCGGAGCGAGGTAAGGAATCACTTCGGAGCCGGGTTGAAACGTATAGGAGATATTTTCCAGATGATGCGTGTCCATGACGCTTTTCATCACTTTCTTGTCTACCGTAAGGGGGACGTACACGTTTGTTCCTTTCACTACGGCGGGCCAATGTTGGTTGCCCAAGGCGTGACCCAACTCGATGCAGATGCGCATGATGTCCTGCCACTCACAGGCGGCGAGGCGAAGCAGGTCGATGACAAGTACGGGACTTAGTTCGACACGCGCCACCACCGCCTTTCCCCGTGAAGGAGCGTAGGCGATGATGTCGCCGTCGGTCACTTTCTCGTTGCGCGGCAGGGCTACGGCATATTCGCGTCCGTCGGTGCCTTGCGCCACGAAGCGGCTTTTTTGAGCCGTCCATTGGTCGAGGGTGACGGAGGCGATGTCCGCGGTCTTCAGTCGTTCCTTCCATTCGGAGGAGTGGATGTTTCCGATGATTTTAGGGCAGATGTTCATAATTTTTAGCTGAAGAAATACAATTGTCCGAGCGCAAAATTTTTAGCAGGGGCGATGCGTACACTTTCGCCGTCCACCGTCACTTCAAAGGTTTCCGGATTCACCTGAATCTTCGGTCGGAAGCTGTTCCACACCATGTCGGCTTTGGTGATTTGACGGGTGCGGCTCACGGGGTAGACCTTGCGTTGCAAGCCGAGTCGTTCCTTGATGCCGAGTTCGTAGGCGGCGCGTGATACGAACGTGATGTTTGTCTGCGGCATGGCCGTTCCGAATCCGCCGAACATGGGGCGGTAGTAGTCGGGTTGCGGGGTGGGGAGCGAAGCGTTCGGGTCGCCCATGTCCGCCCAGTTGATGAGTCCTCCCTTGATGACCATCTTGGGCTTGGCTCCGAAGAAGGCCGGTTCCCACAAGACGAGGTCGGCTACCTTGCCTTTTTCCACCGAGCCGAGGATGTCGGACACACCGAAGGTGACGGCCGGATTGATGGTTATCTTGGCGATGTAGCGCAGCACGCGGAAGTTGTCGTTGCGGGGAGAATCTTCCGGCAGTTTGCCGCGCGCGTTCTTCATGTACGATGCCATTTGGAACGTGCGGAGGTAGGATTCGCCTACGCGTCCCATCGCTTGCGAGTCGCTGGACACCATCGAGAGCACTCCCATGTCGTGCAATACGTTTTCGGCGGCTTGCGTTTCGGGGCGCACACGGCTTTCGGCGAAGGCCACGTCGCTGGGGATTTTCGGGTTGAGATTGTGGCACACCATAATCATGTCGAACAGCTCGGCCTGCGAATTGACGCCGAAGGGAAGGGTGGGGTTGGTGGACGAAGGGAGTACGTTGGCCATGCTTGCCACCTTCAGCAAGTCGGGGGCGTGACCTCCGCCCGCGCCTTCGGTGTGGTAGGTGTGAATGGTTCGTCCGTCGATGGCGGCGATGGTGTCTTCCACATATCCGCCTTCGTTCAGCGTGTCGGTGTGGATGGCCACTTGCACATCGTACTTGTCGGCTGCGCTCATGGCTGCGCGAATGGCTCCGGGGGTGCTGCCCCAGTCTTCGTGCACCTTCAGTCCGCAGGCTCCTGCGATGATTTGTTCTTCTATCGGCTCTGCCACGGTGCAGTTGCCTTTGCACAACAGACCGATGTTTACGGGCAGTCCCTCGGCCGAGCGGAACATCTGTTCCAAGCTCCATCGTCCGCTTGTGATGGTAGTGCCGTTCGTTCCGTCGGTGGGACCGATGCCTCCGCCTATCAAGGTTGTGATACCGTTGCTCAGGCTGGCGTATGCCTGTTGGGGAGCGATGAAGTGTACGTGTCCGTCAATGCCCCCGGCGGTCAGGATGAGGTGCTCTCCGCTGATGGCGTCGGTCGATGCGCCTGTCACCAAGTCGGGATGTACGCCGTCCATCACGTTGGGGTTTCCTGCCTTGCCGATGCCGGCTATCTTGCCGTCTTTGATGCCCACGTCGGCCTTCACCACGCCGAGCTTGGCGTCGATGATGGTCACGTTCGTAATCACCAAGTCGAGCGAACCTTCGGTGGAGGTCATCGTGTTGGCGAGTCCCATGCCGTCGCGTATCGTCTTGCCTCCGCCGTACACGGCTTCGTCGCCATACGTGCGCAGGTCTTTTTCAATCTCTACATACAGGTCGGTGTCGCCCAGCCTGATTTTGTCGCCCACGGTGGGGCCGAACAGGTTGTTGTATTCTTGTCTGGATATGGTAGCCATAATTTTGTTTTTTAGATGATTGGTCAGGTTCCGAATGAGATGCGCCGGCTATTTCAGCGGCGAATTTTTGAATCCTCGCTTCTCCATGCGGGCGATGGACTTGGTACGGATGGGGTAATAGGTGGGGAAATCCTCTTCGCCGGCATAGCCCATTACCAGATTGTTGAAGCCGATGATGCGCTGCTTGCCTCCGAAGGCCACGAGTTCCACTTCGCGCTGGTCGCCCGGCTCGAAGCGTATGGCGGTCGTGGCGGGAATGTTGAGGTGCATCCCGAAGGACAACGGGCGGTCGAACTCCATGTATCGGTTCACTTCAAAGAAGTGGAAGTGCGATCCTACCTGAATGGGGCGGTCGCCGGTGTTCCGTACGGTGAGTTTCACCGTCTTTCGGTTTTGATTGTATTCGATGGGAGTTTCGGAAAGAATCACTCCCCCCACCGGCGCGTTGCGTTCCAGCACAAAGTCGCGGTCGGCGGTAATCTGTTTTTGGGTTTTAGTCTTCATAGTCAAAATCCGTTTTTAGTTTACTTGATGGGGTTATGGATGCTCACCAGACGCGAGCCGTCGGTAAACACCGCTTCCACTTGCAGGAGTTTTACCATGTCGGCCACGCCGTCCATGACATGTTCCTTGCGCAGCACTCCGGCGGCTTGGGTCATGACTTCTTCCAAGGTTTTTCCCTCGCGTGCTCCTTCCAGTGCGGCGGAAGTGATGTATGCCACCGCTTCGGGGTAGTTCAGTTTCAGCCCTTTTTTGAGCCGCCTTCCGGCGATGTCGCCAAGTGTCAGCAACATCAGCTTGTCCATTTCTTTGGGTGATAGATGCATAGTCAAAGGTTTATTAGGATGATACAAATTGAACGGTCAGAACCTCTTCGTCTGACGGGGAGTATAACACCCTCCGACGGTAAAAGGTTCCGACCGTTTAAAATCATTAAGAAACGATGGCGTTTTTCTATTTCGCCCAGTTCCGTCCCAGTACGACCATGACTATTCCGAGCGCGATGCTCAGCGCGAGGTAAAGCCCGAAGTATAGCCACTGTTTGTTCTGCGTCAGCAGGTACAGGTCGTTGGAAAACGAGGAGAAGGTGGTGAAGCCGCCGCAGAAACCGGTGATGAGAAACACGTTCATCTGTGGGGAGATGAGTTGGCTTCGCTCCGCCAGTCCGCACAAGAGTCCGATGACGAGGCAGCCGATGAGGTTCACGGCAAAGGTGCCGTAGGGAAAGGGGGAGGTAAACATCCATTGCATGAGTTTGCTTACCAGAAATCGTCCGCAGGTGCCGAGAAAGCCGCCGGCACCGGCTATGAGCATGGATTTAATCATGATGGAACAGAGTTTGTTGAGTGAGACATCCGTTGGGTTTGTTTTAAAAGCGCAAAGTTACAAAACATCTCGCATTAAACGGTGTTCCCGGCGTGAAATGTATTTCGGTGACGGGTCCCGTTTCGTCGGGCAGGCGCGTTTCGGTGGCGAACTGGGCTTCGCGCCAAGAGGTGTCGAACAGGTTTTCCACGATGAGACCGACGGTCAGGTTGTTCCACGTATAGGAGGCGTTCAGGTCGGTCACGCAGTACCCCCGGGCGGTGAGTGAGGCGTCTTCGTTGGCGGGGCGGTCGGAGAGGAAGCGGGTGCGCACGTTGGCGGTCCATCCCTTGTGCCGCCAGTTCAGACCGCCTGCCAAGGTGTGTACGGGAGCAAGCGGAATCCGGTCGGCTCCTTTCGGCTCATCGATGCTTCGGGCATGGCTGTACGTATAGTCGGCTTGCAGGTAAAAGTCGCGCAAGAACTCCCAGCGCACGCCCAAGTCCACTCCGCAGCGGCGTGTCCGTCCGCCGGCTTCCACCACGGCTTCATCGCCCACGTAAACAAATTCCTGTTCCATGTGCAGATACCATGCCGAGGCGTTCAGCACGAGCGATGGGAGGGGTTTCCACAGGGCGCCCAAGTCGGCTCCGTAGGCTGCCGGAAGCACCTTTTTTTCCTGTTCAGCCACCACCACACGGGCGTCGTTGCTGTGGAAGCCTTTGCCCAGTTTCAGGAAGAACTGCGTTTGCCGGTTCGGGTGATAGAGGAGGTTCAGTTTCGGGCTTACGACGGCTTTCGATTCGTGCGGACGGGTGTAGTTTGCCGCGAGGCGGTCGGCATAGGCAAAGTTGAAGTAGTCGAGGCGCAAGGCGGGATTCACCGTCCACTTGCCCCATTCGATGTTGGCTCCCGCATAGGCGTACAGGCTGCTTTCGTCGGCATCGCCGACGGCAAACGAACCGATGCGGTGTCGGCTCACCGTGTGATGGAGGGCGAGGTCGTCGATGCGGTCGTAGCGGAAGCCGATTCCGCCTTGCCATTGTCCGTGCGCTTCGCCCCATTCCAACGGATGTGTATAGTCGCTGTTCGCTCCGCCCGACAGGCGGCTTTCCGTCTGGTTGATTTGGTCGCCGTTCAGCGGGTCGTTTAGGTAGAAGGTAAAGTTGGAGAACAGGTTGAAGCGGTAGTGCGAGAACCATGCGGAGTTTCGGAGGGTGGCTCCGTTGCCGAAGCTCCGCGTGTGCAGCAGGTTGAGGTGAGTGCGTTCGGTATCGCCGCCTTCCGTGTCGTCTATCGCTCCGAAGCGGCCGATGCGTCCTTGCTTCACCGCCCGTTCGGGAATCTGTCCCGATGCGTCCCAGTCGCTGTTGAAGTGCGAGAGGACGATGCTGAAGCGGGCGTCTTCGGCCCAATGCGTATATTTACCCATGAGGTTGAATCGGCGGAAGTTTTGCGGCGCGTCGAAGTATCCGTCCGTGCCCAGCAGCGAAGTGCTGACGTACAGGCTCTGCTGCGGGTCGTCGAGAAAGGAGAAAGAGGTGCGATAGCGTTGGGTATTGTATTGTCCCACTTCGAGCGAAGCTTCGTTCGGCATGCGGTCTTTGGTCTTGAACGCCGCGTAGCCGGCCGTAGCCAAGTCGCCCTTGTCGGCATGATACGGGCCTTTGTCGAATGTAATCTGTTCGATGGTTTCGGGTTGGAGGAAGTGCAGGTCGGCGTAGCCCTGACCGTGGGCGTGTGTCACCATATTGACCGGCATTCCATCGACGGATATGGCGATGTCCGTTCCGTGGTCAAGGTCGAATCCGCGCAGGAAAAGTTGTTCGGCCTTTCCTCCTCCGGCATGTTGGGCGATGAAGAGTCCCGGTACGGCGCGGAGTATCTCTTGCGAAGAATTGACGGGATTCACTTGCAAGTCCACTTTGGCAATCTCTTCCAGATGATTGATGTTTCCGCGGACCACCACTTCGTCGAGGGTGACGGTGCGGAGGGTGTCGGTGCGTGTTTGTCCGTACATGCTTGTCCATGCGGTCAAACCGAGCAGGATAAGGGTTCTTTTCTTCATGAAATGGAGGTTTTAAAATCCGTAGAACGCACGGAAAGAGGTTACGGTTCGCCGGCCGATTAACATTTTCACTTTTATTTTCCGAACCTTTAAGCCGAGGGTGGAGAAAAGGACGAGTATGCAAGAGATTTGGGTAAGCGGGCTTCCGTCTTTTCTCGTTATCTTTGTTTTGCGAAAAAGGTGGAAACAATCGGGTGCCCTGAGTGTTGAAGAACAAAATTACTGATTCAAAAACGAAACGATTATGGACAAGAACAAAATGATTGAAAATGCCGAGAAGATAATGGGAGTGATGAAATCCGGTTACCGCTACACGCTCTCCAAGTTGCAGGAAATCACCGCAGTTGCCTCCACGGATTTGTGTATGGCCATCCTGCTGCTGATACGCGATAACCGGATTCAACAGTTTCAATGCGAAGAGGGGGTGTGCTATGCGCTGGTGAAAAGAGGCTGAAACGATGACATCTTTCGGAGTGCCGCGGCGCTCCGAAAGATGTCATTCCAAAGGGTCGGTTGGTCCGCCGGGAAGGGAGGGTTATCCCAAGACCACTTCCACCGTGTGCCGTCCC
Source organism: uncultured Phocaeicola sp. (assembly GCA_964469845.1). Taxonomy (GTDB): domain Bacteria; phylum Bacteroidota; class Bacteroidia; order Bacteroidales; family Bacteroidaceae; genus Phocaeicola. The sequence continues at coordinate 14,584 of CAYXZF010000022.1, forward strand.
GGCCGGTGTTTCACGAGGGTTCCGTCGGTCGGCTCTCCGTCCACCACCAGTCGGCGTACCCCTTTGCATACTCCGTCCGGGTTTTTCACGGTGATGTCGTATTCGGCACCGCGGAATTTCCGTTTTACCCGATACTCTTTCCATGCCGAGGGGATGCACGGGTCGATTTGCAGTCCCTCGTAGTCGGGCTTGATGCCGAGGATGAATTGGGTGATGGCGTAGTAATTCCATGCCGCCGTGCCTGTGAGCCAACTGTTTTTGGCTTCGCCCGGTCGGGCGGCGTCTTTTCCGGCAATCATTTGCGAGTAAACGTAAGGTTCCACCTTGTGCAGGTGGCTTCGGTCTTCGGTGTACGAAGGGCAGATTTTCCGATAATAGTTCCAAGCGTTGTCTCCTCGTCCCAAAACGGTTTCGCCGATGATAATCCACGGGTTGTTGTGGCAGAAGATGCCCGCGTTTTCCTTGTATCCGGCGGGGTAGGACGAGATTTCTCCGTATTCCACCACGTAGCGGCTGAAGGCGGGATGGTTCAATACGATGCCGTGTTCGCAGTCCAGATACGTCTTCACGGAGTCCAGCGCCCGTTCCACCAGTCCTTCTTCTAGTCCGATGCCCGCCATGCTGCACCAGCCTTGCGACTCGATGAAGATTTTTCCTTCTTCGTTTTCTTTCGACCCTACTTTGTTTCCGAAGTAGTCGTAGGCGCGCAGATACCATTCCCCGTCCCAGCCGTGTTGTTTCACGGCGTCCGCCATTTGGCGGATGAGCCCTTCGGCGCGTGTCGCTTCGTCGTCTTGACCGATTTGTCGGCAAAGTGCCGCGTAATCTCTGCCGCACACCACAAACAGCCCGGCTATCATCAGCGATTCGGCTTTCGAGCCTTCGGTTCGGTTTTCGGTGGTTTGGAAAGACTCGTTCGGGTCTTGCGAGAAGCAGTTCAGGTTGAGGCAGTCGTTCCAGTCCGCCCTTCCGATGAGCGGCAGCGCGTGCGGTCCCCGATGGTGGACGACGTGGTCGAAGGATACGCGCAAGTGTTCAAGGAGCGGCACTTCCGTGCCGGGTTGGTTGTCGAAGGGCACGGGCGTGTTCAGGATGTCGAAGTCGCCGGTTTCCTTGATGTATGCCGCGGTGCCGAAAATGAGCCACATGGGGTCGTCGTTGAATCCGCCGCCGATGTCGTTGTTGCCCCGTTTGGTCAGTGGCTGGTATTGGTGGTAGCATCCGCTGTCGGCGAATTGGGTGGAAGCGATGTCGATAATCCGTTGGCGTGCCCGTTCGGGGATTTGGTGGACAAAGCCGATGAGGTCTTGGTTGGAGTCTCTGAAACCCATGCCTCGGCCGATGCCGCTTTCGAAGAACGAGGCGGAACGGCTCATGTTGAACGTTATCATGCATTGATATTGGTTCCAGATGTTTACCATGCGGTTCAGCTTTTCTTCGCCGCTTTCTAACACGTAGCTGCCGAGCAGCCGGTCCCAATACGCTTTCAGTTCCTCGAAGGCGGCGTTCACCTTTTCGGATGTGTCGAAGGCTTTTATCATGGCTTGTGCCTTGGCCTTGTTTATTATCGGCGAGGAACCGCTGTGCAGCAGTCCTTCCGTGGCGGGGGCGAACTTGTCTTCGGGGGCGTTTTCCGCGTATCCCAACAAGAAGATGTAGTCTTTGCTTTCGGCGGGTTGGAGTTCAACTTCGATGTAGTGGGAGGCTATCGGACTCCAGCCGTGGGCGATGCTGTTGCCGGGGACGCCCCGCGTCACGTTCTGCGGGTCGCGGAAGTCGTTGTAAAGTCCGATAAAGGCTTCGCGGTCTGTGTCGAATCCCTGAATGGGCGTGTTCACGCTGTAGAAGGCGTAGTGGTTGCGGCGTTCTTTATACTCCGTTTTGTGATAGATGACGGATCCGTCCACTTCCACTTCGCCGGTCGAAAAGTTGCGTTGGAAGTTTTCCATGTCGGTGGCGGCGTTCCACAAGCACCATTCGGCGAAGGAGAAGAGTTTGAACCGCTTCACTTCGCGGGTGAGGTTTTTCAGCGTCAGTTTCTGTACCTCGCCCCACGTGTGCAGCGGCACGAAGAACAGTACGCCGGCTTCGATGCCGTTCTTGGCACCGGTGATGCGGGTGTAGCTCATGCCGTGGCGGCACTCGTAGAAGTCCGTCGGCGTTTTGCATGGTTTCCATCCGGGCGACCATACCGTTCCGCCGTCGTTGATGTAAAAGTATCGTCCGCCGCTGTCCATCGGCACGTTGTTGTAGCGGTAGCGGGTGATGCGGCGGAACTTGGCGTCCTTGTAGAAAGCGTATCCGCCGGCGGTGTTCGAGATGAGTGAAAAGAAGTCTTCGTTGCCCAAGTAGTTAATCCAAGGCCACGGAGTCCGGGGGTCGGTGATGACGTATTCGCGATGTTCGTCATCGAAATGTCCGTATTTTTGTTCCTGCATAATACCTGTGTTTTGTTTAAGGTTGTCATTCGGTACAAAAATAGGCATTTTATTCAGTCGGTAATGATACTATTTTATCTTTTTGATGGCATTATATACCGAATAGCCCCAATAATTCTTCAGTCCGATGCCGAAGCCCTTGCCCGAGTGAGTCCATTGCTCGATGATGTCGCGGGTGCGGGTGTTGAAGACGACGAACTGATACGTGCCCCGGTCGTTTTCCTTGTTCATGCGGAGGGCGACGATGACCATTCCCGTTTTCTCTTCGCGCGAGAGGATGGGAAGCCGGCGCACGGCTTCGGCTATTTGCGTTTCGTCGGGCATGTAGTCGGCGTCGGTCGTCTTGATGTGGTCGGGGTTGATTTTCTTGTTCACTTCATTGACGGCTTCCAGCGAAACCGCATCCACGGGGATGCCCAGCCGTTTGCCCACGTCGAACGTTTTGGGTTTCATGATGAACAGTTCGTTGATGTCGGCGTAGGTTCCCCAGTATTGGTAGCCCGTGTCTTTGCCGCCGTACACTTTGGCGAGGCTGTAGTCTATGCCGTAGAAGGTGAGCGAGCGGATGTCGGAAAGGTTGAACTTGTTTTGTGCGCTTCCCGTCATGCAGAGCAGGGCGGCGAACAGAAGGATAAGGGTCTTTTTCATGTGTGATGTTTTTTTTAAATGTTTGCCAAAGGTAGGGAAAAGTTTCCTTTTCCCTGCCATGATTAACAGTTTTTTAGCTGTACGAGCAGTTCTTTCTGTTTGTCGCTCAGGCGGGAGGGGAGCTGCACCTGATAGGTCACAATCAGGTCGCCGCATTCTCCTTCGCGCTTGTAGCGGGGAAATCCCTTGCCTTTCAGGCGCACCTTCTCGCCGTTTTGCGTGCTTTCTTTCACCTTCAGTTTTACTTGTCCGTTCAGGGTGTCCACGTTCACTTCGCCTCCCAGCAGGGCGGTGTAGAGGTCGATGGTGACGCGGGTGTTTAGGTCGTCGCCCTCGCGATCGAAGCGCGGGTCCTCGGCGATGCGGAAGGTGATGTAGAGGTCGCCGTTTCCGCCTCCGTTGCGTCCTTCTCCGCCGTATCCGTTCAGTTTGATGATTTGCCCGTCCTTCACTCCGGCGGGCACGGTGATGCGGATGTTGCGGTCGTTCACCTTTAAAATCCGGCGGTGGGTGACGGCGGCTTGGCGCAGGCTCAGGTGCAGTTCGGTTTCGTAGTCCTGTCCCCGCAGGGCGTAGGCGGAGCGGCTTCGGCTGCCGAAGAACTCTTCGAAGAAGTCCGAGAAGCCGCCGGCGTTGCCGCTTCGTCCGCCGAAGCCGAAACCTTGCCGCGTGTCGGCCGTTTCGCCGCCTTGTTTTTTAAATTCGTCGGCGTGTTTCCATTGTTCGCCGTATTCGTCGTATTTTTTCCGCTTTTCGGGGTCGCTCAGCACTTCGTTGGCCTCGTTCACTTCCTGAAACTTGTCCTTGGCGGCGGGGTCGTCGCGGTTCAGGTCGGGATGATACTTGCGCGCCAGTTTGCGGTACGCCTTTTTGATGTCGTCGGGTGTGGCGTTTCGTTCCACGCCCAGCACCTTGTAATAGTCGATGTATGCCATAATTGTATTTTGTTTATTTAATGAAAAGGCAACAAAATGTGTGCCACTTGGTTTCCGTCTCGTCCTATTTTTGTATCTTTGCCTCCGAATTAGTGAAAATTAACCGAAGAAAAGGATTGGGAAAGAAACGATACATAGTCACTCCGTTGCTGCTTCTGACATTGTTTGTCGCCTATCAGGTGAGCATAACGATGTTTGCGCACGTGCACTATGTAAACGGGGTGATGATTGTCCATTCGCACCCTTCCGCCGACCACCGGCATACGCACACCGAGGGACAGATTGTGACGATGGCGCAAGCCGCCTCCTTCCTCACCACGGAGCCTGTGCAGATAGAACTCGCACGGGTGGAGCCGCCCCTCCTTTGTCGGTTGGAGTACAATCGGAATACCAACTTCAAGACCGCGCTTCATGCGCATCGCATCTACCTTCGCGCCCCGCCCTTCTGTTGCTCTGCTTTCGGAATGAAGAAATAAGAATAGGTAACAGAAAAATTAAAACGTACTTAAAATATGAATAAGATATTAGGTATGCTGATGCTCCTGTGTGTGAGCACGGCATCGCATGTCTACGCCGGTGAGGAGAATGCCCGTCCGGCGCAGCAAGGAAATGTGATTAAAGGTCACGTCATCGAGAAAGATTCGGAAGAAAGTCTGCCCTACGCCACCATCCTCATCGTGGAAACGGGCGAAGGAACCATGTCCGACGAACAGGGAGCGTTCGCGTTCCGCCAACTGCCGGCGGGCAAGTACACCCTTCGCGTACAGCTCCTCGGCTACGCCACGCAGGAGAAGCAAGTAACCGTGAACGGAAGTTCCGCCGCTGACGTCCGCTTCGCGATGGAGGTGGAAGGAGTGAACATGGACGAGGTGGTAGTGTCCGCCAACCGCAACGAGGTGAGCCGGAAGCTGGCTCCGGTGGTGGTGAACGTCATGGGAGCGAAACTCTTCGAGCAGGTGAACTCCACCGACTTGGCGAAGGCGCTCAACTTCCAGTCGGGCTTGCGCGTAGAGAACAGTTGCCAGAACTGTGCCTTTCCGCAGGTGCGCATCAACGGATTGGAAGGCCCCTATTCGCAAATCCTGATTAACAGCCGGCCCGTCATCAGCGCCCTTTCGGGAGTTTACGGGCTGGAACAGATTCCCACCAACATGATAGACCGCGTGGAGGTGGTGAGGGGAGGAGGCTCGGCACTCTTCGGAGCCAACGCCGTGGGCGGAACCATCAACATCATCACCAAAGACCCGGTGAACAATTCGTTTCAAGTGTCGTCCACCCTGTCGTGCGTCGACGGTGACTCGTGGGAGCAATACATGGGCGCCAACGCTTCGCTCGTGTCTCCGGACAATGTGTACGGCATCGCCGTCTACCAGTCGTATCGCAACCGCAATCCGTACGACTTCGACGGCGACGGATTCTCCGAAGTAGGAAAGCTGAACATGAACACCTTCGGACTCCGCGCCTACTACCGTCCGAGCCGGCTCAGTCGGCTGAGCCTCGAATACCACACCACAAACGAGTTCCGCCGGGGAGGAAACAAGTTCGATTTGGAACCCTTCGAGACCGACATCACCGAACAGACCAAGCACATCATCAACAGCGGAGGCATCACGTTCGACCACTTCCGGAACGAATACAAGCACAAACTCTCGTTCTACGCTTCGGCGCAACACGTAGACCGGAACAGCTACTACGGCACCCGGCGGAACCCCGACGCCTACGGAAAGACGAAAGACCTGACCGTGGTGGGCGGAGGTATGTACGTGGGCAATTTCGACCGCCTGCTGTTTGCCCCCTCGCAGTTCACCGCCGGACTGGAATACCAGCACAACGACATGCACGATGTGATGCTGGGCTACAACCGCGACCTTGAACAGGAAGTGAACATTGCCGGAGCGTTTGTGCAGAACGAGTGGAAAATGGACCGTTTCACCCTGCTGGCCGGCTTCCGCTTGGACGACCATAACTTGGTGGACAACCCCATTCTCAGTCCGCGCGTCAATCTGCTCTACAAGCCGAACGACAACTTTCAGGGCCGTCTGACGTGGTCTACCGGATTCCGCGCGCCGCAGGCTTACGACGAGGACTTGCATGTCACCGCCGTGGGCGGCGAGGGAGTGCTCATCCGCTTGGCGGAAGGCTTGAAGCCCGAAAAGTCGAACAGCTTCAGCGGCTCCGTCGATTGGAGTTCCACCGTCGGACACTTCCGGACCAACCTCTTGGTGGAAGGCTTCTACACTTCGCTCGACGACGTGTTCTATCTGCAAAACGTAGGAAGCGACGAGTTGGGAAACTCGCTTCAGGAACGCCGCAACGGCAGCGGAGCCGAAGTGTACGGTGTGAACATCGATGGGAAAATAGCCCACGGACGCGACGCCTCTTTGCAAGTGGGCTTCACGGCGCAGCGCAGCCGCTACAAGGAACTGACCCGGTGGAGCGATGACCCCTCGGTGGAAGGCACGAAAAACATGCCCCGCACGCCCGATTATTACGGCTACTTCACCTTCACCGCCGCGCCGTTCAAGAACTTCGACTGCTCGCTGTCGGGCATCTACACCGGACGCATGCACGTGCCCCACTTCGCGCCGGCAGACGAGATTCCCGACGACTGCCCCTACACCTACATCGCAAAGGACGAGATTGTGCACACGCCCCGATTCTTCGATTTCAGCGTGAAAGCCAACTATACCTTCGTGCTGAACGACCGGGTGAAAATCACGTTGAACGGCGGTGTGCAGAACCTTTTCAACGCTTTCCAGAGCGACTTGGATAAAGGCACGTTCCGCGATTCGGGTTACTTCTACGGGCCTACGCAGCCGCGCACGTACTTCATCGGCTTCAAGCTGTTCTATTAAACCTCATCCGCGGGCGGATACACAAAAAAGACTTAGGAGTTTTCAAAAAACTCCTAAGTCTTTTTTGCTCGGATGCCGGAAGTCGGAGGGATGTTTTTACCGCTCCGCCCGCATGGGATTGTTCAAGAAATCCTCGTAGGCCAGGCGGATGCCGTCTTTCAGTTCCGTGCGGTATCGCCAACCCAGTTTCTCCGCCTTGCTCACGTCGAGCAGCTTGCGCGGTGTGCCGTTGGGTTTGGTGGTGTCCCAGCGGATTTCTCCTTCGTAGCCCACCGTTTCGGCCACCAGTTCGGTCAGTGCCTTGATGGTGAGTTCCTTGCCCGTGCCGGCGTTCACCGTCTCGTTGCCGCTGTAGCGCTCCATCAGGAACACGCAGAGGTTGGCAAGGTCGTCCACGTACAGGAACTCCCGCTGCGGACTGCCGTCGCCCCAGCAGGTCACTTCCTTCCGTCCGGCTTCCTTCGCCTCGTGGAAACGGCGGATAAGGGCCGGCAGCACGTGGCTGTGCGTGGGGTGGTAGTTGTCGTTGGGGCCGTAGAGGTTGGTCGGCATCACGCTGATGTAATCCGTTCCGTACTGCCTGTTCAGAAACTCGCAATACTTCAGTCCCGATATTTTCGCCAGCGCATACGCCTCGTTGGTCTTTTCCAGTTCGCCGCTCAGCAGGCAGCTTTCGGGCATGGGCTGCGGAGCCAGTCGCGGATAGATGCAGCTGGAACCGAGAAAGAGCAGCTTCTTGCAGCCGTTTTTCCACGCCGCGTGGATGACGTTCATTTCAAGCATCATGTTGTCGTACATGAAGTCGGCCAACGCGCCTTGGTTCGCCATGATTCCGCCCACTTTGGCGGCGGCCAGAAAGACGTATTCGGGCTTCTCCTCGGCGAAGAACCGTTCCACGGCCTCCTGCCGACACAGGTCCAGTTCGCTGTGGGTGCGGATGAGAAGGTTGGTGAATCCCTGTCGTCGCAGCTCGCGGACGATGGCGGAACCCACCATTCCCCGGTGTCCCGCCACGTATATTTTCGCTTTCTTTTCCATATCAGTCCATTTGTGCTTTCAGGTGCAGCTTCTTCACGAACCGCATGTCGTGTTCCACCATGATGCGCACCAGTTCGGCGAACGGGGTTTTGCGCGGATTCCATCCGAGCAGGGTCTTGGCTTTGGTCGGGTCGCCCAGCAGTTGGTCTACTTCGCACGGGCGGAAGTACTTCGGGTCTACTTCGACAAGCACCTTTCCGGTGGCGGTGTCTATGCCTTTTTCGTTCACGCCTTCACCTTCCCAGCGCAGTTCCACGCCCACTTCCTTGAACGCCAGCGTGGCAAACTCGCGCACGGTGTGGTATTCGCCGGTGGCGATGACGAAGTCTTCGGGCGTGTCGTGTTGCAGGATGAGCCACATGCACTCCACGTAGTCCTTGGCATAGCCCCAGTCGCGGAGCGAATTCAGATTGCCCAAGTAGAGCTTGTCCTGATAGCCTTGCGCGATGCGGGCGGCCGCCAGCGTGATTTTCCGGGTCACGAACGTTTCGCCTCGGCGTTCGCTCTCGTGGTTGAACAAGATGCCGTTCACGGCAAACATGCCGTAGCTTTCGCGGTAGTTCTTCGTTATCCAAAAGCCGTATTGTTTCGCCACGCCGTACGGAGAGCGGGGATAGAACGGGGTCGTTTCTTTCTGAGGCACTTCCTGCACCTTGCCGAAAAGCTCGGAGGTCGACGCCTGATAGATGCGGCACGTTTTTTCCAGTCCGCAGATGCGCACGGCTTCCAGCAGGCGGAGGGTGCCTACGGCGTCGGCTTCGGCGGTATATTCGGGCACGTCGAAGCTCACTTTCACGTGGCTCTGTGCCGCCAGATTATAGATTTCGGTGGGATGGATGTCGTTGATGATGCGAATGAGCGAGCTGCTGTCCGTCATGTCGCCCCAGTGCAGGTTGATGAGTCGGCTTTTCTTCATGTCGCGCACCCATTCGTCCAGATACAGATGTTCGATGCGTGCCGTATTGAATGATGACGAGCGGCGCAGAATGCCGTGTACTTCGTACCCCTTTTCAATCAAGAACTCGGCCAGGAACGAGCCGTCTTGTCCGGTAATGCCGGTGATTAATGCTGTTTTTCTCATACCTTTTGGAATTTATGTAATAAAAAAACAGTCTGCATCCGTCGGACGGTGCAGACTGTTCAACTCATAGAATTATTCTTTGTTCTCGGTATTTTCCTCGGCGAGTCCCTTTTTCAGGTTCTCCCACATGTCCTTGCCGAACAGAATCCATGCGGACGCTCCCGCTACCGCGAGGAATACCACTCCGATGAGGATGATTTTCCGGCTGGTGCCCGATGGCTTGAGCGGGACGGAGGCCGGCTCGACGACCGCGAAGACAGGTTTGGCTTCTTGTACCTTGGCACGTGCCATCTGCAGTTGGTTGGCGATGTTGCTGTACACTTGATAAGCCAGATTCACTTCGTTCTGCAAGCGCGCCTGTTCTATCTTGACGCTTTCCAAAATGACGTTTTTGTTGGCGTCCGCATATTCGGCATACGCTTTTTGCTTTTCGTAGTATTCCTGTTTTCTTTGTTCGTTCAGTTCTTCCCAATAGTTGCAATCTTCTTGCGCTTTCGATACGCGATACTTGGTGATGTGCTCTTTCAGCTTGACCACGACGGTGTCTGTCATGATGGCGGCCACCAAGGGGTCTTGCATGGTGACGGAAACGGAGGTTACGCCCGTTTTCTTGTCCACACTCGCCACTATCGATTGTTTCAGGCCTTCCACGATTTTCGATTGCTCTTCGGTGAGCTGGAAGGGGTTGATGCTTCCATCGCCTTCTTCTTCCTTATCCTTGAACAGAGAAACCACCGCTCCGATGGCTTTGAAGGGGAGTGACACGGCAGTGCTCAGCAGTGAACCGCCGGTGTACTCGGTCAGATAGCCCACAAGCGTGGTGTCCGGTTGTTCTTCGTCCAGGGTTCGTACTTGCGTGTCCATCAAGTCCAAGATGAACGGCGTGGACGAAACGATGTCCGGATAAAGCATGACGTTCAGCGCGTCGTTATCGCTGCCCAAATTCATGCCGCCCACTCCCAGCATGGAAGCGATGCCGGACAAACTTCCTCCGCCGCTTTTACTCATTTCCGGCGCAAGGGTCACGTTCACCGTGTATTGCTTGGGGGTGGTGAGCGCGATGATTACTCCCGCTACGGCTGCTATGCCTGCCACTTTCAGCAACAGTTTTCTGGCAGCCCACAGTTTGCGGGCGTACTCCATCAAGTCTATTTCCAATTCCTCTTCTTCTTGAGGGGTATAGGGATAATTCTTATCTTCTGCCATCCTTGTTTATTTTAAGATATTAGCAATACTTGCAATCATGGTTGCCAGTGAAGCGCTGGTTGTCGCTATGGACAGCATGTTTTGCAGTTTGAACTGGTTCTTTTCCTTGGTCGGTACTATCACTTCGCATCCCGGTTGAATCAGATTGCTGCTAAGTGATTTGCCTTTTTTCACTTGGCCGTTCATGTAAACCACATAGACCTTGCTCTTTTTCGCTCTTTGTCCGTAGCCGCCGGCTTGCTCGATGTAGTGTGACAGCTTTTTGTCCTTTTTAAAGGTGACGGTGTTCGGATACATCACTTCGCCGCTGATGCGTACCGTGTTGTTGTATTCCGGCACTACCAGTACGTCTCCTTCCCGAAGCACGACGTCCGCTTCGGATTTGGGCTTGGCCAACGCCTTTTCCAAATCGATGCCTACATAATAAACATCTCCCAACTTCAGTTTGCTTACGTCGATGGAATCCTTGTTGCTCTTATTGGCGATGTCTAATATGTTTTCCATTCTTCGGCGTTCTTCGGCGTTGATTCGGCGAATCAGTCGGGCTCCCTTTACGTAGGCGTAGGGGGTTACGCCTCCCGATTTCATCACCAAGTCGCTAATCCGTTCGGTTTTCTGTGTCAGGGCGTAGGTTCCTTCGTACAGCACTTCACCGTTCACTCTCACGTTGATTTGCGGTTGGTAAGCGGGGCTTCTGCGTACGAAAATCTGATCGTAGGGTTTCAGTTTGAATCCCGGTTCTCCGTCTACTACGAAACCGTCTTTCAGTGCGAAGGTGTACATTTCGCCTATCTGTTCGGGCGTTTCTGTTCCTTTGCTGTCCTTGATGCGTCGGGAGATGTCTACGCGTACGGTCGATGCCGATTCTTTCAAACCTCCGGCTTGGATGATGATGTCTTCCAGCGTGGAGTTGTCGGCGTACGGGAAGCTGCCCGGGCGAGCCACTTCGCCGAAGATTTCAATGGTGCCGATGTCCTGCAGGTCGTGGATGCTGGGGATGTAAAGCACATCGTTGCGTTGCAATACGATGTCGGGTTTGGTTCCGTTCAGAATGTTCTTCAAGTCCACTTGGATTACTTCCTTGGTCAGGTCTTCGCGTTCGCGGTGCAGCACGGCACGTGCCATGAAGGCATCGCCCATCACGCCTTCCGCCTTTTCCACCAGTTGCTTTACGGTGTTCAGGTGTCCGCTGAACTGGTAGATGCCCGGTCGGTAAACCGCGCCTTTTATTTCGAGGCGGTTTTCAAAGCGGTCGAGCATGGTGCTGATGTTCACCACGTCGCCGTCCATCAGTTTGAATACCGAGTAGTCGATGTCGTCGATGGTGTAAATTTGGTATTCCTTGCCGTTCTGTCGGGTGATGCGCAGGTTCTTGCTGTATGCGTCGGCGGTAAAGTCGCCGGCATATTCGATGAGCGTTTTCACGGTTTCGCCGCTTTTCATTTCGTAGAACATGGGGCGTTTTACGTTGCCTTGGATGTCTACCAGCATGTCGTACGGCGGTACGATGATAACGTCGCCTTCTTGCAGTCGGGTGGCGTCCATGGTTTTGCCTTTCAGGATGAAGTCGTACACGTCTACGTTGGCTATTTTCTTGCCGTCTCTCATCAGGTGGATGTTGCGTAAGCTACCCAATTTTCCGATGCCGCCCGCTCTGTACAAGGCGTGGAAGATGTTCGAGAAAGACGACAGGTTGTATGTGCCCGGTACGGCCACTTCGCCCATCACGTTGATTTGTATGGTTCTGATTTGTCCCAGCGTGAGCTTCATTTCCGTCGTCGGGTTTTCGCCGTTGATGTTCGAATAGATTTTGCCCAACTCCTTACGCATGTACTTTTCCGCTTCCTTTACCGTCATTCCGCTCAGATATACCGGGCCGATGTCGGTCAGGTTGATGTTACCTTCGGGCGAGATGGTTTCGCGGTAAGTAGCCTGATTGGTTCCCCAGATGTCGATGATGATTTCATCTCCGGGTCCCACCTTGTAGTTTTCGGGTGTCGGCAGGTTTTGGCTGGGAGAAAAAGTCAGGTTCCGATTGTTGAAGATGTTTCGTCCGTACACCACTCGTTCTTCTGCGTCATTTAACAGTTTC
>CAYXZF010000022.1:26976-30236 GCA_964469845.1 uncultured Phocaeicola sp.
ATTTGCGCGAATAACAAGTCCATTTCGTCTTCTGCTGACTTTTTCATGTCTTGGGATACTCGTCGTTGTCTGTTTTTGGCTACGGCATCCATGCTTTGTTCAGAGGTCTGCTGTTCTTCATAGCGTGCCTTGATGCGTTCGGCTTGCGCGCGCGTCACTCCTCTGGCCGCCAGCTCGGTCATAATCTGCTTTTGCGATTTTCCGGCTGCGGTCGCTGTTTTTACGTACTCCACTACTTGGTTGTCCGACATGGACTGCGCCCATATTCCCGTGGAGATAAACAAAGAGAATACGAATAGTGATAAAATTTTTCTCATCATAAAAAAATGCTGTCTTTAAAAATTTCTATTTTAAAATGTTTCTTGCATAAATCGCCGCAAAGGTAGTCATAATTTCTCAAATATGTCTTCACCGGCTCATGCAAACTCACTTATTTTCCTTCGTACATATTCTCATAGTACTTTTGATAATCACCGCTTGTCACGTTGTCCATCCATTCTTGGTTGTCGAGGTACCAGCGGACGGTTTTTTCGATGCCTTCTTCAAATTGCAGCGAGGGTTCCCATCCCAGTTCGCGTTGCAGTTTGCCGGAGTCGATGGCGTAGCGCAGGTCGTGTCCGGCGCGGTCGGTTACGTAGGTGATGAGGTTCATATCTTCCCCTTCCTTGCGGCCCAGCAGGCGGTCTACGGTTCGGATAACCACCTTGATGATGTCGATGTTCTTCCATTCGTTGAAACCGCCGATGTTGTATGTCTCGGCTGTCTTTCCGTGGTGGAAGATGACATCGATGGCGCGGGCGTGGTCTTCCACGTAGAGCCAGTCGCGCACGTTTTCGCCTTTGCCGTAGACGGGCAGGGGTTTGCGGTGGCGGATGTTATTGATGAAGAGCGGAATCAGCTTTTCGGGGAACTGGTACGGGCCGTAGTTGTTCGAGCAGTTGGTCACGATGGTCGGCATGCCGTATGTGTCGTGATAGGCTCTGACGAAGTGGTCGCTTCCGGCTTTGCTTGCCGAGTAGGGCGAGTGGGGGTTGTACTTGGTCGTTTCGTAGAAGAAGTCTTTTCCGTAGGCCAGATGGTGTTCGCCCGAAGACGCCTTGGTGGTGAACGGCGGTTCGATGCCTTCCGGGTGCGACAGTTCCAGCGCGCCGTACACTTCGTCGGTCGAGATGTGGTAGAACCGTTTTCCCTCATAGCCTTCGGGAAGTGATTCCCAGTAGAGTTTGGCGGCTTGCAGCAGGGCGAGTGTGCCCATCACGTTGGTTTTTGCGAAGGTGAACGGGTCTTTGATGCTTCGGTCTACGTGGCTTTCGGCGGCCAGATGGATGATGCCGTCCACTTTTTCGTCCTGCATCAGTCGGTAGAACGCTTCAAAGTCGCAGATGTCCATCTTCACGAACTTGTAGTTGGGTTTGTTTTCGATGTCTTTCAGGTTGGCCAAGTTTCCGGCGTAGGTCAGTTTGTCCAGACAGATGATGTTGTATTCCGGATATTTGTTGACGAACAGGCGTACTACGTGGCTGCCGATGAATCCGGCTCCGCCGGTGATGACGATATTTTTCATATAATTGATAAGCTGAATTTGAATGAAATAAAAAACAAATTAATAAAGTCGGTCGTTGATGTCGAAGTCCAAGACCGCATCTTTCAGGAACGGATGCTTCCGGTCTTTTTCGCTCAAGATGGCTTCGGCGGTCGGTATTTTCCAGTCGATGCCCAACGCCTCGTCGCGCAGTTGGATGCCGGCGTCGGCCTGCGGGGCGTAGAAGTTGTCGCACTTGTACTGGAAGACAGCCGTTTCGCTCAGTACGGCGAAGCCGTGGGCGAAGCCTCTGGGGATGAAGAACTGCCGGTGGTTCTCTTCGGTCAGTTCCACGGCCACGTGCCGGCCGAAGGTGGGCGAGCCTTTGCGGATGTCCACCGCCACGTCCAGCACCGCTCCCTTTACGCAGCGCACCAGTTTGCTTTGCGTGTAGGGCATTTTCTGGTAGTGCAGTCCCCGCATCACGCCGTACGAAGACATGCTTTCGTTGTCTTGCACGAAGTTTATCGGCATTACTTTTTCGTTGAACTCCCGTTGCGAGAACGATTCAAAGAAATAGCCTCTTTCGTCTTTGAAGATGCGCGGCTCGATGATGACCACGCCTTCTATCGCTGTTTTGATTACTTCCATCAGTCCAAGTTTTCCTTTCCGGTTTGTTCCACTTCTTCAATCACCCTCAGCAGGTATTGTCCGTATTGGTTTTTAATCATGGGTTGTGCCAGTTCGCGCATCCGTTGGGCGGTAATCCAGCCTTTGCGGTAGGCGATGCCTTCCAGACAGGCTATTTTCAGACCCTGTCGTTTTTCGATGACCTCGATGAAGGTGGAGGCTTCGGAAAGCGAGTCGTGCGTACCGGTGTCCAGCCATGCGAATCCTCGTCCCAAGGTCTGCACTTTCAGTTCTCCGTCTTGCAGGAAGCGTTGGTTTACGGTGGTGATTTCCAGTTCGCCCCGGGCGGACGGACGGATGTTCTTCGCCACTTCCACCACTTTGTTGGGGTAGAAGTAAAGTCCCACCACGGCGTAGTTCGATTTGGGTTTCTGCGGTTTCTCTTCGATGCTCAGGCAGTTTCCTTCCTTGTCGAATTCCGCCACGCCGTAGCGTTCCGGGTCGCTCACCCAGTAGCCGAACACGGTGGCTTTCCGTTCTTCTTCGGCTTGTCGCACGGCTTCTTTCAGCATGGCGCTGAATCCGTTTCCGTGGAAGATGTTGTCGCCGAGCACCAGACAGGCGGCGTCGTTTCCGATGAATTTCTCGCCGATGATGAACGCTTGCGCCAGTCCGTCGGGCGAGGGTTGTTCGGCGTATTCAAATTTCACTCCGTAGTCGCTTCCGTCGCCCAGCAGCCGTTTGAATCCCGGCAGGTCGTGGGGGGTGGAGATGATGAGAATTTCGCGGATGCCGGCCAGCATCAGTACCGAGATGGGGTAGTAAATCATCGGTTTGTCGAAGATGGGCAGCATCTGCTTGCTTACGCCTTTGGTGATGGGGTAGAGGCGGGTGCCGCTTCCCCCGGCTAATACGATTCCTTTCATAACTATCTGTGTGGTCTTATTTGTTTTATTTCCAATCGGGAATGCAATTTTTTTTTGCAAAGGAACGAATTTTAATTCAATCTTCCTAATTATAAGGGCAAAAACTACGTGTCGCCGTTCGTTTTTTGTTTTGATTTTTAAAATAAATCGGAGTGGGTGCCGGTGTAGCTTATATTCCTATT
>CAYXZF010000023.1:0-27941 GCA_964469845.1 uncultured Phocaeicola sp.
AAATAAAAAACCTTTTTGAATGCCCACAGCCATTTTAAATGAAAGAGCCGTGATTTTCAACTCTAAATTTCATCCGCCATCAGACAAACCGTCATCGCAACCAAAGAAATAAGATGGAGGCAGTCCTATCAGCATGTATTATCCGTTCAAGTAACAAACAAGGTGCCTTATCGCTGCATAACCCAAGAATATGGATTTGATTCTTAAGGCAAGCTATACATATAAAATATCCGTAACATTGCGGACATTCATCCACAGTATTACGGATATATGTCCGTAGGTTGCGGATATTTGTCCACAGTATTTCGGACGAATTTTAACATTTGTTTTACTTGGTTTTCTTCTTGCATTTCGCTCGTTTTTTAACGTGGAGGACGTCTATTTTTTATTTATAATTTAAGTTTCGCTAGTAGCTTTATGCCGTTTTCTTTTCCGAACATAGTTTTTTGATGATAACAATTTTCTCGTTGTCAACGCATGGGATAGAACATGTCCTTTTGACAGGAGAAAAACTTGAAAAGTCCCGAATGGTGATATTGGAAAGAATTCTTGACCATAAAGAACGGGAAGACAAGCAGCAGTTCAAAGATTTGATGACAAGGCAACTTGCTGTTATGACCTATTTCAATACCGATGTGAGAAGAACGCAGATTGAGATGACGAATTGTTGTCATTATACTGTTTATTGCCTTGTTGCAATCATTTTCGTGGAAGAACGCATTGAGTTCTGAAATAATATGTTTATCTTTGACCAAAACTTTTAGTAAGAGTCCTTAAAAGGTGGTACTTAAAGATACTCATTTTCTGTGATATACAGTACTAAAAGCTATATTTTTACTTGCAAAACTTAAATTATGAACAAACTTATTATTATTCCTATTCTATTCCTCGCTTGTGTATTTATGACAAGCTGCCTGAATGATGACGAACCGAAAGATGTTGTCAAAGAGATTCGCATGGAGGTATCTGCAGAAACCGGCGTTACATACCATTGGGGCGATTACAATCAAGAACATCCGATTGAATGTATGCTTGTCAAATTGCCGGACAATCCAAATGTTTGACAACATTTGGATTTTGGAACAATTGAGGGTTTCACATACGAACGCGGACACGAGTATTATCTCAGTGTCAGAAAAACTATACTCGCAAATCCACCAGCAGATTCCCCCAATTGCACTTACTCGCTTATAAAGATTCTATCGGATAAAATTGTTACAGAACCGGAAGTCCCAATAGATAAGGATATAACTTCAATCAATGACATCGAATATCAGGAACTTTGCCCCTTTGACAAATATGCTATTGAGTCGTTGTACCATGTTGACGGTGACGGTATGATCTCATACTCTGATGGTCATGCCGCTCCAAGTTATGAAAATGCACGTATTTATTTGGAGAATGTATTACCAAAGGACAATTCTAACTGGGTTAAATTCCAGTCGGTCTCATATCAGGCAATATACTCTTATGTATTCTCGCCGCTATCTGATAAAGTCAGATTGGTTAGAAATGAATCGTCCAGTCCGATGTTCAAAAATGTGGTTCCCGAAAATGAATATCGTCATATTGTCGTGTTGAGCCGTGAAAGCATCTGCGAGAATGTGCGTGCCATACAAATGGCACAAGGACTGAAGCCCACCGAACATCCGGATGGTGAAGGACTGACATTCACCATCGAAATGGAGACGGGTACAGGTGACACTCTTGTGAAGGACGTGTGAATAGATACTACACCATAATCAGAAGCGTTTATCACTTCTTGTACTTAGGATTGGTATTTCTTCCACACCGCCCGGCTTTTTCCAGCCAATCATGTAGAGTTCTTTATTTGCTTATTTCAATCTTTATCTGTACCTTTGCGCCGAATGAAGAAACGAATCGTTTTGTAATCCTCATCGGAGGGTATTGAGACAATAGTTACAATGCCGGATAAGATGACTGGGTAAAACCAATCAACTTATCCGGTTTTTTTTACGAAAAGAAGTATTGATATGAAAAGAGATGCCATCAATTTTGAAAGTGAAAAAGTGTCTGACTTATTCAGACGACTGCTTATCCCTACATTGTTAGGAACAATTTCGTTGTCTGCCGTAACGGCCATCGACGGGATATTTGTCGGCCACGGAGTAGGCGCAACCGGAGTGGCTGCCGTAAACATCGTGGTGCCTGTCTATCAGATTATGTCGGGCATAGGGTTGATGATTGGAATCGGCTGTTCGGTAGTCGCTTCCATTCATGTAGCAAGAAGAAACGAGCGGGTCGCCCGTCTGAACATCACACAAGCCATTGTCTTTACCTCCTTGTTTGCAGCACTATTGTGTGCCCTGATGCTGCTGTTTTCCACAGCGACCGCAAAAATATTGGGAGCTTCCGACACGCTCATACCGCAAGTGCAGGCATATATGAAGTGGATTATGCCGAGCTTTTTATTCCAAATGTGCAGCATGATAGGATTGTTTGTCATCCGACTGGACGGCTCTCCCCGATATGCGATGTGGTGCAACATCATTCCCGCTGTTTTGAATATCATTCTCGACTGGCTGTTTATCTTCCCTCTGGGAATGGGAGTAAAAGGTGCTGCCATCGCGACCTCCGTCAGCATCATCGCGGGTGGCTTGATGGCTATGCTATACCTGCTGTTTTACGCAAAGAGTCTATATCTCGTGCCTCTGAAAATATCCCGTAAAAGTATCAAGCTGGCTTTTCGGAATATCGGATATCAAAGCAAGGTAGGCTCTTCCACTCTATTGGGCGAACTGACGCTCGCCGTCTTCGTATTTATCGGGAATATCGTCTTTATGAAATATCTGGGCGACGACGGTGTAGGTGCGTTTGGCATTGTCTGTTATTACACTCCCTTTTTCTTTATGATTGGCAATGCCATCGCACAGTCGGCACAACCCATCATCAGCTATAATTACGGAGCCGGCAGATGGAATGAAATCAGGGAAACAAGACGGCTTCTGCTCATGACTTCATTCGTTATCGGAGCGATTGTAGCGTCCTTGTTTGTGGTGATACCCGATAAGCTGGTCGCTCTCTTTGTCGCTCCCCACAGCAAGGCCGGTGAGATAGCGATACAAGGTTTTCCCTATTATGCGGTAGGAGTTGTTTTCTTTATTTTGAATGTAGCGATTATCGGTTACTATCAAAGTGTGGAAAAAATCAAAAGAGCCACACTCTTTGTCTTCCTCCGCGGATTTCTTTTCCTGATTCCTGCTTTTATTCTTCTGCCACAAATGTCGGGCGTGAATGGAATCTGGCTCTCTATGCCCATCGCTGAAATTGCGACTTTCATTGTCATCGGGGGATTGTTTGTGTCTGCACGCCATTAATCGGAACGGGTGACATCCGGACTTTCAGTTTCCACTCATCTTATCTTTTTCGACAAGTAAAAGTTCCCTATCGCGACAGGATGATACATCTTATCGCAATAGGGAACTTATCTTTTCAGGATGCGGAAACATCCCCGGACGGAAACCTGAATTATCTGTCCATTGTCACGAAAGTAATCTCTCCGGCACGAATCAAGTCATCGTGCGTAACGAGGTAGCGGTTGTACTTTTTACCTCCGAGTTTGATTTCCTTAATGTAATCGCCGGTACCTTCTTTTCTGATAATCAACTTGTCCGTGCCCCAATACTTCGGGTCGAGTTTCACCACCACTTCATCGAAAGCGGGGGTAGTAAACGTATATTCGGGTACGCCCGGACAATCGGGATAAAGTCCCATCATGCTGAAAATGGCCCAAGCGGACATGGTGCCGGTATCATCGTTACCCGGAATGCCGTCGGGCTTCGTGGTGAAATGCTTGGCCAAAAGTTCTTTCACCAACTTCTGGGTGCGCCATTCTTCGCCATTGAAGCGACTGAACAAGTAAGGATAAGCAATGTCGGGTTCGTTGGCGGGGTCGTAATTGCCTTCATCGAACACACGTTGCAACTTATCGACAAACTTTTTGTGACCTCCCATCAGTTTGGCAAGTCCCTTGATGTCATGCGGCACAAAGAACGTGTAGTTCCAAGCATTTCCTTCGTGGAATCCGGGACTTGGCTCGAAGTTGGCACCCTGTTTCGGGTCGAACGGTTCATAGAATTTGCCTTCCTTGGTTATGGGGCGGAGCGTGCCGAAATCCTTGCAGAAGTAATTCTTGTAACCCATGGAGCGTTTGTAAAACAACTTGGCGTCTTCTTTCTTGCCGAGAGCCTCGGCCAAAGTGGAGAGAGCGTGATCGGCCACATAGTATTCCAACGCGTGAGATACGGAATTATCGTATTGGCTTTCCATCGGTACATAACCCTTGGACATGTAGTCGTCATTGTCCGGACGCATCAGGTTGTCCTTGCCCGGAGTGGTGGCACTCTTGTACATGCCTTTGTAGGCAAAGTTGATATCAAAGTCCTTCAACCCTTTCATCCAAGTATCCACGATGACGGGGATAGCGGGGTCACCTTCCATGGTCAGCGTTTCCTGTCCGTAAAGTTCCCACTTCGGGAACCATCCGTGTTCACGATACATGCCCATCATGGTGTGAATCATATCCATCTGACGTTCGGGATATACCAACGTCATCAGTTGATGCACGTTGCGATAGGTGTCCCACAGCGAGAACACGGTGTAGCGGTTTCGGTTGGTGGTCAGAATCTTGTCTCCCTCCATCTGAGGATACTGTCCGCTCACGTCTTGAAGGATGTTGGGATGAATCAATGTGTGATACAGGGCTGTATAGAACACGCCTTTCTGTTCTTCCGAAGCTCCCTTCACAACGATGCGCGACAAGTCTTCGTTCCATTTGTTACGAGCTTCGGCACGGAGTTTTTCAAACGTAGTGCCGAAAGGCTGCTCTTTGTCTAAGTTCAGACGTGCATTCTCCACGCTGACAAACGATACGCCCACACTCACTTCTATCACTTCGTTTTCGGTGGTGTTGAACGAAAACCATGCGCCGATATCATCACCGCTCATCTGCTTGCGATAGTCCTTGTAGAGTTTGTACTTGCCGGCGGTATCGTCCCACTGCGCTTCGGCCTCCATCGGACGCATCATTTTCCAGTAACCGCTTTCTGCCGGCACCTTATTGATGCGCATCACAAAGTAAATGGGGAACACCGCATCGGGTACATAGCAGAAAGTGCCGAGCAGTTTGGTACCTTCTATTTCGCGGTCGTTCACGAAACGGACGGTCGCACCGCTCTCATTGGTCAGACCTTCACCCAAATTCATCAGGATGTTACCCTGTCCGGCGGGAAAAGTAAAACGAGCCAAAGCGGTGCGCAGAGTGGCGGTCAGTTCACACTTGATGCCGTACTTGTCAAGCCGGTTGGTGTAATACCCCGGCGTGGCAGACTCCTGACTATACACACTGCCATAGTTCTGATAATCCACATTCAACTGTCCGGCGGTAGGCATCAGCAACAAAGAGCCGAGTTCGGGACAGCCCACGCCACTCAGATTGACATGCGCAAAGCCGGTCATATATTTGTTGGTAAATTCATAGGGAGTGGACCACCACTGTTTGTCCTTGTTGAATTTGTTTTCAGGCACATTGCCCATCACATTGAAAGGAGTTACAGACATCATGCCCTGCGGACAGACGGCTCCCGGATTGGTCGTACCATAGTTGGTCGTACCTACGAAAGGATTGACATAGTCCACCGGCTGCTTCTGAGCCGAAGCCGAAAACAGCGAGAACAAAGCAATCCCTGTTAATAGAGTCAGTTTTTTCATTGAGTCGATTGATTTTACTTAATTACAATTTCATCTACAAACAAGAAACCACCGAAGTTTCTGTCAATGGCTGCTTGATAACGTACATAGCGGGCAGTCGCTTCGCCTTCCCAGCCAAAGTTCTTGAAAGTCACTTGGTCGTCTTTCACCACTTGGTGGTCAATCTTTGCCAGCTCTGTAAATTCCTTGCCGTCGTTTGATACGGAAATGATGACTTGCTTCGGCAGGAAAACACCCGGTCCGCAAATCTGCATAAAGTCGGCATTGACACTTTTAAGTGGTGTTTCCTTTTCCAAATCAATGGTCACATCCACTCCGTTCTTGTCCAAGAATCCTTGCCACAATTTATCCGAATAGTTCCATCCGCCGCGGATGCCGTTCACCAAGGCATCGTCACCACCGGCGGTATAGCCGCTGTAATACTTACCGCCATCGCCGTATGTCACCTTTTTGCCGACGCCTAAATGTTCTACCGGACGGTCTGCTCCCGGACGATTGCCCGCTTCATTCTTCAGATCGAACGGATGATAACCTTTAGCACGGAGTTCGTCCACCGCTTGCAACGCCCGGTCGTGAAAGTTTTCGTAATCCTTATTCGCGGGCACACTCCAAGCCACTTCCGCCAACGCCAAGATACGGGGATAAATCATGTACTCCATCTGTTCATTGGTCGGAATACATTCCGCCCACAAGTTAGCCTGCACACCGTAAAGCAACTTAGCCTTGTCGGCACTCAGTGTGTCGGGAAGCGGATTGTACGAATACACTTTACTCAAAGGCAAATAGCCACCGAATGCTTCCGGCTGTGTGTGAGGAGCATCCTGATACGAATCGAAATAGCAATATTCGCCCGGAGTCATGATGGCCTGATGACCGGCCTGAATGGCTTTCAAACCGCCTTCGGTGCCACGCCAAGACATGACGGTTGCGTTGGGAGCCAGTCCGCCGTCCAAAATCTCGTCCCAACCAAGCAGGTTGCGTCCGTGCTTGTTCAAGAATTTCTCGATGCGGTGAATCAGATAGCTTTGCAAACCGTTCACATCCTTCAGATTCTCCTTTTTCATACGTGCCTGACAGAGTTTGCAGGTCGGCCACGACTGCTTGCCGGCCTCATCACCGCCCACATGAATGTACGAGGAGGGAAACAGTTCCATCACTTCCAGCAAAACATTCTCTAAAAACTCAAAAGTCTTTTCGCTGCCCACACAGAAGTCCGCTTGTTTGTAAGGTTCATGCGTACACGAAAGCTCCGGATAAGCCGTCAAGGTTTCTTCAGAATGTGCAGGCATTTCAATCTCAGGAATGATGGTGATGTAACGTTCTTGCGCATAAGCCACCAATTCCCGAATATCGTCCTGCGTGAAATAACCGCCGTGAGCATCTTCGCTGCCTTCTTCCTTATACAAGCGATCGCCGTTCCACCAATCCTTCCATTTGGCATGACTGCGCCATGCGGCGAAATTCGTCAAGCGGGGGTATTTCTTGATTTCGATACGCCAACCGGCCGCATCGGTCAAGTGCAGATGCAAACGGTTCAGCTTATAATAGGCCAACGCATCGACTTGTTTCTTTACGAAAGCCTTGTCGAAAAAGTGACGGGACACATCAAGCATCATGCCACGATATTCAAAGCGGGGTTCGTCAGTAATCGTACCCAGTGCTACCCGACCGTTTTCCCTTGTCATCTGCAACAAGGTCTGTACGCCATAGAACAAACCGGCTCCCGAAGTCGCCCGAATCTCCACTCCTTTATCCGTAGCCGTCAGCACATATCCTTCGGGACTTTGTACATCAGCCAATCCGGAAACCACTTTCAAGACAATGCCGTTAGCTGACGGAACCTCGGTAGCCAACGCCAACTTCAACGGAGAAGCCGCCAAATAGTCTGCCAGTTGCTTCTTGTCCGCTTCGGGAGCTTCAATCCATAATCGGGTCTGTCCATTCACGGTAAATGCGCCACCCGTCAGTACCGTGTTCAAAGGTACAGGAATGACGGAGAGCGTCTCTGCCTGACGTTCACAACTCGTCAAGGATAAGCCCAACAGCAATCCTGCCATTATCACATACTTTTTCATTCTTAATTTATCTTTATTTCAAAGGTTTACATACTTTTATAAGTACAAGTGGGTGACACGCTCCTCAAAAAGAACCTGCCACCCACTCCATCTTATTTCATCAAACAGACAAGCATCAGTTTATGGTGATTTCATCCATAAAGACAAAGGCGGGATTTCCCTTGCCGCCATGCCAGCCCGGCAACTTGTGTTCCGGTTGCACCCAAACCTTTACATAGCGGGGCTTCACCGCATCGAATGTCAAGGTATAGTCATAGATTTTGTTCGGATTGTCCGGCGTCATGAACGGATAGTCTTCTTTAGCGACTTCCTTGAAATTCTTGCCGTCTTCGGAAATGGCGACAGCGAAACGGCGAGGGCCAAACACCCAATCACCCTTTTCTACCAAAGCCGAGATAGACACTGAGCTGATTTCTGTCGGCTGTTTCAGGTCAATGACGGCTTCCATGTCGTTCTTGTAGAAAGCAATCCAACGGCCGGTCTTGTAATTGAAGTTACCCTTCAAACCATCCAGCAACACGCCTGCGCCCTCGAACGAATACTGCGGATTGATGGGCTGCAACATGGTGATGGGCTTGAAGCTGCCTTTGTGAATTTTGATTTCTTCCGAGAAGATGCGGGTGTTTCCGGTCGGACGGATACCCATAGCCTTGATAACACAACTTTCTTTCAACTTCAACGTACCTTCGTATTTAGGCGAATCGGCAGTAGGCTCCGTTCCGTCCAAAGTATAATGAATCGGACAGTTGTCTATGGTCTTGAATGTCACGTCCAGTACTTCCTCGTCTGTGTTGGGCACCAACTTGGCGGTAATGTCAAAGGCATGGGTAGCGTAATTGTAACCCTTCACATCGTAAATGGCGGTCAGCTGCGGCAAACGGTTCAGGAAACATTCGTAGTTTTTCTTGTCCGCACCACTCCACTGGATTTCAGACAGGGCGGCCATACGCGGCAATTCCATGTATTCCACTTGGCTGTAAGTGGGGATGTATTCGGTCCACAAGTTTGCCTGCACACCGATGATGTACTTTTGTTCTTCCTTACTTAAAGCCTTCGGCATCGGTTCATAATTATATACATTTTCCAAAGGCAGATAACCACCGATAGCCAACGGTTCGTTGTCAATGTCCTTGGTCTGATAATAATCGAAATACAAGTAAGTGTTCGGAGTCATGATGACATCGTGCTTTTGCTTGGCAGCTTCGATGCCACCGCCTTCACCACGCCATGACATCACTGTCGCGTTAGGAGCCAATCCGCCTTCCAGTGTTTCGTCCCAACCAATCATCTGACGACCCTTGCTGTTCAAAAACTTTTCCGCATGATTGATGATAAAGCTCTGCAAATATTCTTCTGCCGTATGCTTGCCGTCACCCTTGATGCCCAAAGCCTTGATACGAGCCTGACATTTCGGACAGTCTTTCCAACGGGTCTTCGGACATTCATCACCGCCCACATGAATATACTCAGACGGGAAAATGTCAATAATTTCGGCAAACACATCATCTATGAACGCCAAAACGTCATCGTTACCGGCGCAAAGCACTTCTTCGGATACGCCCCACTGACGCCAAACTTCATACGGACCACCGGTACATCCCAGGTTGGGATAAGCGTTCAAAGCTCCCATCATGTGCCCCGGAAGGTCTATTTCCGGAATGACAATGATATGTCTGTCGGCTGCGTATGCCACGATTTCACGAGCCTCTTCCTGAGTATAGAAACCACCGTATGGCTTACCGTCATAATTACCGGAATTACGACCGATAACGGTTTCCGTACGATTGGAACCCTTTTCGGTCAGCAACGGATACTTCTTGATTTCAATTCTCCAACCCTGATCGTCTGTCAGGTGCCAATGAAGGCGATTGATGTTGTGCAATGCCGCCATATCAATGAAACGCTTCACTTCGTCTACCGTGAAGAAGTGACGGGAAACATCAAAATGTGCGCCGCGATAAGAGAAACGCGGAGCGTCGTTGATTTCTACGGCAGGAAGAGATACATGAATGCCCTGACCGACGGGGATGGACTTGCGAAGTGTCTGAATTCCATAGAACACACCGGCTTCCGAGCCACCGTTAATGACCACTCCGTTGGCGTCCACCTTCAATTGATAACCGTCCGGACAGGCTTCATTGGGAGTTACTTGAAGAATAATTCCCTGACCTTCCGTACCGGCTTCCACACTCAGGGTGTTGCCGGTCAGTTCTTTCACATAGTCTTTCAAGAATTCCGCGTTCTTCTGCATCTTTTCATTGCCGGCAGGATACAAAATCTTTGTACCGTTGGCAAGGATGAAAGCACCGTCCTGTCCCAACACGATTTCCTGCGGGATAGGAATAATTTGATAGCTCGCTTCTTTTACTTCGGAAGTACAGGAAAAAAGCATAAAACCTGCCGCAAACAAACTTGCGATTCCCATTACATGTTTTCTCATTATTGATAGGTTTAATTAATATTTATACATTTCATCTTCAAATGCCGCACCTTCACAGCAATCGGTTCGTTTTTCTTGATTTTGTCCGAGGTGATGACCAGCTTCTTGGTCTGTCCCGGAAGAAGGTCAAAGAAATTGTCCGTAAACTCCGCACCTTGTACCGACACCTCAACAAATACATCACGAGCCAGCTGTCCGGCAGAAAGCGTCACTTCACACTTACCGTCCGACTGCTTAACCTTATAACGGACTTTCGCCTCAGGTAATTCTTGATTCTTCGGATAGCAAAAATAGTAAATTTCCTCTGAAAGCACCTTGCCTTGGGCATCTTTCAATGTCATTTGCAGCAAGGTACGGGTCGGTTCGGCAGCCAAATCGCCATACGGTTCACGATGAAACACTACCGAAGCATTGGCAGGAACTTCTCCGGTAATACGCTTGCGACTCAACACTTTTCCGTTGAAATCCATCAAATTCAACTGTAAAACGGCATCGGGATAACTTTCAAGTTTATCGGAAAGAGTGTAGATACAAAGTTCATCGCCCTCTTTAAACGCGTTGAGCAATACGGGAGCGAACGCACGCTTCCCTTGATAATGCAACGCCTTCCAGTTGCCGTAGTAATCGATGCCCGACCAAGAAACAACCGGCCAACTGTCGTTCAGTTGCCAATACAAACTGCCCATGCAATACGGACGGTTACGGCGATGAGCCTCAATGCCGTGGCGGATTCCCATCCCTTGCAACACCAATCCCTTGTAAACCAGTTCTTCAAAATCCTGAGGTTCGTCATAGTAAAGCATCATGGTTTTCCGGATAAGTTCATTACCGATGGATGCCTTTTGATGCGCATTCATCACTTCCGATTCCAACGCATAATCCTTCGGTTCGGCAAAAGTAGACAACGTCTTCATTTCCGGGAAAGCCTGAAAACCAAATTCGCTCATAAAGCGAGGAAGTTCTGTATCGAGCGTTTCAAAAGGCTTCCGTCCGTACCAAGTTCCCCAGTTATGGCTGTCGGCCGTAGCCCAACTATTCGGACGTCCCCAGTTGGCCTCATAAGGTGAACTGTGCATATAAAATCGGTCACCATCCCATTCCTTAACCAGCACCGGAAGCAGTTGGTGAAACAGTTTGTCATATCCTTTTTTCATTTCTTCCCAAACAGCGGGATTGTCGTACTTCCGACTCCATCCCCAGTATCTCATTCCCTCATAAATTTCATTGTTACCACACCACATGGCCAGACTGGCATGCCCGCGCAAACGCTTGATGTTGTACGTTGCTTCCTCAGATACCCGACGCAAGAAGTTCGGGTCGCCGGGATATAACGTGCAGGCAAAGATAAAGTCCTGCCAAATCAAAATGCCCATCTCGTCGGCAGCGTCATAAAGCCGATCGTCTTCATAGATACCGCCTCCCCAAACGCGTAACATATTGTGATTGGCTTCTTTCACGGCTTTCATCAGGTTGTAATAACGTTCGGTCGTGATATTCGGCAGAAAAGCATCGTTCGGAATGAAGTTGGAACCTTTCGCAAACATCGGCCGACCGTTCACAACAAAGTAAAACGACTTCCCGTCCCGGTCATCTTCCATCACAACTTTAATGGTACGCAGCCCTACACGCTTTTTTTCCCGTGCTACCACCCGACCGTCTACCTTCACCGAGGTTTCAAAGTCGTAAAGTGCCGGTTCTCCCCAACCGTTCGGCATCCACAAATGCGGACGCTCGATTTCCATCGGCAAGGTCAGTTTGTTTTCTCCCGGCTGCAAAGTGACAGGGAGGTGTTTTGTCACCTTGTCGCCTCCCTTATAAGAATAGGTAAAGGCAACTTCAGCCGGAATCGAAGTGGGGGCGACACTGTTCACTTCCAATACCTGCTCCACCGTAGCCCGTTCACTGCAAACCGAGTGCTGACGGACGTAATAATCCTCAATGCGAGCCAAATGGTAGAAGGTCAATGTCACCGGACGCCAAATGCCACTGGTTACCAAACGGATTCCCCAATCCCAACCATAACTGTACGGAGCCTTGCGACTGTAAATACTGACGCGTGTCCGGCTATGGTCATTGTCCGCCGGATAAGAAAAGCCGTCTGTCTCCCATTGCGGCAATGTTTGTTTGATAGGTGAATGAAACACAACCTGAAGACGGTTCATTCCCGGACGAAGCACCTCTTTCACCGGCAATGTATAGCCCACGAACATATTGTCTGTACGCTCCAACAACGAACCGTTCAAGTAAATATCGGCATAGGTGTCCAAGCCTTCAAACTCCAACACGGCGGCATCGTAAGCCAACTGTTCCTCAGTCACTTCAAACGAAGTTCTATATACCCAGTCCTCCTTTTCCACCCATTGAACTTTTTCCTCGTTCATCCCATAGAAAGGATTCACCAGTTTACCATTATCTATCAAGTCTTGTTGCACCGTACCCGGAACTTTAGCCGGAAGCCACTCCCCTTTTCCTACTTGGGAGAACTCCCATCCTTTGTTCAGACAGACTTTTTCCGGTTCTTTCTCATTCATCGCTTTCAGCAACATCGGAACAACACCGAGCATCATAAGTATTATCAGTTTCTTCATATAGCAGTTCTTTCATTATATTAAATATCCGTTCGGAAAGTCGAAGCAGGCAATCCTTCGCCATTCACTAAATTAGCCCTGGTAAACGGTTGCCAACCATATCGAACCACCTTGGGTTCCTTCACTCGTTCGCTCCACACTTTCACCTGATTGCCTTCCACGACGGCTTTGGCAGGATAGAACACCCGGTCTTCACCGGCAATCTCAAAGGTACGCAGTTCGGTTCCTTCCGATGGTTTCATTCCTTCCACATAGTCAAAGGATACCGTAGCTACGCTCTTATCGAACGTTACAGACTTATAGAGAGGACCCGAAGGCACCATGTCGTAACCGTATGTTTCGCTCAAAGCCCAGCGTGCCAAGCGCTCACCCACTTCCTGCTTGCGGGTGGGATGAACATCCAACGAGTCGCCACAATCGGTACACACCGCCATACCGGTATTCGGTATTTCATTCATCAAGCGACGTTGGCTGTCGCGGAACCACGGCCATGACGGACGGTTCAGACTGGAAAGTTGGACAAAATAAAATGGAAGTTCGGCATTGTTCCAATTCTTTCGCCAACTCTGTATCAGCAACTTGAAGAGTTTTTCGTGCGCATCCTTGTTATGGGCATTCGATTCGCCCTGATACCACAAGATTCCCTTGACAGCATACTGTTGCAACGGAAGAATACCCGATTCATACAGGTAACAAGGTTCATAGGGATGACGCTGAAACTTATGAGAAGATTTCTTCACGTTCAAAGCCGCCCGTCCGCGTACCCAGTCTTGAATAAAGTCATTCTGCGTCCAGTTGCGAAGGATGGCAGGAAACTCGTATTCCAACGTACGCCTATCGACCCATGCTTCTGCCGGCGAACCACCGATGGCATTACAAATCAAGCCTACAGGTACCTTCAGACTATCTTGCAGCATTTTCCCGAAATAATAGGCTATGGCCGAAAAGCGACCGGCTGTTTCCGGTGAACAAACTTCCCACGAAGTGTCGGTAAAGTATTGCAGATGATTCAGCGAGTCGAGCACAGAGGCATCCCATTCCACTGCATCCGTACGCCAACGAGCCTTCATATCGAACAGACGAATCCGGTCATTGGACGCTTGTGGGATGTCACGCTTGCCGGTGGCCGATTGATTCAACCGAAACTCCATATTCGACTGACCGGAACACAACCATACTTCGCCTGCCAACACCTCTTTATATATCAATTCCTGTTTTCCTGTCGAGATGCTCAACGTATAAGGGCCGCCGGCCTTCAACGGTCGGAGGGTCACACTCCATTTGCCATTCGTACCTGCCACCGTTCTCACCTTTTGTCCGGCAATCTTTACCGTTACCTTCTCGCCGGCGTCAGCCTTTCCGTGAATATCCAAAGACTGACCATGTTGCAACACCATATTATCCGAATACAGTTCCGACATCTGCAAACCGCCAAAATCACCGGTAATCCCTTCGTAAACGGTCTTCGCCAAGATGGCGGCTCCTTCGGCATTGGGGTGTACGGCATCTTCCAATACATAATGATACGGATAAAGCGGTTCGTGGAAATCAATCAACTGCACTCCCTCCGCCTTGGCAATGCACTCGATGGCCGTCTGAATTTCGGCATGCCAGTCACGGGTTCCCGACTCAAAGCGGTAATGACGATGCGAAAGCGGAGTCATACGAGCCAAAAGAAAGCGTACCTTCGGATTCACTTTGCGGAAAGACCGCATCAATGCGCGGTAATCGCCGATGAACTCATCCCGATAGTTCGGCCAATTGCGCGGATCGGTATCATTGATGCCGAGGTGAATCACCACGATATCACCGGCAAACGCCAAAGCATCTTTGTACTCCTGCTGCCGGGTGTAGGGGCGATGACCGTGATTCAAGAGAGTCGCGCCGGGCTTACCGAAGTTAGCCACCTCGTAGCGGTCGCCCAACATGCCCTGAAGTTTCACCGGATAGGCATTTACTTCCCTATCTGCCACACCGGTACCGTAAGTTATACTGTTTCCTACACAAGCCACTTTGATTTTATCCTGCGCATAACCGCCGCAAGAAAGGATGAAAGCCAAACCTATAGATAATAATTTTCTCATCTTCTACATTTTCTTATCGGGTGAATAAATCAATCCTTCTACTGCCTGCCGACCGTCAGGTGTTACAAATACGGTAGTAAACATCCATTTCACCAAACGCACTTCGTGTGAACGGAATTTACCTATGGGCAACTTCCACAACACCTTATTCCAACCTTTTTTCAATTTGATTTTCAGCGGCGGACGAGCCACGCAGTTCTCATTGCCCAAAGCGATTTCATTACTTTTCACGGTATGCGAGGCAGTCCATACGGGCGACGATACTTCCGTATCGTTTATCCACAGACAACTTCCGCGATAGTCCCACGTGCCCTGCTTGGGCGGAAGATCCATTTCCGAACGACTGTAATTCTGCGTTTCCGCCCACAGCCCCACTTCCTGTTCCTTAGGCGAATAAACCCACGTATAAGCGTATGCCGTATGATTTTCTTGAGCATTTTTATAGAAAGTCGGAATACTGGTCGGCAAGCCTCCCCACACATGACGCAAATAGATACCGGCACCGATGGCCGACCGCACGCCGTAAGTTTTCCCTTCGTATTCATAACTATCCTGCAAACTTTGCTCAGGCGGAAACACCCGCGTCATGTCGCCTCCATTGGGGAAAGCATCGGTAATTTTCCACTTCACATGAGTCTGCTTTACATAGCCGAACGGATAACCTTGAAAATACTTCTCCTTGTGCCACAACATGCGCTTTTCAAATTGGACAAAGTTCTTGTACGTATCCGTATGCTCATTCCACATCATCGTACCTTCGCCGTCAAAGTACTGCGAACCGCCGCCTGACCAAGTGCGTTCGGCCAAGGCTAACATGCTTGGGTAGAAGTTGTTTTCAAGCACCATATTTTCTTCCGACGAAAGCAAACGGTCGTGCCACAAGGCAACGATAGCACCTACCACATCATCGGTTTGTTCGACCTGATTATAAACCTTGCTGTCATACAAAGCCACCAAGTCGGCAAAGGTATCAAAGTGATTGGTGTAGTGAAAACGGCTGTCGATATGCGGAATACCCGGCGTCACTTTTCCTCGGAAACTCCACATCTGCATCATGTCCACTTCACCCGGTTGGTAGTTCCAGCCCGGATTCCATGAAACGACCTTCTTCCCTTTGGTGCGGATATACGCCACCATTTCGGGTACAAAATTCTTGTTCGAGAAACCGACCTCATCCGTTCCGATATGCAAATAAGGCACATCGGCAAAGGTTTCGCACACTTCATCGATGAGCAGTTTCAGAATCTTCATCCCTTCGGGACTTTGCATGTCATGGCGGAAAGTACGCACAAAAGCGGCACTATGTCCCGGCATATCGATTTCGGGAATAAGCAGTACATTGTGATTCTTGCAGAAATTTACCAAGTCTTTGGCTTCTTCGATGGTATAATACTTCCCCTGCAAACGAGTCATGTTCGCGCTGTCGTTCAGCATCGGAAAAATCCTGCTTTCCAAACGCCAAGCCTGATTCTCGGTCAAATGCCAATGAAAAACGTTGATTTTATAGCGTGAAAGCATGGCTATCTCTCTCTTCAATTCATCGACAGGGAGGTAACTCCTACCCACATCGTGCATGAATCCGCGGATTTTAAAAGCGGGCCAATCAACAATTTCACAAGCCGTAAAACAACCTTTTTTTTCTTCCAACTGACGAAGGGTCTGCATCGCCCAATACACTCCTTTTTCGGTGGTTGCTTCCACTTGCACACCCTTCGGCGAAACCACCAACCGATAGGCTTCTTCCTGATTCTGTTTGGCTTCCTGTATTTCCGACACCAACGTCACTTCTATCTTACGGGATGACTTCGATACGATTTCACCTCCGGAAGCAGCAATAAAATCCGCCCAAAGCACTTGCCGAACAGGAGTGTTCAATTCCAACTTTCCCATCACGAAACGTCCTTGGGAAACCACCATCCGCTGAGGCTTCGGAAGCATATTTGTTACCGCCTGCGCCATCATCGTGACACACACGGACATCATACACAGCCACGAAATCAGTTTATTTTTCATTGATTTAACAGGTTTTTATATATTACTCCAATCATTCGGTAAAAGTAAAGAAAAATCTTCATATACCCAAACAAAAACGCAAATTCAAAGGGAAACAACCCTACAGACGATAGCGGGAAACAGATAAACGAAGCACTCAGATTTTTAAGAATATCTTATATCGGTACATAAACCGCAGTATTAGGAACAGTATCAGAAAGTTGCCGAATGTCAGCCAAGCGGGGTAATAAGCACCCAAGTAGGATTCCAAACCATAAGAAACGGAATGGACAATGCAACGGAAGTTAATGGTTTCTCCCAACAAATACGCCGTAATGGAATTCATGCCGTATACTTTCAGCCATTCCAGCCCTTTCCGATGTCCCCGATAGTCTATCCAATAATAAAAGACTCCCATCAGCAGAAAGCAATATCCGCCGGAAAGCAAGGTCATGCTGCCGGTCCAGATTCTTTTGATGATGGGCATCTGCAGACTCCATAACCAGCCCAAGGCCACCAGTGCCAATCCGGTGCAGCAAAGGTACACAACGGCCTTTCGGCGGTCTTTTTGTTGCATCATTTGTCCGGCAAACACCCCCAACATGACGGTCACTCCGAATGTCAGGCTGCTCCAGATCCAAGTGTAAGAAGGATCGCCCCGGAACCTTCCTAACAGAACGGCGTCCAGCCGGTTGGCGAAGTTGCCTTCGGGAGTAAAGTCTCCGGCAAAGGTCATGGGCAATCCGTATATCAGCAACAGAGCGAGGGTAGCCCATACTTGTGTGCGGAGAGCACCGCGCAATAGCAGCAGAGCTGCTATCAGATAGCCGGAGGCGATAGCCTGCAACGTATTGGTGTATAAGTATATGTGCGCAAGGTCGAAACCTAATAAGTTTCCTTGCACCACCATGCCCAAAAGAAACAAGAGCACAAAACGCCTGATGATTTTCCGATAAACTTCCTTCTTGTCTGTCTTTGTCCGATATTTGGACAAGGAAAACGGCAGGGAAACCCCGGACATGAAAAGGAACAAGGGCATAAT
Source organism: uncultured Phocaeicola sp. (assembly GCA_964469845.1). GTDB lineage: Bacteria > Bacteroidota > Bacteroidia > Bacteroidales > Bacteroidaceae > Phocaeicola. Next base: position 17,952 of record CAYXZF010000023.1, read on the forward strand.
CAAGTCCCAAAAGCGGAACCCGACCCAGACTTCATGATCCAATTGATAAAGGATGGCGTTCATCCACGGCGTGTCCAATTGTTTCCCAAAAGCCACGCATACCGGTTGCAGGAAGACCAACAAGAACAAGTCAAAGCCTCTCAGGATATCCAATGAGACCAGTCGGGAAGAGGTATTGATAGCAGTCATTAGCTGTCCGGAGGTTATTTTTGATAGTTCGGTTTCATGTTCTCGAATCGGATGTTTTCCGTCGACAATCGGTGCGGAAATGTATTTCCCTGAATCTTCACGTCCTTGCAGCCGTTGAAAATAAAGAGTTCCTTGGACAGAGCTGTACCGGGGAAGGGAGTGACGTCATTGTTCTTGAAAGTCAATCCCTCCGTGCTCTTGGCATAAAGAACCGGATTTCCCGACAGTCGGAAGCGGTTGCCGATGATGCGTACGTTTCTGTGTACCGGTCGGTCTGCCTTGACAAGGGTATTTGACGGATGCAGGGCGATGACGGCATTGCCCGGTCCGCCGTTGTAGGCACAATCTATAAAGGTATTGTTCTCAATCAGCACATCCTTTACCGGTCCGGACTCATACCATCCTTCCGCGTCTCCCTCTATCAGAATGGCACTCATGCCGGTCTTGTCATACGTATTATCGGCTATCACCACCTTTCGGGGAGTTGTCACCAGCGTACCTCGCGTACTGGTTCGGGTGAAGTAGCAACGACGGATTTCCACTTCGGGGGTGCAGGTCATATTTTCCACACAGTCATGATTCAGTTCCAGCGAAGTCGGAACCGATCGGTCGAAAGTCACCTCCACCGTGCGGTCGGCCTGCCGTTTGACGGAAACTACCGTTGCCGAAGCATAGCGTTCCATCGTACTTGCTTTGACAAATGCCACGGTGTCTCCTTGGAAGTATGCGTTGAACCCGTAGCTTTGTCCGTGCATAAAGCGCAACTCCAGCGTCCGGTCGTTTATTTTCTTCACGGCTCGCAGATTGGTTCCGTGTACATTGATGGGGTCGTCTTGCGCTCCGGCATACCGGCATCCGAGGATACTGATTTTTCCGCTACATCCGGAAAAGTGCATGAAGTCGGCGGAAGAAGCCAGGATGCGTCCACTGCCTTCGCGCGGCATGCAGTTGACTTCCTGCATGGTTATGTTGCGGCTGTATTGGCTGACTATTCCCAGCCCGTGCATGTAGTGCATGCCCACCCGGCTCAGTGTCACGTCTTGGCTTTCATAAATAAACATGCCCACTTGATCTCTGATAATGTCTCTTACGGTCAGCGTGTTGCCCACTTTCGGACGGAAGTCTGCCGGCGTGGAAAAGCGGACGATGCCCGGAGCAACTTCCGCTGCCGGAGAGGCAGCCAACCGGTTCCAGCCCTGACTGTAAAAGAAATGTTGGTTTTCCGGGTCGTACTCGATGCAGTGGTTCCGATTGGAACGCCACCCTTCGCCGTACAGGTGAATCTTGCCGTCTGCTATTTCATAACGGGCATCCCGATGGATGCTTATTTCCACTCCCGCCTCGTCCACCCGGGTATAAGTGATTTCGGAACCTCCCGGCCGTTCAAAGTCCAGATGGATGTTCTGCAAACGCATCTGCCGGCAGTGCGCAAAGGAGAGCAAAGTCATCTTGCCGTGAAACATCAATGTAGCGTCGTTGCCTTCTATCGTCAGTCCCTCCATGTCTTCAAAAAACAATCCGATGGTCTTTATCTTGGAAGGGCATTCTTGTTCCGTAGAGGTGTTGGTGATGAAAAATTCTTTGCGAGCGGCATGTTCCGGCCAGAAGTCATAACGCCCTTTTTCAAAAATCAGCACTTTGGCATTCAGTTTTTTGCAGTCGTCGATAACCGTACGCATGCGCTGTGTCTGGTTCTCGTAAGTATAAGGCAGGATGCCGTAATCGCTCACATAAACAGTATCTTTCTGCTGTGCTTGCAGGCTGGCGAATGCCCATAAAAAAAACAAAAGAAAAGTCTGTCGGATTTTCATAATCAAAAATTATTAAGGTTTTTACTCTATTCATTTTTGCATCAAAATGCGCAAAATAAAAATCGCCTCCTAATTGGCAAACAATTACTCAGCGATTTCTTTGTACACCCGATGAGAATCGAACTCATATCATCGGAACCGGAATCCGGTATTCTATCCATTGAACTACGGGTGCATCCCTAAAATGACGGTGCAAAAGTACACAAATTCTTTTTCTCCACCTAATATTTCAGAGAAAAAATTGCATTCGCTTTACGGCAAGTCCATTAGTCAGCCTCATCAGTACCACGTAACAGCACTACCCGTATTGCTTCGCTGATCCCATTTCAACGCATCGGTCAGCATATTGGAAAGGGCACGGATGCTGAAATTGTACGAAGTGAACGGACCGAACACCAAACCGCAACTCATGGTGAAACAGTGAAGGTCGCGCGAGATATTCATCGTCGTCATGGACATTTTCTTTTGGGTAAAGTCGTATCCCGATGAATAATTGATGTTCCAACGGCTGCCCAACTTGACATTGCCGCTGGCATTCAACGAATGAGTCAGCGCATAAGGATAACGCATGGTCTTGCGGTTAAATTTCTCCTTATCCTTATCTTCACGGATGCTGTAGCTATAACTCAAGCTCAATGACCACGGCATTTTGAAAGCCAGATACCCATCATCGCTTAAGCTGGCCTGTTCCTTCTTGCGAGGCTGCGATTGTTTTTTCTTCAGTTCGGCCTGTTCTTCTTCGGTCAGGCGTTCATCTTCAAATTCATCGTCGTCGTCCTTACCTTTCTTCTTTTTGTCACCGTCCTTGCCGAACCATTTCTTCCATGTGTCATTATTAAAAGTATAAGAGAACGAACCGCTATATCCCTGAAAACGGCCGAAACGTCCGTACGACCATTCGGTACGGTCGCCCACTACGACGTTTCCCCTTTCATCGTACTGATAGGCATAGGTGGCAAACGAAGCGTTCATATTAAAGGTATAACTCTTGGTGAGCTTCAAACGAAGATTCATGCTGAGGTCACTCCACGGACGGGTTTGCGCCGCCGCATTGTAAGAGATATTGGCGGAAAGCTGGTCTATCAAACTGATTTTCTTCACTCCGGTAGTATCGCTTTCCGACTTGATTTTCATCTCCACGTTGTTGTCTACCGCAAAGTTGATGCTCTTTTGCATACCCTGTCCCGGCACTCCGAACGCCATGCCCTGATAAGGAGAGTATTCCACGGTACGCACTTCGCCGTTCGCGTCGGTATAAGTATAGGTGTCGTAGTAACCATACCGCGAGGCACCGAAATCGGGCGCATAGCTGAAGCTGACAGACGGGGTGAAGACGTGGCGAATCATCTGCACCTTATCACCAAACATCTTCCACGGCTTGTAGAAACCGTAGAGTTTGGTATTCACTTGGAGGCTCATGTTATAGTTATAAACGCGGTTGAATCCGTTGATGGTATCTTTCCGCACATTGCCGCTCACGGTAGGGTCGTATTCCTGCATCACCTTACGGGTGTACCAGCGTTCGGTATAATTGAACGAAGGAACCACATTGAAATACTTGAACAGCGTGAAAGTGGCACTCACCGGAATGTAGTGCTGGAAGCCGTTGTTCCACTTGCTCAGTCCCTGTTTCAGTATCAGGTTATCCTTGGTGCTGATGGAATTGGTTACACGACCGGTGTACTGAAACGAGATTTTCTCATACCAGCGTTCTTCACCCGCCGCCTTCTTTCGTTTGAAAGGATAGATACGGTTGAGCGAGATATTCAAGTCCGGCAGTGTGACACTGATGGACGAGTCGCGCGTGTTCTGAGTAATGTTAAACGTACTCGACAGGTTCAGTCCAATCTCCGGAAAGGTACGCGAATAGCTCACGCTGGATGCTTTCGTGTTATTGGAATACTGCTGCGGATTGTAAAGGCTGCTCAGGTTACGCTGGTCGTAACTGCTGGTGGCAAAGTTTACATTGGCCGAGAAAGAGCTGTTGGGACTGGCTTTTGCATCCTGCCGATGACTCCATGCCAACTTAAAGTCTTTGGTTACCATGTAATCGGGCATGTTCTTCTCTCCCGTCTTAGTAACCAGATAGCTGGCGTTGAACGAGCCGCTATATTTATAGCGTTTCGCATAGTTGGACTGGGTGGAAAGCCCCCACGAACCCTTGGTAAAGATTTCGCCCAACACCTTCAAGTCCATATTGTCGCTGATGGCAAAGTAATAACCGCCGTCTCGCAAATAGAAGCCGCGGTTCATTTCATCACCGAAAGTCGGCATGATGAAGCCGGACGAATAGCTGCTGTTAAAGGGAAAGAAGCCGAACGGAATGGCAATGGGCAACGGAACATCCTCCACCACCAACTGCGCCGGACCGAAAACCGCATTCTTCTTCGGCCGAACCTTAGCCATCGAGAGTTTCAAATAGAAGTGCGGATGCTCGTGATTGTCGCAAGTCGTATATTTGCCGTGACGCATATAAATCTCATCGTTCGCGCCTTTCTTCGACTCTTCGCTGGTTACATATCCTTCTCCCTGCTGGGTCACAATACTATGAATAAAACCACGCTTCGACTTAAAGTTGTAACGCATCTCCTTCGACTCATACGGAGTGTCGCCATCCTTAAACACGGGTTTACCGTTTTCCGTACCGGTGCTATCCACCAAGCCGCGGGCATAAACCGTACTGCTATCCATGTTCATGGTAATCACCGCCGAAGTCAGCTCAATTTTTTCATAATTCACCTTGCCGTCACCATATAGATGCGCCAGCCCTCCTTCGGTAAACACGATGGAATCGTTCGCTTCATAAGTCACCGGCGCATCCAGCGGCTCTTTTTTCTTTCCGCCCATTGTGTCAAGTGCCACCGTATCCGTACCGACTGAATCAACCCGTGCCGTATCATTGGACGGACGACTGTTTCGGCGATTGCGCACACGCTGCGCTCCCGACCCTACGGAGAACGTCAGGAAAAATACCAGCAGCAGAAAGGGTATCAATCTATGTAGTTTGCTTTGCGTCATTCTTTTTTTGCTTTGAAAGGGCAAAATTAAGCATTATCCGCCAAATATGAAGCGTTTACACTAAATTTAATTTATTTTTAGGGCTTACAAGAAGCGTTTACACCAGTCTTTGAAGCGTTCCACTCCGTCTTCACCATAGGCGGAAATACTTTTCAGCGCTTTCTCTACGGACTTTTCACGGTCAAGATGAGTCTTTGAAAAAAACTTATCGGCAAAGCAAATCACCTGTTCTTCGAGCGAGACCGGCAGCATGTCGCGATGCGGCAGGGGAAGTTGTCGAGCCAAAATACCGGCGAGCGAAATGCCGGCTCCCGTGTGGCGTTCGCACACCAAAGCATGACGCAGATACCCTTCTCGCCGCAACAACTCCGAACCGAGATAGCCGTGACAGATATAAGGATGCGTACCGAAACAATGAATGCCGGGAGCATCGGTCAGAAACACGCCGATGTCGTGAATCAAAGCGGCCTCTTCCAAAAATCGGCGGTCAAGGTTCAGTTCGGGATGGCGGTCGGCTATCCACAAAGCCTTGTCGGCCACCGAGCGGCTATGAGTCAGCAAAATATGCTTCAATTGGTTTTCTTCCGGATAAAATTTATCAATAATTGCCAATGCGTCCATAATCTTTTCTTATTTTTGTGCAATAATACGAAATAATCTTCAAAATCATGATACAAAGAATCAAAATTCTGACCATAATCTTGTGCCTGGCCTGCGGAATACAAGCCCAATCCCTCCGAACGGGAGCCGAACAGACCGAAAAACTGCTTCCTTTATTAAGCGGAAAGCGAGTGGCCCTTGTCGTGAACCAAACCTCCATCGTAGGCAGGCAACAGACTCACCTGCTCGACACTTTACTTGCCCTGCAAGTGGACGTGCGCAAAGTATTCGCCCCCGAACATGGTTTCCGCGGCAAGGCCGATGCCGGCGAAACAGTGAGCAACGGACGGGACACGAAGAGCGGACTTCCTCTCCTTTCGCTCTACGGCAAGAACAAGAAGCCCACACCCGGTCAATTGGCGGACATCGATGTCGTGGTGTTCGACATTCAGGATGTAGGCGCACGGTTTTATACCTACATCAGCACCATGCACTACGTGATGGAAGCCTGTGCGGAAAACCGCAAGCCGCTGATAGTCACCGACCGTCCCAACCCTTGCGACTACGTAGACGGCCCCGTCCGGGAAGCCGACAAGAAAAGTTTCGTGGGGATGCATGCCATCCCCGTGCTTCACGGCTGCACCGTGGGCGAACTGGCACGGATGATTAACGGGGAAGGGTGGCTGAAAGGAGGACGAAAATGCGAACTGACCGTCCTCCCCGTAGAAGGCTGGAAACACGGACAACCTTATTCGCTTCCCGTCAAGCCCTCCCCCAACCTGCCGAACGACCAATCCATCGCGCTCTATGCTTCGCTCTGCCTCTTCGAGGGGACAGCCATCAGCGTGGGACGCGGCACTCACATGCCGTTTCAAGTCATCGGCTCGCCCGACATGCCGAACCGCTCTTTCCGCTTCACCCCCCAGGCACTGGAAGGCTTCGACAAGAATCCCATGTACAAAGGAAAGAATTGCTACGGTCTCGACCTCCGTCGGGTTTCCGCCCCACAAGGACTGACCTTGAGATATGTCATCGAGTGTTATCACGCTTACAAGCAGGCAGGCAAAGCCGATGTTTTTTTCACCCGTCCGAACTGGGTGGACTTGCTGATGGGCACAAGCAGCGTCCGCCAAGCCATCATCAGCGGAAAAGACGAAACCGGCATCCGAAAGGATTGGCAGCCGTCACTGGATACGTATAAAAAGATGCGGGAAAAGTATTTATTGTATGATTAAGACCCTCTTTCGGTTCCAAGAGAGCCGGAACGGCTCTTAATCATACAAACTCAGCAAACCTACCTCCAAAGAAGTAAAATCACCAGTTCACCACTTTGTCTACAATCTTCTGCTGTTCGCTTGCCGTTCGCCGAAGATAAATGCGAGTGGTTTCTATACTTTCATGCCCCATCAAGTCGGCAAGAAGCGCGAGATCATTGAAACGGTCAAGAAAGTTCTTGGCGAAACGATGACGGAACGAATGCGGATAAACGACCGTTCTGTTCATCCCGTATTTATCGGCAAAATGCTTTAGCTGTTGGGCGATGCCGCGCGTCGTGATGCGTTCTCCGAACCGGTTCAGAAAAATATAACCGGAAGAAATGCCTTCTTTTTCCAACCATTTCGCAGCTTCAGCCCGTAAACTCTTGGGGATATATAAACGACGCATTTTTCCACCTTTACTATAAAGATCGAGAAAACCCACTTGCACATGCTCCGCCTTAATGTGAAGGAGTTCGCTGACACGTGCGCCTGTCGCTCCCATAAACCAGACAATGAAATACCATTCATCATAGCCATCCGCTTTTAAGCGTGTTTTCAGAAATTTATAATCCGCATCACTGATTACATTCTCTAAAAAGTTCTTTTGCTGCACTTTGACCAATTTCACTTTCAGTTTTTCCTGCTTCGTAAATTCCAGATACTTGTTGATACCCTGCAATCGCAGATTGACCGTTTGCGGCTTAAAGTTTTCCACCAGATACCCTTTGTATGCCAAAAGGTTCTTTTTGTTCACTTCCCCATACTGAGCGAGAAAATACCGGACCGTCCACACATACGAAGCGACGGTATTCTTCGCTAAATTACTCTTAATGAGAGTATTCTTAAATTTTGTCACCATAATAGGATAGATTTGTTTTTTAATTTTCTTCCATCAAATAAGATATTTTCGCAGATAAAATTAGTCTCTTTTCAAAAGAATCCGTATCTTTGCCCCATCATTCATGGGCTTGACTGGATTTGACAGCGGGTTGGAATGGTATGTAAGCATGCAGTGCGTCGGTGATTGGCACTTTAATCCCAGTTATCAAGCTATTATCTGGCAACAATACTTATGCTCTCGCAGCGTAATCGAAGAACAGTAGATTACCTTTATTTCCGCCACAGTGGCGGAAACGGGATGTCGCTCAAAAGCTCTTGTTCCGAAGCGTTTGGTCAAGCGGCACAGCAAAATCGGGAATAGGTTGGACTCCTCCTCGATGTTCTTCCGAAAATTTAGAGGATAAGGTACAGGTTGGTGGCTTTGGTCTTGCCTGTACTCGAAAAACGAAGGCAAAGATAAGCATGTAGAAAGCATATGGTTTCCTCGTTTGGACGGGAGTTCGATTCTCCCCAGGTCCACAAAAAAGGCAGATAGTTTATTAGCTATTTGCCTTTTTTTGTGTGGAATACAATGCGACAATTTCTCATTTATGTGAATTTACGACTCAAAAACAATGCGATTATGTGAAATATCCATTGTAATTCATCCGGAAAATGTGAAATAACAAGCATTTCACGGTGCGGATTATGTGAAAAGTACTATATTTGCAGTTGAAACAAAAGAATTTAGTCATGGAAAAATTGCTTAAAAGAAAGATAGACGCTTATTTGCTTGCATGGAAGAATAACCCCGATAGAAAACCTCTTATAATAAAAGGAGCTCGTCAGATTGGAAAGACCCGATCTATTGAATGGTTTGCATATCAGAACTATAAGAATGTTATCCAAATTAATTTTGTAGAGCAAACAAAATACAAGAACATCTTTGAAGATGGATTTGAAGTTGATGCGATTCTTAAAAACATCTCATTACTTAACCCCGAACTGAAGTTTATACCGGGTGAAACGATATTCTTCTTTGATGAACTGCAAGCCTGTCCTAATTGTGCCACTTCATTGAAGTTCTTCAAGCTCGACGGACGATTCGATGTGATTTGTTCCGGGTCATTAATGGGAATCAATTATAGAGAGATAGAATCGAACAGTGTCGGTTACAAGGAAGATTATGAAATGCATTCCATGGATTTCGAGGAGTTTCTTTGGGCCAAGGGATACACTGAAGATTTTATTGATGAGCTATACCGGCACATGTTGGAAGTTAATCCTCTTGCCACTTTACAAATGGATGTTCTATTCGGTTTGTTCCGCGATTACGCTACCATCGGTGGCATGCCCGAAGTGGTGAATACGTATATCAAGAATAAAAACTTCAGCGGAACTTTGGGCATACAGAGACAGTTGCTGAAAGACTATGAAGAGGATATCACCAAATACGTAGAAGGATTGGATAAAGCGAAAGTCAAGGCTGTATATAATCACATTTCCACTTTCTTGGCCAAAGAAAACAAACGTTTTCAGATTACCAAAATTGCGAGGAATGCACGTAACAGAGATTATGTCGGTTGCGTAGAATGGCTTGCTGATGCAGGTGTTATAAACATCTGCCACTGTCTGAATCAGCCGGAGCTTCCACTTAAGGGAAACTATGATTCTAAATTGTATAAAATTTACTATAAAGACACCGGACTTTTGATTGCATCACTCGATGAAGAGGCTCAAGAAGATTTAAGAGCCAATAAGAATTTAGGTACATACAAGGGAGCTATTTATGAAAATATGGTAGGAGATATGCTTGTAAAGCAAGGTTATAATCTCTATTATTACAGCAGCGACAAGCTTTCTCTTGAAATGGACTTCTTTGTGCGCGACGCCGACTCCCTTGTTCCCGTAGAAGTAAAAGCCAACGATGGCGCAACCGCCTCGCTGAACAAGTTGCTAAATGAAGATAAATTCCCGGACGTAAAATACGGTATCAAACTGGGATATAAAAACATAGGATTCAACGGAAAGTTCTATACTTTTCCATATTTCTTGACTTTCTTATTGAAGAGATTTTTGGCAGAAAAGAGACGCTGATTTATCGTAACTAAAGAGGAAAAACCTGACTACTCTCCTCCCCCGCCTTGACTACTTTCGTTGCTTACCCAGACTGCTTTCACGGAGTCTCGAAAGTAGTATGGTGTCAATCGTAAGGACGAAAAAGCCGGCGGAAAATAAAGAACGGGTGACGGGGGTGACGGGGATGACACCCCTTTTTAAACATTATATATGTA